>DATIYL010000201.1:0-45402 GCA_035517635.1 Allostellaceae bacterium | reverse complement strand
GACCGGCATTCCCTCAACGGTGAAGAGCGTGTAACTCACGCCGGGAACCTGCGCATCCTGCGCGCCCCAGCCGACCACCTTGCCATAAAAGGCCTTGGCGGCTTCCGTGTCGGTCGTCATCAGCTCGTACCAAACGAAGCGGCCTTCGAATTTCGGCATGATTGCAAACCCGTTGCGGTTTGAGGACGTCGGCGCGATCGAAAGGAAGTGGAGGCAGGCATTACGTTGATATCAACACTATTCCGCGCTGTCAAAGCGCATTCGCGTGAACGATTTTAGATCCCAGCAGCTCAAGGTATAGTCTGACGCATGGCACTGAGAGCCAATTTCGAGATCGATGCGGGCAGCAGGACGTTTGCCTCCGGCCTGCTGCAGGAGCTGATTGCCGCCCTGCGCCGTGCCCGTCCGGGCGATCTCGTTGCCGTGACCAGCAGCCAAGCGAGCCTTGGCACCGACCTCGAGGCCTGGTGCCGCTTCACCCATAACAATCTGGTCGATACCTCCGCTGCGGCGGGCGGCTATCGCTGGGTTTTCCGATGCGGCGACGCGCCCGCGCCTGCCGATGCCGACCGTCCGATCGGGTCGCGGCTTTGGCTCTACACGAATTTCGACTGCAATTTGCGCTGCGACTACTGCTGCGTCCGCTCCTCGCCCACCGCGCCGCGCCGCGCGCTCGGTCTCGACCGCGTGCGGCGGATCGCGCTCGAGGCCGCCGCGCTCGGCGTCGGTGAAATTTTCGTGACCGGCGGCGAACCATTTCTGCTCGCAGATCTCGGCGAGATCCTGGCCGCTTGCGCGGCGGCTACACCAACGACCGTGCTCACCAACGGGACGCTGCTCGCGGGACGGCGGCTCGACAGCCTTCGCTCGCTCGCGCGCGAACGCGTCACGCTGCAGATCAGCCTCGATAGCCCGACACCCGAGCGCCACGATTGCCATCGCGGCGCGGGCACATGGACGCGGGCATGGAAGGGCATAGAACGCGCCCGGACTGAAGGATTTCGCGTGCGATTGGCGGCCACCGTGTCGAGCGATGCCGAAGCCGAGGAGTTCCGCCGCTTCCTCGACGCCCGGCAGATCGCTGAAGCGGATCGGGTGATCCGCCGCGTTGCCCTTCGCGGCTTCGCAGAGCAAGGCGTTGCGCTTGCCCGCGCAGACCTGGTGCCCGAGATCACGATCACGGCCGACGGTGTCTATTGGCATCCGGTGGGGGCCGAGGATGCGGATCTGTTGGTGACGCCGGAGATCTTTCCGCTCGCCGACGCCTTTGCCGCGGTCCATCGCGCCTTCGATCGGGAAACCGCGCATCAGCGGCGGCTGGCCGCTATCTTCAATTGCGCGTGAAAAAGCCCTGGCGCACCGAAGCCTCGCGCAACGCATCATAGCCGTCCAGATGAGGACCGACCCAGCGTCTGAGCCCTTCCGCGTCGAGCACGGCGCGGTGGCGGGGATTGTCATAGCTCATCGCGGACAGAGCGTCCGCAAAGCGCTGCGCCAACGACGGATCGAAATCGGGCCGGGCCGTGAACATGCAGTGATTGTAGGGAGGCGATGTCCAGATCTCGATCAACGCGCCTTCCGGCACCAAACGCTCGCTGCGCAGGGTATTCCAGAACGGACTGCCGATGGCACCGGCGTCGGCGCGCCCGTCCAGGATCGCGCGGACGACCTCGGCCTCGCTCGTGCCGGTATCCCCATGTTTGCCGACATCGCTGTCGAAGCGCAGTGTGCGGTAGTCGCGTCCCTCGACCAGGCCTTCACGCCCGAGAAAGTGAACGGGAAGAATTGCCGCATGTCCGCTGTCGCGGCTGCCGAGCGCGAGCGTGCGGTTCCGGAGATCGCCGAGCGCGGCGACCGGACCCGCGCTCGAGGCCACGATCTTCGTCATCCAGCCGAGATCGGTGTCGCGCATCGCGATCGGACGGCAGCGATGCTCGCTCCAGGCATCCGCCTGCAGATAGGCGAGATTCGTGTTCCAGCCGATGTCGATGCGCGGCGCGGGATCGCCGGGCGCGGCGAGCAGAGCGCTCACCTGCGCCTCGTAGCTCTGAAACAGCACGACCTCGACGGGTAAATGCGCCTCCTCGTGAAAGTAGCGCCGCATCCCTTCCCAGATTGACACCACCTTCGAATCGTAGGCTACGGCGCCCACCCAGATCGTTCGCGTCATGGCTGCCTTCTCGCTTAGAAGAGTGGGATTCCGAGGACCGCCTTCCCGATGAATTCGCGCAGCACGTCGCCGGTCGGCGCCATGACCGCACCGGCATGGGCATCCCGGAAGAGGCGCTCGATATTCGTATGCTTCGAGAATGCAGCGCCGCCGCAGGCCCGCATGGCGGCCGAGGTGACGTTGATCGCCACGTCGCCCGCTGCCGCCTTGCTTTCAAGCACGCGCAGCATCGTCGCCTCGCGCGGGCGCTCGAGATGATCGACGACATCGTCGATACGCGCCGCCAGGCCGTCGCTGTCGATTTGCATCGTCGCCAATTGCGCGCGCAGCGTTGGCAGGCCTTCGCCCAGGGTCTGGCCGAGATGCTCGAAGCGGGCGGTCTTGAGATGCGCCGCCGTCGCTGCCACGGCGGCACGGCATAGCCCTAACGCCACCGCCGCCGTCCCAAGATTGAAGAGCGGCAACACCACCTGCAGCATCGCCGGGAACCCGCCACCGTCTTCGGTCAGCTGATGCTCAGGCGCAACCGCGCAGTCCTCCAGCGTCATCGGCGCCGACGCGTTGGCCCGCAATCCCAAGCCGTCCCACGGGCCGGCGACCGACAGCCCGGAAGCGCCCTTCTGCACAAGATAGAGCGTTGATTGCGTGGGGTCGGTCGCTTCGGGCGCGAGCGAGGAGACGACATAGCTCTGCGCGTGACCGGCGCTGGTCACCCACGATTTCTTGGCCGTGAGATGCGTCCCCGCGGCGTTGCGGCGTGCCCGCGAGATCGGTGCCCAGAAATGACTGCGCGATCCAGCCTCGCTGAACGCCAGAGTTGAGAGATGGCGGCCGGCGGCGATGTCCTTCAGGATCGGTGCGACGGCGGCCCCGGGGCGTGCCGCGGCGATCGTTGCCGCGGCACTCGCATGCATCAGGTAAACCATGGCAACCGAAGCATCCGCTTCGGCGAGGGTCGCGACCACGGCTGCGAAACTGCGCGGCCCAAGTCCCGATCCGCCGACTTCCTCAGGCAGCATCAATCCGAGAAGCCCGGCCGCCCCCAGCGCCGCGACCGCCTCGGAGGAAAATCGTCCCTCTCTGTCGTTTTGCCGGACCGCCGGTGTCAGCACGCGATCGGCGACATCCTTCGCATTCGCCACCGCGGTGTTATGGTTCATGACGGCCTCCCGGAGTCCCTGAAACGTCACGGCCAACACATTTTTCCCCGGCTTTGCGCCGGCACGACCGCGAATTCTGAGCTTTTGCAGTCATGCTACGCGGTCCGCTGTTGCCGAGCAAATTTGTTTTCGCCCGCCGCTGATCGAAGTTACATAAGCCGGGCCCGAAAACCTAAGTCAGCGCATCGAGCACGCGGCCGGAGACGGCGCCGCGGTGAGTGGCGCGCGCGTACCGGTCGACGATAATCGCATCGAGACCCAGGCTCCTGCCGTATTGATGGACCGCGAAGATCACTTGCAGCACGAGCAGGAAGAAGTAGGTCCACGGCCATTCGCCCTCGGCATTGTAAAGTCCGAGCCACAAATTGAGGATCTGCAAGGCGCCGATAACGCCCCAGAAGCGGACGAAGATGCCGAGGATCAGCGACACGGCGGTCAGCACCTCGAGGCTGTAGACGATCGGGGCGAACAGGTAGAAATGCGGCAGGACGATGTTGTTGACGAAATCCGCCTGAAGCGGGATCGAGGCCGACTTTCCCATCTCCGTCATCCAGTAATAAAGGCCGGTCGTCGTCGGCTGATCGGGATGGTCGGTGTAGTATGGCGGCAGCTTCCAGAGCGTCTGCTGCCACCACATCGAACCGATCAGGAAGCGTAAGATCCAATCGCCGACATGGCGAAGCGACCGTTGGCTTCCGATCGTCGCGAAGGCATAGGCGGCGATGGCGACGCTGCCCAGCAGCAGCAGCCAATAGACACCGGTGGTCCAGGCCGGTTGAAGGAGGAATTGCACGACATCCGACAGGGGATTTGCTTTCATGGGCTACTCCTCGGTGGCTCGCGCGGTGCGTCGGCCGTTAGCCGATCCTGCCGCTCGATGGCGACCCGCGCGAAAGTAAGGCCGATGCGCAGCGCCGCCTTGATCGTGCCCTGGACGGTCCCCGAGACCTTGGACGCGCCGCCGAGCCGGCGGCGATGAGCGACCGGTATTTCGAGGATCCGCAGTCCGGCCCGGGCGGCGCGCATCTGCATTTCAAGATTCCAGCCATAAGTCATCTCGCGCATGCCGAGCCGATTCAGCGATTGGCGCCGGATGGCGCGAAACGCGCACATGTCGGAATAGGCGACGCCGTAGAGCTGCTTCGTCAAGGCGCCCGCGATGCGTCCCGCCCAGACCTGGAGCGCGTTCATGCTGCCGGACTCGCGCTCGCCCCGCGTGCGCGAGCCGATGACGAAGTCGTGCGTGCCCGCGAGAATTGGGGCGAGCAGTACCGGCACGAGTTCCGGCCGGTCGCTGCCGTCACCGTCGAGAAAGACGATGATGTCGCAGTCATCCGCCGCTTTAGCACCGGCGGCGCAAGCGCGACCGTAGCCTCGCCTCTCGGCGATGACGCGCGCGCCGGCGGCATGCGCGCGCTCGACAGTGCGGTCGTCGCTGCCGCTATCGACGACGATGACATCGTCGATGGCATGGCGCGGAGCCGCGCGAACCACCTCGCCGATGGCCTCTTCCTCGTTGAGCGTCGGAATGATCAGAGCGACGCGCGGATGCCGGGTTCCCGCCACCGGCTCGGTGCGCAGCTCCGGCGCCGGCATCAGAGACTCCAGCGCAGGCCGCAGCGCGCGCAAGCGGCCGGCGGGGCGTCGCTCAGCAGCGCGCGGCGGAATTCTCGATACCTCACGCCATTCCAGATTTCCCGCAGGGTTTGCTGCGTGGCATCGCCGAGCGTGAAGTCGTCATAGCCGCGCATCGAGAAGGGGGCGATGCAGCAAGGCAGAGCCTTGCCGTGCGCGGTAAAGTACATCAGCGTCCACGGCCGGCGGCAGAGCGACCAGGGCTGGCGGTCCTGCTGCTGCTTGAGGCTCGTGCCGGGCTCGGTCGCGCCGGAGGCGTTGAAAGCGATACCGAGCGAGCGGGCCAGCTCTTCGGCCTCGCGAACAATCTTGGCTTCCGGCCCGCCGGCCTGGTCGAACAACGCCGATTCCTCGCGGGCCAAGCCCTGGCCCTCCGGAAAATAGACCAGGCGCTGCAGATAGATCTCGCGGACCCCGATGTCGCACGCCAGCCGGACAAAGGCCGGAAGCTCGGCGATCGTCTCCTTGAGGCCCGTCAGCCAGAGCGAAACGCGCGGCATGTCGCCGCCGAGCTCACGCTGCATCACCGTGAAGGCACGAACGTTCTTGAGGATCCGGTCGAACATGTCGCGACCGCGCACCAGCGCGAAGCTATGGGGTTCGGCGGCGTCGAGCGAGACACGCAACTCGTCCAAGCCCGACTCTATCAGCTCTTTTCCTTTGCGGCGCGTCAGCAACGTACCATTGGTATTGAACAGCACATAGGTGCCGCGCGCTTTGAGATAGCGAATCATGCGCGGCAGATCGCGCACCATCATGGGCTCACCGACGCCGTGAAGGACGACACGCGCGATCTTCGGAAATTGGTCGACGATCGCGGCGAAGAGCTCCCAGCTCATGTCGGCCGGCGGCTCGAGGTCTTCAAAGGTGCGGGGGCAGGTGCCGCAGAGGAGATTGCAGCGGTTCGTGGTCTCGAGATAGAGGCACACGGGCTCGATTTCGGCGAGCTCTCCGCGACGCTCTTCGATGTGGTCGAAGTATCGCGACGGGCTCACCGGCCGGCCGCTTCCGGCAACGCCGCCGGCGCTCATGCTTCCACCCTGACGAACCGGGCACCGCCTCGCCGGCGGCGATACCACAGCTCAAAACCCGCAATCACCGCAAAGGGCCCGTAAATCACCCAATCGACGATCATCCGGTGACCATGGGGGTCCGGACCGCCAGGCACGAAATAAAGGAGGGGACTGGCGACCGTCATATAGAGGACCGACGGATAAGGCGCGAAGCAGAGCAAAGGCACGATCCAGGCGAAATACCAGGGGTAATGCGGCGAGAGCAGGATCGTCGTCGCAACCGCCAAGGCCATGGCCGAGCCGATATAGTGTTTCGCAGCCCTATCACTCAGCACGATATAGGTCGCAAGCGCCGCGACTGCCGCCCCCGCGAGCGCAAGGTAAGGCAGGACGCCGAGATCGCCGATCGGTGGCGCCATGCTCTTCAGCAGACTCCACAGAAAGAACCCTGAGCCGTTCTCCAGGCCCTCTTCGTTCGCGTAGCCCGGCAGGAAGCCGAGGACGGCGCGGCCGACGCCGATAACGGGCAGGTAGGCGACGAGGACGGCGGCGGCTGCGGCGGCAGCCATCTTCCAGTCCCACCGGCGATAGAGCGCGGGGAAAATGACCGCGGGAAAGAACTTCACGAGACCGGCAGCGGCAACCGCAACGCCCGTAAGCCAGTCCGCCTCGCGCCGCCGCGCCCACAGCGCCAGCGTCACGAAGGTCGCGACAGCCGCATCGATATGGCCGCTTCCGGCGAATTCCCACAGCAACAGCGGGTGCCAGGCATAGATGAGGATTCGCTCGCGCGGCAGCTCGAAGCGCATCAGCAGGCGAAGCAGAAGAACGATGGTCATCGCCTCGAAGGCGAGCATTGTCGCCTTCATCCAGGTCAAAGAGTCGCTGACGCGTGTCGTGATGAAGAAGATGTACTCGGCGACCGGCGGATAAATCGTCGGCGCGTAGGTGCTGCGATTGACATTGGGGAAGATCTTGTCATCCCGGAGCGCGGCGAGATGCGGATCGACCGGGATATAGCGATAAGGATTGATGCCGGCCGCTTCGACCCGGCCATCCCAGACGTAGCGATTGATGTCATCCGAGAGGTAGGGTGGAGCGAAGAGCACACCGAGACGCATCACCGCCGCGAGCCCCAGCATCGCGATCAGAGCGCGCCGGGAAAATCCGCCGCGCCAGGTGATGGCAACCGCTAGGAGATAGACCACTCCCTGAACCAGCGCGACAAGGATGAAGCCGGCGCGGGCATTCTCGTGCTGCAGAAGAAGCCCGAGCCCGGTCAGGAGCAGCAACATCGCACCCAGCGTCGTCAAGATTGCGGCTCGCCGCCGGTTGACGTTCATCGTTCCCTGTGCCCGATCGCCATAGGGTGGACGCCAAGGCGCTCGCCGGCGCCAGACGCCACCAGACGGCTCAGATACTCGCCCGTCTGGGGCGCTGCATATCCGTCGAGGACGCAGCGCGGCGGCCGGCAACCGCTGAGCACCTCGCCGCACAGCCAACCGAGTGACGTCGCATCATCGACGTCGTACCACAGCGGAAGCGTCACGACATCGAGCCCGATGGCCGCGGCTCGTTCAATCGTCTGGCGGAACACCCGTTCCGTGCTCCAGGCGACGTCCTCGAAAAGGCGCTGATGCGCCCGCTTCAAGCCGATGAGGTAGTAGCCGCCGTCGCATGCCGGGCCGAGCACCACGCGATCGCCCGGCGCGCGCAAGGCTTCGACGGCTTGGAGCAGGATCGATGTCGGCAGTGTCGGGCTATCGGCGTTGACGAGACAGACCGCGCCGTAGCCGGCCGCGAGGAGATCTTCCGCGGCGTCGAGCAGGCTCGCACCCAAGCCGATCCGACGCGGCGGCAACAGCAGGATCTGCGCGGCGACCAGATCGCGAAACAACGCTGCGGAGCCCGCTGGCGAGTAGGCGACATAGCCGGCGACGGGGACCGTTGTCGAAGCGACGATGAAGTTGGCGGTGATGTCCTTGAGGAAGCAGGCGCTGAGGATCGTGGCCTCTTCCGCCGTGAGCGGCGGCACGAGACGCGTTTTCACCTCACCGTTGCGTGGCGCCTTGGCCATGATGGCCAGCGCACAAACGCTCGCGCGGGGCGCCTCGCTCAGCGGCACTCCTGGCTCCCTCCTGCGTGGTCCCGCGAGGCGCGGTGTTTCTTGTTCGTCCAGCCTCGGCAAAAGGTTACAGGGCAAAGTGTGATTCGTGAAGGCCGACGCCGATTGACAGAACGAGCCCGCCTCTTTTCCTATCGCGCGCTCACCCAGGTATCCGACCCCGCCAGCTTGACGGCCACATTCGAAAAGGAGAGGTGTAGCGGCTTGCTGTCCGCCGTCCCGCTATGCTCCGTTGAGATCAGGAGAGGGCCGGCCATCTTGTAGCCCTCCCAACTGGTTATGACGAGACTCGGTTTTTTGGGTCCGCCGCGACGATACACCATTTCCTGAATTCGGCTGTCAGGCCCGAGGTAAAGCTCCCACGTATCGCCAGACGAGTAGCCGCCCTCCGAAGGATACTTCACCACCACCTGCTTCGCTGACCCCTTTCCCGAGGGCAATTTTTGCATGCCCATGTCTTGTACATCGGCGCTGGAATCCCAGTAAACGTGGAACGGCAGGAGTAGCCAATACTGATCATTGACGAAATCCGGGTCGATCACGTCCGTCACCTTGGCAGGCGCGCCACCAAGTTGAGAGCGGACATAGGACACCTTCACCGGCTTGCCCTCCTTATCTTTTCCCTCATAGGAGACTTCGTCGGTCTTGGGGTGCCAAACCCATGTGCGTGAGATATTGACGCCTGGGAACTGCGCGCTGAACGTATAGCGGATTGCCTCGATTTGCCCGAACGACTCAAGGCCATAGGCCTTGGCAATCTGCTCGGCGATGGGTGGGCGCATCTGCGCCCGCGCATTTGCCGCAAGGAGCGTTACGCCAAAGACTAGGCAACCGATCGTCATTGCACGGCCCAATCTCGCCATGGAGAGTCCTCCGTGAATAAGGCGTCATTTGCATCGGGTTCCGGACGGCCGAACCGTCTTTTCGTCCAATGGTACCCTGGCCTTGCGCATGCCGTCAGGGAAGCGCGCGCATTGCGCTACATAAGTCAGGTCGTCGCTGCGGCTGGCGTCTCGAAACTTCGCAATGGTGAAAGGGGATCGAGCCGCTGCCCGATCGCGCGCGCCTCCGCTGCCGCCACGTGACCGATCATATCACCGCCCGCGACGCGGCGGAATTCCACCCAAATTCCCCCGCCCCCAACTCAAGAGCCGCGCAATCGGCCTTGACGAACTCGCGCCCTAGAAGGAGATCAGCCGGTCGAGGAGCGCCTTGTCGTCGCGCAGCTCGGCGGCGGGTCCGGAATGCCGGATCGAGCCCTTCTCGAGGACGTAAACGCGATCGGCGAGCGACAGCGAGAATTCGACGCCTTGCTCGGCGAGCAGGATGGTGAGGCCCTGCGCCTTCAGCTCGCCGATCTTGACCCGGAGCGTCTCGACGACGAGCGGCGCCAGTCCTTCGGAGGGCTCATCGAGCAACAGCAGGTCGGGGTTGCCCATCAGCGTCCGGGCAATGGTGAGCATCTGCTGCTCGCCGCCGGAAAGATAACCGCCGCGGCGATCGCGCAGCTCGCGCAGCACCGGGAAGAGTTCGTAGACGGAGTCTACCGTCCAGCGGCTCTGCCGACGGGCGGCGCGCCGGGCGACATCGAGATTCTCCCACACCGAGAGCTCGGCGAAGATGCGGCGATCCTCCGGCACAAAGCCGATGCCGGCGCGCGCCACGCGGTGCGGCGCCCAGCCGGCGATGTCCCGCCCCTGCCACAGGACGCGGCCGCGGCTCGGCGGCGTCAGGCCCATGATCGAGCGCATGGTGGTGGTCTTGCCGACGCCGTTTCGCCCGAGCAGGCAGACGCATTCGCCGACGGCCACCTCGAGCGAGACGCCGAACAGCACCCGGCTCAGGCCATAGGCGGTGTGGATATCCTCGACCACGAGCACCGGCGTCATGAATGCTCGCCGAGATAAACGCGACGGACATCGGGATCGCGCCGCACTTCCTCCGGCGTACCCTCGGCAAGGACGCGGCCCTGATGGAGCACGGCAATCTTCTCGGCAATGCCGAACACCACCTCCATGTCGTGCTCGGTGAAAACCAGCGTGAGCGCCCGCTCCTCGGCGATGCGCTCGAGGAGGCGAATGCTGTCATGTGTCTCGGACGCCGACATGCCGGCGGTGGGCTCGTCGAGCAGCAGCACCGACGGCTCGCTCGCCAGCGCGATGCCGAGCTCGAGCTGCTTCTGGTTGCCATAGGAGAGCGTGCCGGCGACCGCGCCCGCTTGCGGTCCGAGGCCGATCGATTGCAGCAGCGCCGAGGTCTCGTCGCGATAGAAGCCGTCCGAGCGCGACCAGAAATCGCGACCGCGGCCGCGATGGGCAAGGAACGCCGCCTGCACGTTCTCGAACACGGAGAGCCGCGGAAAGATATTGGTACGCTGGAACGAGCGGCCCACGCCCATGCGGCAGATGCGGTGCGGCGGGACCCCGGTGATGTCACGGCCGTCGAGCAGCACCTGGCCGCCGTCCGGCCGCAGATGACCGGTGATCAGGTTGAAGAATGTCGATTTGCCGGCGCCGTTCGGTCCGATGACCGCGGCAATCTGGCGCGTCTCGACGGCAAGGCTCACGCCGTCGACGGCGACGAAGCCGGCAAAGGATTTGGTGAGCCCGCGGACGTCAAGCATGGCGATAGACGAGGCGCCGCACACGCCCGAAACCCGCAACCAATCCGCCGACGATGCCGCCGGGAAAGGCAAAGAGCAGCACCAGCAGCACGACGCCGAGCACGAAAGGCCAGTATTGCGTGTAGGAGGTGATCTCCTGATTGAGCCAGACCAGCGCGAAGGCGCCAACCGGCGGTCCCCAGAAGTAATTGATGCCGCCCAGGATCGCCATGATCATCACCTCGGCCGATTTCGACCAGAAGACGTAATCGGCGAAGACGCCGCGATTGAAGATGGCGTAAAGCGCGCCGGCGAAACCGGCGAAACCGCCGGCGACGGAAAACGCGGCAAGCTCGTAAGCGCGCACATTGATGCCGATGAAGGCCGCACGCTCGGGATTGTCGCGGATTGTCGTCAGCATGCGGCCGAAGGGCGAGCGGGTGATTTGCCGCAGCGCCGCCAGCGAGAGCGCGACGAGAGCGATGGTCAGCAGGTAGAACTGGTCGGCGATCCTCAGATCGCCGAGGCCGGGGATCGACGACATCCAATCGAGGCTCGGATAAGGAATGTTCGGCAAGCCCTGGTCGCCGCCCGTGACCGCGTTCCATTTGAAGCAGATGGCCCAGACGATCTGCGAGAAGGCGAGCGTCAGCATGGCGAAATAGATCGCGCTCAAGCGGACGCAGAAATAGCCGAAGACGAGCGCAAAGCCGGCGGCGACCAGCCCCGACGCCGGGAAAGCGAGGACGAACGGCACGCCATAGGTCTTCATCAAAATGCCGCAGGCATAAGCGCCGATGCCGAAATAGGCGACATGGCCGAAAGAGACGAGACCGGTGGTGCCGAGCAACAGGTTGAGGCTCACGGCGAAGAGCGCGTCGATCGCGATCTGCGTGCCGAGGAAGGTGTCGTAGCGCGAGCCGAGCCACGGCACCCAGAGGGCGACCAGGAACACGATCAGGGTCCAGGGGATCGAGCGCGCGGCGAGGAAGCGGGAAGTTCTCATCGGATCGGCCGACCGAACAGGCCCCAGGGGCGGAGGATCAGGATCACAACCATCAGCGCGAAGACCGAGAACAGCGAAAATCCGGGAAAAATCAGAATGCCGAAAGAGAGCACCTCGCCGTAGATGACGGAGCCCCAGAAGGTGCCCCAAAACGAGCCGAGCCCGCCGATGACCACGACGATGAACGCCTGAACGATGATCTCGACGTCCATGCCCGGCACGATGCTGATGATCGGCGTCACCAGCGCGCCGCTGAGGCCGGCGAGGAACGAGCTGACGACGAACATGCCGGTAAAGATGCCCCCGACATTGGCGCCAAGCGCGTCGAGCATCTCGCGATCATAGGACGCCGCACGCACCATGCGGCCGGCACCGCTGCGGCTCAATACCAGCCAGCCGCCGACCGCGATCGCCGTGCCGAGCAGCATGATGAAGAGGTTGTAGAGCGGCACATCGGTGCCGAAGAGCGATAGGCTGGCGGCGAGGACCGGCGGCCGCGAGACCGAGAGCTCGCCGGTGCCCCAGATGAACTTGGCGGCATCGCCGAGGATCAGCACCAGCGCATAGGTGAAGAGCAGCTGGTAGAGCTCTTCCTGGCCATAGAGATGGCGCAGCAGCAGCCGCTCGACGACGAAGCCCAAAGCGGCAATGCCAAGCGCCGCCAGCAGCACCGCAGGCCAGAACGCCTCCGGCGAGGGCGAGAGCCAGCGCATGGCCTCCCAGGCGAGATAGGCGCCGACCATGTAGAAACTGCCATGCGCGAAATTGAGGACGCGCATGACGCCGAAGACGAGCGACAGGCCGGAGGCGATGAGGAAGAGGAACATCGCCGTGGTGAGCCCGCCGACGAACTGGCTGAACAGGAACGACGCGGCCACCGCTCACTCGCCCTTTCGCTCTGGTTGCCGCGCCCGGTCCTCTTCAGTTCATCTCGGGTTCCGGGTTGTAGTAGGTCGGATCCTTGATGATGGCGAAAGGATATTGCGGATCCTTCACCATCTCGCCCCAGAATTCGCCGGTATCGGCGTCATGGTTGGAATTGAAGCTGCGCTTGCCGGCGGGGGTGTCGAAGGTGAGATTGACCAGCGCCTTCGACACCTTATCCGAATTGGTGCTGCCGGCCTTCTCGATGCCGGCGACGAGCGCCAGAACGGCGCTGTAGCCCTGGATCGCCCAACCCGAGCCGTATTTCGAGTTGAGGGATTTCTGCATCTCTTGGACCCAAGCCTTGTGCGCCGCCGGCTCGTGCCCCGGCCAGATCACCGGGTCATAAGCGTCCGACCAGATGCCGACGGGATAGTTGGCGCCGAGAGGCTCGGCCACGTCCACCGCGCCGACCTCGCCGCCGTCGGCGAGGCGGTTATTGATCGCTTTGAAATAGCCGAGCGGCATGGCCTGCTTGACGAAGGTGACGAAATCGCCGCCGTAGAGATCGCAAAACACGGCGTCCGGCCGCTTGCTCATCTGCGCGGTGATGAACGCCGTGAAGTCGGGCTCGCCCAGCTTCGGCCATTGCTGGTCGACAATCTGGATGTCCGGCCGCAGCCGCTTCAGCTCGGCGACGAAGGCGGCGATGGCGTCGCGGCCATAGGCATAGTCCGGAGCGATGGTGGCGACAGTCTTGAGGTCCTTCCACTTCGACATGATGATCGCGCCGGCCTGCCCTTCGGTCGTGGTGTTCGAGGCGAAGCGGAAGATGTAGGGGTGGAGGTTCTCAGGCGCCGTCAGCGCCGATGTCTTCGCCGAAGGCGCGATGAAGACGATCTTGTTCTCCTTGGCGATGGTCGAGACCGCCGGCGCTTCCGCGGAGGTGAGCGTGCCGATAAGGAAATCGGCATTGTCCTTGATGATGAGCTCGCGCGCGAGACGCACCGCTTCGTCGGCATTGGCCTTGCTGTCGCGCGACATCAGCTCGAGCTTGCGGCCGAGCACGCCGCCTTTGGCGTTGATGTCGGCTACCGCCATTTCGGCGCCTTTCAGGATGGGCACGCCATAGAGCGCCGCAGGGCCCGAAAGCGGGATGGGAAAGCCGATCTTGATGGTATCTGCAGCCAAGGCCGCCGAAGAGGCGAGCATGCCGGCAGCGCAAGCCAGCGCCAACACGTGGCGGACGCGCATCATCTAAACCTCCCTGTTTTATGTTTTTCAATTTTTGTTAGTTGCAGCATCGTTGTGCTGCCTTGCCGCGGCTGTCAAGCGCCGAGTGCCGCAAGCGAGAGCGGACGAGCAGCGTCCGCGCCCGTCGCTCTTCAAAACGCACCGAAGGGGTGTAACCACCAGCAAGAACAGGCCGCTGCGCATCGACGTGCTGCCACCAATTTGTGCAGCGGTTCAAGGCCTACGCATCCCCGTGTACACGTAAACGCAGGCCCTCCGTGTCGCGTGCGACGCGCGGGCTTCGCGTCTTTCACCATGTGAGAGAACCGGCAGCCAATCCTGTCGCTACGCGGACGGCATTTGCGACGAGCCGACCCCAATATTGCCCCGCCCTCACCTTCTCTTCGACACTATTCTCCGCGACGGTCGATCGGCTTCAGATAGCGCATTGGACTTTCATGGCTGAACCATCGAAGGGACGACGCCTCGCCGCGTCGATTTGCCTCGCCCTATTGAGCTGGTGCTGGATCGGCGCGCTGCAGCCGGCGGCCGCGCAGATCGACGCGGGCGTCTCGGCGGAAATCCATAACGAGCTGCGGCAGATCGGCAAGACATTGCGGGTCGAGCGGATGTCGCCCGCCGAGCTCAGCGCCGCGTTGGACAGGGTGATGGCGCTGCGCAGCCGAGCCGGGCAATGCCGGCAGACCGCCGATGCCGCGCTTTCCCAGTCGCAGCAGGCGGAGGCGGCCCTCGGCAAGCCGCAGGACCATGAGAATGCCGAGCTCGCCAAGACGCGGCAGTCGATCGAGGCCTATATGGGCAAGGCGGCGAACAGCCTGGCCGAATGCCGCCTCGACCTGGTCATCGCAGATATGCTCGCCTCGCGCATCGACGAGAGTCAAAAGACCGAGCTCGCCCGCCATCTGACGGAAAGCGGCGAGAACCTGTTGGCGCTCGCACAAAAAAACCTGGCCAATCCCGGGCCTTGGATCACGGCGGTGGTCGGCTTCGTGGCCGAGGCGCCCAGTCGCTGGGCGCTGCTGCGGGTGACCGCGCTCCTGCTCGGCGCCGCGGCCGCGGGCGCCTTCCTCGGCCGGTGGGCGAGCCGGCAACTCCATTGGCGGACGCGGCCGCTTCCCGCCGCGCGTTTCACGGCCCAAGTGAAACATGCCTTCGCCGGCTGCTTCGCGCGTTATGCAACGCCATGGGCGGCGGCGAGCGCCGTTGCCGGAACCTTTTGGGCCGGCCCGGCCGCTGCCGGCACCGTCGCCGCCGCGGCGGTCGGCGCCTCGGGCTTCATGACGGCGAAGATCCTGCTCTATAGCCTGCTCGCGCCACCCGCGCCGGCGCAGCAGGTCAGCGGGCTGCCCGACCCGCTCGCGCGGTCCTTCGCGCGGCGCCTCAGCGTGCTGGCGGCGGTGATGGTGCTGGGCCTGATGCTGCGCCCGGAGGAGGACACGCTCCCCGCCTACGCCTTCGATTTCGGCCGGGCGATTTTCGTGACCGTGCTGGTGGTGAATCTCGGCTGGCTCACCTGGCTCGTCGGCCAAGTGCCGCGCTTCCAGCAGACGGGGCGCATGCTGCGCCTCGCTCTCCTCGCCGGCCTGGGCATCATCATCGGCGCCGAGTGGCTCGGCTATCGCAATCTTTCGAGCTATCTCTTGCAAGGGCTGTTGGAGAGCCTGGCCATCGGCGCCAGCCTTTGGCTCGCCAACGCCGTCGTCAGCGAGATTTGTGCCGGCCTCGACGGCACGCGCCCGGGCTGGACGGCGCAGCTGCGCCGCAGCATCGGGCTTGCTCCCCATGAAGACTTTCCCGGCCTCGTCTGGCTGCGGCTGCTGACCGTCGCCGTGCTGGCGATCGGCGCGGGGTTGCTGCTGCTTCACGCCTGGGGATTGTCCAACGCGGGAACGGCCCTCATCCTGGGCTATCTCCTCGACGGCGTCGCCATCGGCGATATGCGTTTCGTTCCCGCCAAGGTGCTGACCGGCGTCATCATCTTCGCGGCGCTTCTCGGCGCCACGCGCTGGCTCAAGAATTGGGCAGAGACGAAATGGCTCGCGCGCAGTCATATGGATCGCGGCGCCAAGGACACGGCGGTGGCGATGGTGGGATATGCCGGCTTCGTGCTGGCGGCGCTCACCGGTCTTTCCGCCTCCGGGGTCAGCCTCGCCAACCTCGCCATCATCGCCAGCGCGCTCTCGGTGGGCATCGGCTTCGGCCTGCAGAACATCGTCAGCAATTTCGTCGCCGGGCTCATCCTGCTGTTCGAGCGGCCGATCAAGACCGGCGACTGGGTGGTCGTCGGCAGCACCGAGGGCTACGTCAAGCGCATCCGTGTGCGCGCAACCGAGATTCGCACCTTCGAGCAATCGGACGTCACGGTGCCGAATTCGGATCTGATCACCGGGCATGTCAAGAACTGGACGCTCCGCGACCACCTTGGCCAGGCCGTCGTGCCGATCGCCGTATCGCATGGTTCGGACACCGAGCTGGTTCGCCGGCTGCTGTTCGAGATTGCCGGCGCGCATCCCGGCATCATTGCCGACAGCAAGCGCGATCCGATCAAGGTGCTGTTCCGCAGCTTCGGCGAAACGACCTTGAACTTCGAGCTGCATTTCATCGTCCGCAACGTCGAAGAGCGCCTCGACGTCATCAGCGACATCAATTTCGCCATCGACAAGGCATTCCGCGAGCACGCGCTCCACCAGTAGCCCGTGAGGCGATCACATGCCATTCGTGATGGGAGCAGACCTGGGCCCGTGGCTGTTTCGCGGGCCGCTCCGTTGAATAGTCTAAGAGGCGAACACCCCCATTTGATACAATAAATAATATATCTTTACCAGTCTAGAACATCTCTAATCGGGTAAGTTATGTGATAAAAGAAGTCTGATATGCGTTTAAGTAATCGATAACCCCCTCTCGGTAGAGTTCGATCGCTTATCCGCTCCAGAGTGGTGCGGAGCGCTAGGTTACCGGGAGCACGTTATGAGAATGGGTCATCTTGCGGGAGCCGTGTTCGGCCTCGCCGTCGCGGCGTTGGTCGCCGCCCTGCCCGCGTCTGCCGAAAACGGCGTCAGCGCCGATAAGATCGTGTTTGGCCAAGCGGCCGCGCTTGACGGTCCGGCGGCGGCGCTGGGCCAAGGCATGCGCGACGGACTGCTCGCTGCATTCGACGAGGCCAACAAGGCGGGCGGCGTCAAAGGCCACAAATTCGATCTGGTCTCCGTCGACGACGGCTACGAGCCTGGCAAGTCGATCGATGCAGCAAAGAAGCTGATCAACGACGACAAGGTCTTCGCGTTGGTCGGCTCGGTCGGCACGCCGACTTCGGCCGCCGTGCAGCCGATCGCGACGGAAGCCGGTGTACCGTTCATCGGGGCCTTCACGGGCGCCGAATTCCTGCGCGATCCTTACAAGCCTGGGGTCGTCAATGTCCGCGCCTCCTATTTCCAGGAGACCGAGACGATGGTGGACCATCTCACCAAAGATCTCGGCGTCACGCGCATCGCCATCTTCTACCAGGACGACGCCTTTGGACAAGCGGGCCTCGCCGGCGTGAAGCGCGCGCTCGACAAGCGCCACATGACGCTCGCCGCGGAAGGGACCTATGAGCGTAACACCACAGCCGTGAAGGGCGCCCTGCTCTCGATCATGAAGGGCAAGCCCGAGGCGGTGATCATGATCGGCGCCTATCAGCCCTGCGCCGCCTTCATCAAACTCGCGCATCAGGTGAAGCTCGACGCCACTTTCGTCAACATCTCCTTCGTCGGCAGCGACGCGCTCGCCAAGGAGCTGGGTTCAGACGCCGCCGGCGTCGTCATTACGCAGGTCGTGCCGCTGCCGGAGGACAGCTCGATCGAGCTCGTGAAGCGCTACCAGGCCGCGCTCAAAGCGTCGAAGCCCGACGCCAAGCCTGGCTTCGTCTCGCTCGAAGGCTATATGGTCGGCCGTCTCATCATCGGGGCGCTCGACAAGGTTGAGGGCGAGGCCACGCGGAAAGCACTGCTCGACGCGATCACCAAGACGGGAACCTTCGATCTCGGGGGGGTGAAACTCGAGTATTCCGCCAGCAGCAATCGCGGCTCGAGCCAGGTGTTTCTCACCGTTCTGCAGCCCGACGGCACCTTCAAGGCGGTGGACAAGCTGACCAAGACGAACGGGTAACACGACGGGAGCACGCGATCATGATCCTGCCGCCGGAGACTACGCGGACATCGCGAAGCCGCGGCAAGGGAGGGCTCGGCCTGCGCACGAAGCTTTTCGTCGCCTTCGGCGCGGTCGCGGGCCTCACCGTTCTCGCCAGCGCGATCGCTTTCGTCTCCTACGACGAAGTCGGTCGCGCCCTTGGCGGCATCGCCGGAGAGAATCTGCCGGCAATGACAGCCTCGGTCCGGCTCGCCCGCAGCAGCGCCGAGATCGTGTCGATCGCACCGGCGCTGCTCGCCGCTCACGATATGAAAGAGCACGACGCGACGCTCGCCACGCTACAGGCCGATCAGAAGTCTTTGCAACAGGCGATTGACGCGATCGCCAGCACCGCCAACCGCGATCAGACGATCGGCGCACTGCGCGGTGCCGCAGGGCAGATGGCAGCGAATCTCACTGGCCTCGCCGCGGACGTCCAGCGGCGGCTCGAGCTCGACGGGCAGATCACCGCGCTTGCTGCACAGGTGCGCGCCACGCACAAAGCAATTGAGGCAGCACTCGCGCCGCTCGTCGACGACGCATCCTTCGATCTGGTGACAGGCCTTCAGAACGCGGCAGGCACCAAAGATCCGGCAGCGACGCAGCAGCACTTGTCCGATCTTGCCAACAAGCAGGTCGTGGCGCTTCAGGCCATGTCCGACTTGCGCGCCGACAGCAACCTTGTTCTCGGCCTGCTCACCGAGGGCGCGGCCGTCCCCAGCAAGGACCTGTTCCCGCCGCTGCTCGATCGCTTCAATGCCGCAGCCAGTCATCTGGAGAAATCGCTGGGAGCACTCGGCGACGACAAATCTGCCGCGGCACTGCGCCAGCCGGTGGACGCACTGCTCCAGGACGGCCGCGGCGACAAAAGCATCTTCGCGCTACGCAGCGCCGAGCTCGACGCTGCCGCCGCGGGCGAGACGGCGATCGCCGCCAATCACCGCCTGGCGGGGACGCTCGAGGACGCGGTATCGCAGCTTGTCGTGCACAATGAAACTGCCGCCAGGACGGCCGCGACGACGACGGATGCGGCGATCGCGCGAGGTCGCGTGCTGCTGATCTCCGTCGCCATCGCGAGCCTCCTGGTCGCTTTGGTGATCGGCGCTTTCTATATCGGTCGCGGCGTTGCCCGCCGCCTCGGCGCGCTGCGCAATAGCATGGCCGCGATCGCGGGCGGCGATTTTGACGCTCCGATCCCTGCGGGGGGCAGCGACGAGATAGCCGAGATGGCATCGGCTTTGAGCGTATTTCGCGACACCGGGCGAGCCGCGAGGGAAGCGGAAGCGGCGGCAGCAACGGAGCGCAGCCGCATGGAAGAGCAGCGTCGCGCCGAGCTTCTGTCGCTCGCCGATGCCTTCGAGGTGACGGTCAAAAGCGTCGTCGACACGGTTTCGGGAGCGGCAAGCGAGATGCAGGAGGCTGCCGCGAGCCTGGCGAGAACCGCCGATCATTCGAACCGACAGGCCTCCGCCGTCGCCGCTGCCTCCACCGAGGCGTCGACGAATGTGCAGACGGTCGCGGCGGCGGCCGAGGAGCTGTCGAGCTCGACGGCGGAGATCGGCCGGCAGGTGGCCGAGTCAGCCGAGGTAGCCGCTCGGGCCGTGGCCGAGACCGACCGCACGAATGCGACGGTGAAAGGCCTCGCCGAAGCCGCCCACCGCATCCAAGATGTCGTGTCGCTCATCAACAATATTGCTAGCCAGACCAATTTGCTGGCGCTCAATGCCACGATCGAAGCGGCGCGCGCCGGCGAAGCGGGCAAGGGCTTTGCCGTCGTCGCCTCGGAGGTGAAGGCGCTGGCGACGCAAACGGCGAAAGCCACCGACGACATCGCCGCGCAGGTCGGAGCGATTCAAGGGGCGACCCGCGATGCCATCGATGCGATGTCCAAGATCAGCAAGACCATCAGCCGCATCAACGAGATCGCTACCGCCGCTGCCTCGGCGGTCGAGGAGCAGAACGCGACCACTCGCGAGATAGCGCGAAACGTCCAGCACGCGGCTGAAGGAACACACAGCGTTTCGGTCAACATTGCCGGTGTGACTGAGGCCGTGGGGGAAACCGGCAGCGCCGCAAACATCGTGCTCGGCTCAGCGGCCGAACTGGCTGGCCAAGCGCGGAAGCTCAGCGACGAGGTCGACCGTTTCCTCGGCGGCGTGCGCGCGCGCTGAGGCTCGAGCACGCCAAATCGCGCGATCCAGTCAAAATTCAAAATTAGAGTATTCCGTCAGGCCGGCAAACGGCGGGCATCTGCCCGTCGCGCGCTTTGCGGTCAGTCGCCGGCGCCGCCGGGATCGGGCTGCGGCCGTTGCGTTGGCGCGCGTGTCTCGGCCTCGGCGCGCAGCCGGTCGATGACGCGGCGCCGGTAATCGGGATCGACGATCACCCGATCAAGATCGATGCCGTCGGATCTCGGCTCTTCACCAAATTTCGTCACCGCCATCGGCCCCTCCCGCTGCGGCGGTAGAATTGCCAAGTTGCGGGTCAGGTTCCCAACGAAATCGGAGGTTCTATTGTGTCAGTTTGGGGACAAGCCTGTTGATATCTTCCGTGAGCGCTCCGATAGTCGGCGGCGGCGCGCCGAGTGATCAAAGGCTTAGCTGCAAAACCGCGACAGGTCGTCGCAGCTCAGGACGCGTTGGGGCCGCGATCGGCGTCGCTTTCGAGCGACCGGACTCCTGGCCGCGACACAAGTTTGACTCGGCCGCCGCGGCCAGCGACAAATAGCGAGACTCGACCCGCTGAGCGAAGGACCTCCCATGCTGCGTGGCAATTCGGCTGCAAGCCGCGATATCGCGTTCCATCTCCATCCCTACACCCATCTCAAAAAGCATGAGAGCGAGGGGCCGCTCGTCATCACCGAAGGCAAGGGCATCTATGTCTATGACGAGAACGGCAAGGAGTATATCGAGGGTCTCGCCGGTCTCTGGTGTGCCTCGCTCGGTTTCGGTGAGGAACGGCTGGTCGAGGCGGCGACACGGCAAATGCAGAAGCTGCCCTTCTATCACATCTTCAATCACAAGACGCATGACGTGGCGGCCGAGCTGGCGGAGCGGCTCATCGGCCTGATGCCGGTGAAGATGTCGAAGGTCTTCTTCAACAATTCCGGGTCGGAGGCCAATGACAGCGCGGTGAAGATGGTCTGGTACTACAACAATGCGCGCGGCCGCCACCGCAAGAAGAAGATCATTTCGCGCATGAAAGGGTATCACGGCGTCACCGTCGCCGCGGCGAGCCTCACCGGCCTTCCCAACAACCATCGCGATTTCGACCTGCCGATCGCCAACATCCGCCACGCGGACTGCCCCCACCACTATCGCTTCGCCAAGCCCGGCGAGAGCGAGGAGGCCTTCGCCACCCGCCTTGCCGAGAGCCTCGAAGCGCAGATCCTGCGCGAGGATCCCGAGACGGTCGCGGCCTTCATCGCCGAGCCGGTGATGGGTGCGGGTGGAGTCATCGTCCCGCCCCGCACCTATTTCGAGAAGATTCAGCAGGTGCTGCGGAAATACGACGTGCTGCTGATCGCCGACGAAGTCATCTGCGGCTTCGGCCGCACCGGCGCCATGTTCGGCACCGAGACCTTCGGCTTGAAGCCCGACATCATGACCATGGCGAAGGCACTCTCCTCCGCCTATCTGCCGATCTCTGCGACGGTGATCAGCGACGAGCTCTATCAGGCCTTCGTCGCGCAAAGCGAGAAGATCGGTGTGTTCGCCCATGGCTTCACCTATTCCGCCCATCCCGTCTGCTGCGCCGTGGCGCTGGAGACGCTGCGCATCTACGAGGAGCGCGACATCCTCAGCCATATCCGCCAGGTGGCGCCGCGCTTCCTCGAAGGGTT
Source organism: Allostellaceae bacterium (assembly GCA_035517635.1). Classification (GTDB taxonomy): domain Bacteria; phylum Pseudomonadota; class Alphaproteobacteria; order ATCC43930; family CGMCC-115725; genus DAHUYF01. The sequence goes on along the minus strand of DATIYL010000201.1, from coordinate 23,565 downwards.
GCGGCGCTTTGCCGACCATCCGCTCGTCGGCGAGGTGCGCGGCGTCGGGCTCCTGGCCGGGGTCGAGCTGGTCAAGGATAAGGCGAGCAAGGCGCCGTTCGATCCCAAGGCCGGCGTCGGCACCCTCTTTGCGGCACGCGCGCAGGAGCATGGCCTCATCCTCCGCGCCATGGCCGACACGGTCGCGCTCTGTCCGCCCCTCATCATTACCGCCGACGAGATCGACGAGATGCTGCGCCGCTTCGGCAAAGCGCTCGACGAGACCGCCGCGGCGCTGAACCGGGCTGGGCTCGCTTCGGTGGCCTAGCCGCCCGAGCCGTCCGGGATTCTGCGTATTGCAGCCGCGCCGGCGCGAGCTATTCTGCCTCTGCCCCTCAGCGGGGGATAGAGGACACGGGATGGACTACGAGACCTTCTTCAAAACCCGGCTTGACGGGTTGCGCGCCGAGGGGCGCTATCGCGTTTTCGCCGATTTGGAGCGCCGCGCCGGCGCGTTCCCGCGCGCTTTCAACCACGACCTCGGCGAAGAGGTCACGGTCTGGTGCTCCAACGACTATCTCGGCATGGGCCAGCATCCCGCCGTGCTGGCGGCAATGCATGAGGCGATCGACCGCACCGGCGCCGGCGCCGGCGGCACCCGCAACATCTCCGGCACGACGCATTACCATGTCGTGCTCGAGCGCGAGCTGGCGGCGCTCCATGGCAAAGAGGCGGCGCTCGCCTTCACCTCGGGCTATGTCGCCAATGAGACGGCACTCTCGACCCTGGCGCGCGAGATCCCGCGCTGCATCGTCTTCTCCGACGCGCTGAACCACGCCTCGATGATCCAGGGGATTCGCCACAGCGGCGCGGAAAAGCATGTCTTCGCCCACAACGACCCTGCCGATCTCGAGCGCCGCTTGCGCACGGCCGATCCGAGCCGGCCGAAGCTGATCGCCTTCGAGAGCGTCTATTCCATGGATGGCGACATTGCGCCGATCGCGGAGCTTTGCGACGTCGCCGACCGCTATGGCGCCATGACCTATCTCGACGAGGTGCATGCGGTCGGGCTCTACGGCAGAACCGGCGGCGGCATTGCCGAGCGCGACGGCATCGCCGACCGCCTCACCGTGATCCAGGGCACGCTGGCTAAGGCCTTCGGCCTCGTCGGCGGCTATGTCGCCGGCTCGAAGGCGATGGTGGATTTCATCCGCAGCTTCGCCCCGGGCTTCATCTTCACCACCTCGCTGCCGCCGGCCATCGCCGCCGGCGCGATCGCCTCGATCCGCCATGTCCGCAGCGACAATGCCTTGCGCGAGCGGCATCAGGAGCGCGCCGCCCGGCTGAAGCGACGCCTCCTGGAGGCCGATCTTCCGGTGATGCCGAGCCCGAGCCATGTCGTCCCCGTGCTGGTCGGCGACGCGCGGCTCTGCAAAGTGGCCTCGGACGACCTGCTCGAGCGCCACCGCATCTATGTCCAGCCGATCAACTATCCGACCGTGCCGCGCGGCGGCGAGCGGCTGCGGCTGACGCCTTCGCCGCTGCACAGCGACGAAGACATCGAACGCCTGGTGGCGGCGCTCGGTGATGTCTGGGCGCGGCTGCCGATCCGCCGCGTCGCCTGAGGCCGCGTCATGTTCCGGGACAATTCACTCGTTCCCGTCGAAGCCGTCCGGCTCTGCGCGCTCGGGCTCCTTGCCGAAGGCGCGCGGCATTACGGCGATCTCGCCGCCGAGATTCGCCACTTCACCAGCCGCGTCGTCGGCCCGTCGCTCGACCTCATGGGCACTTCGCTCGAGCTGCTGCGCTATGAGGGGCTGATCGAGGCGGTGGACGGCCTCGGCATGACGGACAACGCGACCTTGCGCTTGACGCCTCGCGGCGAAGAGGCGCTGCGCGGCCTCCTCAAGGCGCAGCTCCGCTCGCCGCTGAGCGAGATCAACCGGCTGTCGCTGATGCTGAAGCTGCGTTTCCTCCACCATCTGCCGGCGGCCGAGCGGCAAGGCCAGCTCGCGCTGATGACGGAATCGCTGGCGAACGAGCGCGTCCGGCTCGACGAGCTCCGCCAGCGCGCCAATCCCGGTCTCTTCCGCGACTGGCTCGACCACGATATCGCGCTCGTCGAAGAGCGCATCGCCTGGCTGCGGCAGCGCGAGCGCGGCTGAGCCCGGCGCGATGCGCGTCCAGTTTCTCGGCTGCGGCGACGCCTTCGGCAGCGGCGGCCGCTTCAACACCTGCTTCCACGTCACCGCCGCCGATACCGCGTTTCTGATCGATTGCGGCGCCTCGTCGATGATCGCGATGCGCAAATTCGGCGTCGACCCCAACGGCATCGCGAGCATCTTCATCACCCACCTCCATGGCGACCATTTCGCCGGCATCCCCTTCTTCATCCTCGATGCGCAGCTCGTCAGCCGGCGGCAAGCGCCGCTGACCATCGCCGGTCCGCCCGGCCTGACGGAGCGGCTCCGCATCACCATGGAAGCACTTTTCCCGGGCTCCACGGGGATCGAGCGGAAATTCCCCGTCGAGATCGTCGAGCTGGCGCCGGAGGAGCGGCGCGAGATCGGCGGCGTCACCGTGACCCCCTACCCCGTGCGCCATGCCTGCGGCGCGCCGCCCTACGCGCTCCGCCTCGAAAGCGGCGGCAAGGTCGTGGCCTATACCGGCGACACGGAATGGACCGAGACGCTCGTCCCGGCGGCGCGCGAGGCCGACCTCTTCATCGCCGAGGCCTATTTCCACGACAAGAAGATCCGGCACCACCTGGATTGGCGCTCGCTCGAGCCGCATCTGGCGACGATCCGCCCGAAGCGCCTCGTCCTCACGCATTTCAGCCCCGACATGCTGAGCCGCGTCGGCAGCCTGACGGTCGAAGCGGCGGAGGACGGCAAAGTAATCTCGCTTTGATGCGGCCGGGTGAGCACGCATCAGGCCCCGAGGGCGTCGCCCTAAAATTGACTCCGGAACCCATTCTGTAACCGGTGGTTCTACCCATGCGCTGGATTGGGGCCCTGGGCTTAACCGCGGCGAGACGAAGCGGCTAATCGCCTCGCGTTCGGCTCTGCGTCCATGATTTTCGCGAGGGAGTGGGAGCGATGGATCTGAAGAGGCCCGGGCCCTCGGCTGCGGCCAACGGGGTCGCGACGGACGCTGAGCAATTCCCGGCCGAGGAGCCTATTCGATCCGCCGAGGTTCTTTCTTTCGAACCGCTCCCGCAATCCCGGCGCCCACGTCGCCGGGCGGTGCCTCGGCGCCCACTCCTTGCATGGGCACTCGCAGGAGGCGTCGCGGTCGGCGTCGTGGGAACCTATCTGGTCAAGGACGATCTACTGCCGGCTCAACGCAAACCACCAGCGCCTGCTGTCGCGGAGGACGCAGCAACTAACGCCGTCGAGGCGACGCCGGTTCGAGCTGTCGCTGCAGCCGCGTCATCCAGCGCCCCGCGCGGGAACCAGGCGCCCGACCAAGCTCCGTCAAGTAAACCTGCGGCCTCTCGGGACGTCGCCAACACTGGGCCAATGGTTTCGTCGCCGAGCAATGCGGCGACGCCCAGCTCCTCGGAGCCAAGCGCCATGATCGGCATCGCTATGACGCGCGGCGACGAAGCCTTTGCGCGCGGCGACGTCATCTCGGCGCGGCAATTCTACGAGCTCGCCGCATCGATAGGCTTTGCCCATGCGGCGACCGCTGTCGGATCGACCTACGACCCGAATTTTCTGACGGCCAGGGACATTCGCGGCAAATTCACGGACACCGAAGCTGCGGAGCAGTGGTACCAAAAGGGCATCGCCGGCGGCGATGCGGAGGCTCGTTCGCGATTGGACAAATTGCCCAAGGTAGCGAAGGACAGTCGCTGAGCGCGGACCGGCTGTCGGCAATTCTGAGACGCGCTACGCCGCGTCGTGAAAGATGACGCCGAGCGTGTAGCGCTCGCCGGAGCGGATCCGGCTTACGCCATGACGCTGGTTGACGCGGTAGACGCCGCGCGTGCCGCGGACAGGACGATGATGGACGGCGAAGATCACCGCCTCGCCCTGCCGGAGCGGTACCACTTCGGCCTTTGACTGCATGCGCGGGCGCTGCTCGAGCAGCAGGAACTCGCCGCCGGTGAAATCCTCGGGCGCGCTGAGCAGCACCGTGAGCTGCAGCGGGAAGACCAGATCGCCGTAGAGATCCTGGTGCAGGCAGTTGTAGTCCTCCGCGCCATACTTGAGGATGAGCGGCGTTGGCCGCGTCTGACCGGCGGCATGGCACTCGGCGAGGTAATCCTCGAGCGCCGCCGGGAAGCGCCCGCTCTCTTTCAGCGCCGCGCGCCAGCGATTGGCGATCGGCGCGAGATGCGGATAGATCTCGTGGCGCAACGCCTCGACCACGGGCGGCAAGGGATAGCGCAGATATTTGTACTCGCCGCGGCCGAAGCCGTGCCGCGCCATGACGACGCGGCTGCGGAAAGCCGCCTCGTCGTCGTAGAGAAGCCGGAGCGCCCGGCATTCCGCCGGCGTCAACAGCCCCGGCAGCGTCGCATAGCCGCGCGCGTCCAGCCCGGCTTCCAGCGCCGCCCAATCGGCGCGCCGTTCCGTTCTATGGATCGAAAGCGCTGTCATGCCGAGGAAGATAGGAAGACGCGCCGCGCGGCTCTATCCGGAACGTGCCGTCAAAGCCGCCGGCGATCAATCGCCGACCTCCTCGGCGAAGCTGGTGAGGCCGAGGCTTCCCGCCGTGCTATCGACCGCCGCGATGCAGAGCTCGGCGCGATCGGCGGGGAGCCACACCGAGAAGCGCGTGACGTAGCGTCCGCCCTCCGTCTCCGGCAGCTTCTGCGCATCGAGCCGGACGATATTGGCGCCGTTCTGCGTGAAGATCTCGGCGAGCCGGGCAATGAGGCCGAGCTGGTCGCCGCCACTCACTTCGATGCGGTGGGTGATCTGGCCCATCGGGCCGGGATGCGGATCGTAGGCGTAAGGCACGACGCGGATCTGCGCGCCGGCGAGCTCCGGCACCGCTTCGAGCTCTTGGCCGAGCGCCCCGGCATCGACGCCGTCCGGCAGCTCGCAGACCGAGGTGAACTCGGCGCCGCGGCCGAGCACGGCGAAGCTGGTGTCGCGCAGATTGACGCCGGCGGTGAACAGGCAATCGGCGATCGCCGAGACGAGCCCGACCTGGTCGAGCGTGAAAATGGAAACCAGCGCCACCGAAGCCATTGATCGCCTCCTTCCGCCGCGGCGCTCAGTAAAGGTGCTGGCCGCCGGTGACGAAGATCTCCGTGCCGGCGACGTAGCCGGAATCGGCACTGCAGAGATAGAAGATGGTTGACGCCACATCTTCGGGCGTCCCCAGGCGATGCAGCGGGATGCGCGGGATCAGCACCTCGGTCTCCGGCGACAGCATCGCCGTCTCGATCTCGCCCGGCGCCACCGCATTGACGCGGACGCCGAGCTGCGCGAACTCGACCGCCATCTCGCGCGTCAGCGCCGACAGCGCCGCCTTCGAAGTGGAATAGGCCGAACCGGCGAAGGGATGGACGGCATGGCCGGCGATCGAGGTGACGTTGACGATGGCGCCTTTGCCGCGCGCCAGCGCGGCGGCAAGCCCGCGCGCCAGCGACAGCGGCGTGAAGAAATTGAGCTGAAACACGTCGTGCCAGCCGGCGATATCCCCGTTGAGACAGCCGAGCCGCTCCTTGAACGGGGTCTTCGGCGAGACGCCCGCATTGTTGACGAGCGCGTGCAAGGCGCCGTCCCCGAGCAGTCCGTTCACCTCGTCGACGAAGTGCCCGACGGCGGCAGCATCGGCGAGGTCGGCGGTGATGTGATGCGTCCAGTTGGGATCGCGCTTGCACTCCGGCGGCACGCCCTCGCGCGATGACGTGATGACGCGCCAGCCGGCCTCGCTGAAGCGCCGCACCGTGGCATGGCCGATGCCGCGGCTCGCGCCGGTGAGGAGGATCGTCCTGCGCTCACTGCTCATGACGCGACCTTAGAGGCCGCGTGCGCTGGGGGGAAGCTGCGCCGCGGCTCTTCGATCCCTTCGGGATCCTGGTGGATCATGACTTCGGCTTGCGGGAAGGCGGCGAGAATATCGGCTTCGACCGCGTCAGAGATGCGGTGCGCCTCGGAGAGGGTGAGGTTGCCATCCATCTCGACATGGATCTGGATGAAGGCGTTGGGGCCAGAGGCGCGTGTGCGCAGGTCATGCACCGACTTCACCTGCGGATGCGTGAGCGCAATCGCCCGGATGCGCGCGCGATCGCCGTCGGGCAGCTCGCGATCCATGAGCTGCACCATGGCCTTTCTCGCGACTCCCCACGCGCCATAGATGATCCAGAAACCGATGGCGGCGCCGAACAGCGGATCGAGATAGACCCAGCCGAGCAGCCACGTCCCCAGCAGCGACAGGATGACGCTGCCGTTGAGCACGAGATCGGTGCGGTAGTGGAACTCGTCGGCGCTCACCACCAGCGAGCCAGTGCGGCGCACGACGTGTTGCTGATACGCGACCAGCGCGAAGGTCACCGCGATGGCGAAGATCATGACGCCGATGCCGAGACCCGTGTTGGTCACCGGTTGAGGCGTCAGAATGTGTTGCAGCGCCTCGATCAGCAGCAGTACGGCCGAGCCGGCAATGAACGCCGCCTGCCCGAGGCTTGCCAGCGGCTCGGCCTTGCCATGGCCGAAGCGATGCTCGCGGTCGGCCGGCACCAGCGCCTGATGCACCGCCACCAGATTGACCAGCGAGGCGGCGGCGTCCAGCAGCGAATCGAGCAGGCTCGACAACAGGCTGACCGAGCCCGTCAGCAACCAGGCGACGAGCTTCACCAGGATCATGACACACGCCACCGTGATCGAGGCGTAAGTGGCGCGCCGCATCAGCGCACCGGCCGCCATTTTTGCGTCGGTCGCCGTCATGGGAACAGGATCTCGCTGCGCCAGCCGGCGCCGTCACGGATATAAACCAGTCGCTCGTGCAACCGATACGGGCGATCCGTCCAGAACTCGATGCGGTGCGGGAGCACGCGGTAGCCCGACCAGCGCGGCGGGCGCGGAATGGTGCCGTCGCCGAAGCGCTTGGCGATCTCGGCGAAGCGCTCCTCCAGCACCTGCCGGCTCGCCACCGGGTGCGATTGCGCCGAGGCCCAGGCGCCGATCTGGCTCTGCCGCGGCCGCGTGGCGAAATAGGCGTCCGCCTCCGCCGCCGTCACCGCCTCGACCGGACCTTCGATGCGAATCTGGCGCAGCAGCGACTTCCAGTGGAAGCAAAGCGCCACGCGCGGATTGGCAGCGAGCTCTTCGCCCTTGCGGCTGTCGAGATTGCTGTAGAAGACGAAGCCGCGCTCATCGACGCCTTTGAGCAGGATGACGCGACTCGAGGGCGCGCCTTCGGCGCTCGCCGTCGCCACGATCATGGCATTGGCATCGCGCGGCTCCTTCGCCTGCGCCTCGGCGAACCAGGCGGCGAACTCGTCGAAAGGCTGGCGATAGGGAATGCTGCTCATGGGGCTCGCGCTCGGTTGCCTTACCATAGACCGAAGCCTGGCGTTTTCGAAGCGGCGGTTGCCCCCGCCGGGTGTTGCCGTCAAGATGGGCGGCGCCGGCAGCAAAAGCGAGGTGACCGGGCTTTGGCAATGAAAGATCCCTATGTCGTGCTGGGCCTCGGCCGCGACGCCTCCGACGAAACCATAAAAAAGGCCTACCGGCGCCTGGCAAAGAAGCTCCACCCCGATCTCCACCCCGGCAACCGTGCCAATGAGCAGCAATTCAAGGAAGTGACGGCGGCCTACGACCTGCTCTCCGACCCGGTGAAGCGCGCCCGCTTCGACCGCGGCGAGATCGACGCCGCCGGCAGCGAACGCGGCTTCCAGGGAGCGAGAGCCGGTGCGGGCGCCGGGGCCGGTGCCCGCGCCTATCAGCGCGCCGGCGCCGGGGCCGGCGGCTTTTCCTTCGACGAGATCATCGCCGAGATTCTCGGCCGCGGCCGGCGCGAGAGCGAGGAGCGGCTGGGCGATCAGAGCCTATCGCTGCGCCTCCCCTTTCTCGACGCGGCGCTCGGCGGCAAGCGCCGGTTGACCACGGCGGATGGCCGCAACATCGACATCACCATCCCCGCCGGCATCGACAGCGGCCAGTCGCTGCGCCTCAAGGGCCAGGGTCCGCGCGCGCCGCGCGGCGTCGCCCCCGGCGATCTCTATCTCGAGATCGAGGTCGAGCCGCACCCTTTCTTCCAGCGCAAGGAGTACGACATTCATATCGAGCTGCCGGTGACTTTGACCGAGGCGGTGCTGGGCGCCACGGTCAAAGTGCCGACGATCCACGGCGCGGTGGCGCTCAAGGTGCCGCGCGGCTCGAATAGCGGCGCCACGCTCCGTCTCAAGGGCAAGGGCGTCGCGGCGGCCGGCAAGTCCGGCGATCAATATGTGAAGCTGCGCGTCGTGCTGCCCGATCCCCCCGACGCCGAGTTGACCTCCTTCATCGAGCGCTGGGGCGCCAAGCACCCCTACGATGTGCGCGGCAAGCTTGGTTAACGAGCCCGGCTACATCCGCATTTGCGATGGTCGGCTCTGCAAATAGAGCCGTTGCAGAGCGCCGCGACTCGCACTAAGTCAATACAGCCAAAAGGCGAAGAGCAGCAGGCGCGAGGCATGAGAAAACCGGTCGTCGGCGTGATTGGAAACGCCCATATCGTCAATCACGTATACCGGGGACAGTTCGTCGGCAGACGCAATCTCGCGGCATTGGCGGAAGTCGCCGGCGCGCTGCCCCTCATGTTTGCCGGAACGCCTGACATTACCGATATCGACGCCCTTCTGAGCGCCGTCGACGGCATCGTGCTGACGGGCGCGCGCGCCAACGTGCATCCTTCCTGCTATGGCGTCGAACCCGATCCCCGCCACGAACCCTACGATCACGATCGCGATGCGATGGCGCTGACGCTCGCCAAGACCTGCGTCGACCGGGGCGTGCCTCTTCTCGGAATCTGTCGCGGGCTTCAGGAGATAAACGTCGCCTTCGGCGGCTCATTGCATCCGGAAATTCGCGACATACCGGGTCGCTTGAACCACCGCGCGCCGCGGCTCGAAAATGGCGACATTCACCCCGATCCGCAGGTCGTCTTCGCCGATCGCCACGAGGTAAAACTCCAACCCGACGGCGTCTTTGCAAAGCTGTTCGGCTGCGCGACGATTCGTGTCAATTCGCTGCACGGCCAAGGCATTCTCGAGCCCGGCGAGCGCATCGTGGTCGAGGGTGTGGCGGAGGACGGCACGATCGAAGCGATCCGCGTCGCCGATGCGGACGCTTTCGCGCTTGGCGTCCAGTGGCACGCCGAATACGACCCGCAGACCAATAGCATCAATCGCGCCTTGTTCGAGGCGTTCGGTGCCGCCCTGCAGAGGCGCCTGCAGAATTCCTGATCGTTACGGGATCTCGTAGACGGCGAGCCCGTCCGTGACGCCGCGGATGAGCTCGTTGCGCACGACCGGCGTCAGGCCGCTGTTGCGCAGCACAGCCCGGGATTGCGGATCCTCCACGACCGAGCCGCTCGCCAGGATCGAGCGCGACCCCGCCAAGCCTTGCACGCGCGAGGCGATGTTGACCGTCTGCCCGAAATAGTCCTGTCGATCATTGAGCACCACGGCGAGACACGGGCCTTCGTGAATGCCGATCTTCAACAGCAGATCTTCGCGCTGGCGCTCGGTGTTGAGGCTGCGCATGGCCTCCCGCATGCGCAACGCCGCGGCAACCGCACGATCCGGCGTCGGAAATGTCGCCATGACCGCGTCGCCGATCGTTTTCACCACCGCGCCCGACTCGGCGGCGACGATCTCCGTCAAGGCGCGGAAATGCGCCTTGACCAGATCGAACGCTGCGAGATCGCCGACGCGCTCGTAAAGCTCGGTCGAGCCCTTCAGGTCGGTAAACAGAAAGGTCAGGCTCGTCACTTTGAGGCGTTGATCGATGTCGAGCGTGTCGGTGTGATAGAGGTCGCGAAAGACCTGGTTGGTGAGGAGCAGCTTTGCCGTGACGAAGGGCCGGCGGCGACCCAGCAGCTCATGCAGCTTGTCGCCGGCGATCCAGAGCGCGGGCAGCACTCTTTGCCGCGTGCGGTTTTCGAGCGAGATGCGGACCGGCCCCGGGCGCAGCTCCGTGGTCCCGGTCGGGGCGCGCACCGGGTTCAAAACGACCGACAGACTTCTCCGCTCGCGCGTCGGCTCGCCTTTGACCTCGAGAAACTGCGTCGCATGCGTGACCGGATCGAAGAGGATGACGAAAGCCTCCGGCAGATTGAGCGACAGGACGGCTTTCTCGCCGGCCGGCAATTCGAGCGATTCGAGCGTCACCTCCTCGAGCAGCTCCTCGACATTGTCGGGAAGATCGACGCCGGAGCACCAAAAGATCTGACGCATATATTCGGCAAAGGGGAGACTGCTTGGATCATGCGCCGCGATCCGGCGGATGCGCGGGCTGACGGTGAAGGTGACTTCGACCATCTCGTCCAGCGTCGGCTCGTATCCGGCGGCGCAGAGCGCGCAGTCATACTCCGTCCGGTCGATGGTCTTCAGCGTGGCGCTCGCGTCGAGAACGCCGCCGCAGCCGGGGCAGAGCACGTTCCACGACAATTCGAAGAGCCCGATCCGCGCCGCATGCAAGAACGCCGCAAGCGCCGCCTGCTCGTCGATGCCCGCTCGCTTGGCAAAGGCGAGAACGTTGATCCGGCATAAATCGCGGTCGGAACCCTGCTCAACCAACCGTTGGATCGCGTCCACGGCCGCCGCGTCCGCCGACTGCCGCAGTACCGTGAACATCGCCTCGGCTTCGCTCATGCACCAAAGATTGGGTCAGACGCTGGTGACATCAATGGTGATTTGTGGTGTCGCGGCTGCGCCGCTGCCGCAGGGCATTCCGAAGCAGCGGCTTTGCCTGAAAAATGAGCGGCGGAGCATCGCCGTGATGCTCCGCCGCTGGCCATCGCCTCACGGTGCGAGCGCGACGCGATCTCGAATCTTCGACTCTGCCGCGACGCCAGACGAATCAAATTCCGGTGAAGCCAGCCTGAGCGCCTTCGGCGCGCCGCTGCACCTGCGGAAACGGCGCCACCGGCGCGCCGGGGCCGATGAGCTCGCTCAGCGACATGCCGAACGCGCCATTCTCGGCAAGCGCGATGCGTGACAGCGCCGGCGCGATGCGCGTCTGCCACGGGAAGTCATCCTCGCCCGCGAGGGTCAGCACCAGCGGCAGATCGAGCGCGCGATAGAGGTCGATGAGGCTTGCACCGTCCAGCGCCCGCGCCAGCACCCAGCCGCCATCCGCCGCCTGGGCGACGAAGCCGGATTTGAGCAGCAAGGTGAGCTCGTCATCGATGGCGGCGGTGGCAGCGCCGAGCCGCTCGGCCAGCGCACCGATCGACAGCGTGCCGCCTTGGCGCGTCTGCGCCGCGAGCTCGGCGAGGAGCGCGAGGCTCAGCCCGAGCCGGCGCGTCGAGAGCGGCACCATGGCCGCGCGCCTGTCGACGCGCCATTGCGGCTGCGCCGCCGCCACGACCGCGCCAAAGAGAACGGAGCCCCAGACGACGTACATCCAGAGAAGGAAGATCGGGATCACCGCCACCGCGCCATAGACGGCGCGGTACGCGGAGATGTAGCCGATATAGATCCCGAAGGCGATTTTCAGCAATTCAACCAGCGCCGCGGCAACGACCGCGCCGAGCAGCGCCTCGCGCCAACGCACCGAGCAATTGGGAATAAGCGCGTAGAGCAAGGTGAAGGCCAGCGTCTCGAGGCCGAACGGCACCAGGCGCAACAGCGCATGCGAGTCCTGACCCCGCGTCAGATGCGATGCGTCGAGGCCGGCATGTCGCACGACGAGGTCGATGTAGGTGGGCAGCGAGAAGCTGACGCCGAGCAGCAGGGGCCCGAGGGTCAGGATCGCCCAATAGGCCAAGATGCGCTGCAGCCAGGGGCGCGGCGATTCCACCCGCCAGATGCGGTGGAGCTGATCCTCGATCGTGGCGAGCAGCAGAACGACCGTTACCGCGAGCGCCGCCATGCCGATGGTCGTGGTCCGCACCGAGGTGCCGGCGAAGTAGCGGAACCACTTTGCCACCTCGGCGCCGACCTCGGGCACGAAGGTGTCGAAGATGGCGGACAGCAGCTGATCGCGGATCGCGGCGAAGGCGGGGACCGCCGACAGCACGGCGAGCGCAATCGCGGTCAGCGGCACCAGCGCCAGCAAGGTCGTATAGCTGAGGGCGCCCGCGCCGGTCAGGCAACCATCCCCGACGAAGCGGCGCACGGCATAGCTGGCGAAATCCCGCAGGATCGCCAGTCGGTCGAGGAGCGCACGCAGCAGCGGCATGGCAGACACCTTTTAGCACAAACAGGCGCCCGACGCCCGCGGCTCCTCGGCGTCCCGGCCGGCCAGCCGGCGCTTTCCGCCCCTGCCGCCCATCGTGTAGGATCGCCGGTCCGGTGCATTCATTGCCATGGTCGAAACGGGTTGGGAGCGATTGACGTATGACGGAAGTAAGGGCGCTCATGCAGGGAAAGCGCGGGTTGATCATGGGCGTCGCCAATGACCGCTCGCTCGCCTGGGGCATCGCCAAGGCGGTCGCCGCGCAAGGCGCCGAGCTCGCCTTTACCTATCAGGGCGAAGCCTATGGCAAGCGCGTGCGCCCGCTCGCCGAGCGACTCGGCTGCGATTTCGTCCGGGATTGCGACGTTACCAACGAGGCGAGCCTCGATGCGCTTTTCGCCGGCATCGCCGAGCGCTGGGGCAAGCTCGATTTCGCCGTCCACGCCATCGGTTTCGCCGATCCGAGCGAGCTCAAGCACCGCTATGTCGACACCAAGCGCGAGAACTTCCTGCGCAGCCTCGACATCTCCTGCTATTCCTTCACCGATCTCTGCCGCCGCGCCTCGGTGCTGATGACCGGCGGCGGCTCGTTGCTGACGCTGAGCTATCTCGGCGCCGAGCGCGTCATGCCGCATTACAACCTCATGGGCGTCGCCAAGGCGGCGCTCGAGACGAGCGTGCGCTACCTGGCGGTGGATCTCGGCGGCCAGAACATCCGCGTCAACGCCATCTCGGCCGGGCCGATTCGCACGCTCGCCTCCTCCGGCATCGGCGATTTCCCCTATATCCTGAAATGGAACCAGTACAACTCGCCGCTGAAGCGCAATGTCACCATCGAGGATGTCGGCGGCGCCGGGCTCTACCTCTTGAGCGACCTCGGCGCGGGCGTCAGCGGCGAGGTGCATCACGTCGATTGCGGCTATCACGTCGTCGGCATGAAGGCGGTCGACGCGCCCGATATTTCCGTGGTGTAGAGGCCGTGGCAGGCAACAGCTTCGGCGCCGTTTTCCGCTTTACCACCTGGGGCGAGAGCCACGGGCCGGCGATCGGCTGCGTCGTCGACGGCACTCCGCCACGCCTCGAACTCGCCGAGGCCGATATCCAGCACTGGCTCGACCGGCGCCGCCCCGGTCAGTCGCGCTTTGCGACGCAGCGCCGCGAAAGCGACCGTGTACGCATCCTCTCCGGCGTGTTCGACGGCCGGACGACGGGCACGCCGATCTCGATGTTGATCGAGAACGAGGATGCGCGCTCCAAGGACTACGAGGCGATCAAGGACAGCTTCCGCCCCGGCCATGCCGACTATACCTATTGGCAGAAATACGGCATCCGCGACTATCGCGGCGGCGGCCGCGCTTCGGCGCGCGAAACGGCGTCGCGCGTCGCCGCCGGCGGGATCGCCCGCAAGGTCCTTGGCGATGCCGTCACCATCCGCGGCGCTCTCATCCAGATCGGCCCGCACCCGATCGACCGGGCGCGCTGGGATTGGAGCGCGGTCGAGGACAATCCTTTCTGGTCGCCCGACCGGCAGGCGGTGCAGGTCTGGTCGGGGTTCCTCGACGAGGTGAGGAAGCGCGGCTCCTCGGCCGGTGCGATCATCGAGCTCGTCGCGAGCGGCGTCCCCGCCGGACTCGGCGATCCCATCTACGACAAGCTCGATGCCGATCTCGCCAAGGCGATGATGAGCATCAATGCGGTGAAGGGCGTCGAGATCGGCGCCGGCTTCTCGGCGGCCGCATTGAGCGGCGAGGACAATGCCGACGAGATGCGCATGACGGATGGCAAGGTCGAGTTCCTATCGAACAATGCCGGCGGCATCCTTGGCGGCATCTCGACCGGCCAGGACATCGTCTTGCGCCTGGCGGTGAAGCCGACGAGCTCGATCCTGACGCCGCGCCGCTCCGTCGACCGCCATGGCGGCGAGGTCGAAGTCAGCACCAAGGGCCGCCATGACCCCTGCGTCGGCATTCGCGCCGTTCCGGTCGGCGAGGCGATGATGGCGATCGTGCTTGCCGACCATCTGTTGCGCCAGCGTGCGCAATGCGGCTGACGCCGACCTGAAGGAGGAACCATGCCGCAGCCCGACCATGTTTCGGCGCTCCCGCTCGGCGAGCCCGGAGAGCTCGACGCCGATCTCCAGGCGGCCTACGCCAAATGCGTCGAGAAACTCGGCTTCGTTCCCAATGTGCTGCAGGCCTACAGCCTCAGGCCGCAAAAGCTGCGCAACTTCATGGCGATGTACAACGAGCTGATGCTCGCGCCCTCGGGGCTCAGCAAGCTCGAGCGCGAAATGGTCGCGGTCGTCGTCTCCTCGGCCAATCGCTGCTATTACTGCCTCGTCGCCCATGGCCAAGCGGTGCGCAAGCTCTCGGGCGACCCCGAGCTGGGCGAGATGATGGCCCTCAACTACCGCGCGGCGCGGCTCGACCGGAGGCAGCGCACGATGCTCGACTTCGCCTGGAAGCTGACGCTGACCCCGCACGACGTCGGCGAAGCAGACCGTGCGATGCTGCGCGAGGCCGGGCTTCGCGACGAGGACATTTTCGACTTGGCCGAGACCGTTGCCTTTTTCAACCTGTCGAATCGCATGGCCTATGCGCTCGATATGATGCCCAATCGCGAATACCACCGCCTCGACCGTTAGGCCCCTAGCCGGAGCTCGCACATGCGCCGCGTCATCATCGGCTTCTTCGCCGCGATCGGCGTTCTCGTCGTCGCCCTGATCGCGGCCGGGATCGCTCTCTGGATCTTCGCCGCCCCCGGCGAGAAGCCGCTCGCGGACCAGGACATCCTGGTGCTCGATCTCACCAAGGCGCTGCCGGAAGGCGCGCCGCAGGATGGTCTCCAGCGTCTTCTTCTTGGCGAAGAAATAAGCTTCCGCGACGTGCTCGACGGCATCGAGCGCGCCGAGGGCGATCCACGCGTCAAGGGCATCGTCGCCCGCCTCGGCGACGGCGCGCTCGGCACGGCACAAGTGCAGGAGCTGCGCGACGCCATCGCCCGGTTCCGCGCCGCCGGCAAGTTCGCCTTCGGCTACGCCGACGGTTTCGGCGAGCTCGGCGGCGGCACGCGCAGCTATTATCTCGCCACCGCCTTCGACCAGATCTGGCTGCAGCCGGTCGGCTCGGTCGGGCTCGTCGGCATACGCATCGAGATGCCCTACTTCCACGGCACGCTCGACAAGCTCGGCATCGAGCCGCGCTTCGATCATCGCGAAGA
This sequence comes from Allostellaceae bacterium, assembly GCA_035517635.1. Taxonomy (GTDB): domain Bacteria; phylum Pseudomonadota; class Alphaproteobacteria; order ATCC43930; family CGMCC-115725; genus DAHUYF01. Next base: position 8,020 of record DATIYL010000201.1, on the reverse strand, counting down.
ATTCAAGACGGCCGCGAACACCCTGACCGACACCAAGATGACACCGGCCGACCGCGAGCAGAACGAAGCGCTGCTGCATTCGGTCTATGGCCAGGTGGTCGGCGGCATCGCCGCGGGCCGGCAACTCGACCCCGCCCGCATCCAGGCGCTCATCGATCAAGGGCCGTTCACGCCACAGGAGGCGCTCGACGCGCATCTCATCGATCACACGGGCTATCGCGAGGACGCCGTCGCCGCGGCGCGCACCCGTGCCGGCGAGAATGCCGCGCTCGTCTCCGTGCGGCGTTATCTCGATATCGCCGGGCGGCCGCACCAATCCGGCCCGACCATCGCCGTCATCTATGGCACCGGCCTCATCACCAGCGGCGACAGCGCCAACAACCCGCTCTCGGGTTCGGAGGTTCTCGGCGCCGACACGCTGGGACGTGCCTTTCGCGAGGCGGCGGAAGATGCCAGCGTGCGCGCCATCCTCTTCCGCATCGACAGCCCCGGCGGCTCTGCGACGGCCTCGGAGACGATCTGGCGCGAAGTGCTGCGCGCCAAGCAAGCCGGCAAGCCGATCATCGTCAGCATGGGCAATGTCGCGGGATCGGGCGGCTACTACATCGCCGCCAACGCCAACAAGATCGTCGCCGAGCCGGCAACGCTCACCGGCTCGATCGGCGTCGTCGGCGGCAAGGTGCTGATCGGCGGGCTGTCGGAAAAGCTCGGCATCACCTGGGATTCGGCACAGATCGGCGCCAATGCCAGCATCGACAGTGTCGTCGACGATTTCACGCCCGCCGAGCGTGACCGCTTCGAGCGCTCGCTCGACTATGTCTACGGCGTCTTCAAGGACCGCGTCGCCGAGGGACGCAAGCTTAGCGCCGATGCCGTCGAGGCGGTCGCCAAAGGTCGCGTCTGGAGCGGCACCGACGCCAAGGCGCGCGGCCTCGTCGACGAGCTCGGCGGCTTCCACAAGGCGCTGGCGCTGGCGAAGCAGGCAGCCGGCATCGCCGCGAGCAGCGACGTTACGCTCGAGACATTCCCGCCACCCAGCGAGACCCCCGCCGCGATCATCGCCCGCCTGCTCGGCCGTGCTCCCGGCGAGGGCGAGCGCGCGACCGCGGCGCAGCTCGCGGCGGCCGACCGGGCGCTCGCCCTGCTTGCGCCGGTGCTGCGGCGGCTCGAGCTCGCCGCCGCCCCGCCCGGCGCGCTGACCATGCCGCCGCTGGAGCTGAAGTAGCTAGTTGTACTTCTTCAGCTCGATGCGGCCGATCTGGTTGCGGTGCACCTCGTCCGGGCCGTCGGCGAGGCGCAGGGTGCGGGCGCCCGCATAGGCCTTGGCGAGGCCGAAATCGTCGGAGACGCCGCCGGCCCCGTGCGCCTGGATGGCCCAATCGATGATCTTGCACAGCATGTTGGGGGCGGCGACCTTGATCATGGCGATCTCGGCACGCGCCACCTTGTTGCCGACCTTGTCCATCATATAGGCGGCCTTCAAGGTCAAAAGTCGCGCCTGCTCGATCATGATCCGCGCCTCGGCGATGCGCTCGAGCGTCACCGTCTGCTCCGCCACCGGCTTGCCGAAGGCGACGCGCGACTTGACGCGCTTGCACATCTTCTCGAGCGCGCGTTCGGCCTGGCCGATCATGCGCATGCAGTGATGAATGCGCCCCGGCCCCAAACGGCCCTGCGCGATCTCGAACCCCCTGCCCTCGCCCAGCAGCATATTGCTCGCCGGCACTCGCACATTGGTGAACTCGACCTCGGCATGGCCGTGCGGCGCGTCGTCATAGCCGAAGACCGGCAGCCAGCGCACGACCTTGATGCCGGACGTCTCCATCGGCACCAGGATCATCGATTGCTGCAAGTACTTGTTGGGGTTGTTGGGGGCGGTCTTGCCCATGAAGATCAAGATCTTGCAGCGCGGGTCGGGCGCCCCCGAGGTCCACCATTTGCGACCGTTGACGACGTAATGGTCGCCGTCTCGGGTGATGCTCGACTGGATGTTGGTCGCATCCGAGGATGCCACCGCCGGCTCGGTCATGGCGAAGGCGGAGCGGATCTTGCCCTCGAGCAGCGGCTCCAGCCACCGCTTCTTCTGCTCGGCGCTGCCGTAACGCGTCAGCACCTCCATGTTGCCGGTGTCGGGCGCCGAGCAATTGAACACCTCCGGCGCCCATTGCACGCGTCCCATGATCTCGCAAAGCGGCGCGTATTCGAGATTGGTGAGCCCGGCGCCATAGTCCGATTCCGGCAGGAACAGGTTCCACAGCCCCGCCGCCTTCGCCTTGGGCTTCAGCTCCTCGACGATCGCCCGCGGCTGCCAGCGATTCTCCGCCGTGACGTCTTCGTGATAGCGGTGCTCGTTCGGATAGACATGGTCGTCCATAAACCGGCCGAGCTTCTCCTGCAGGGCCTTCACCTTATCGGAGTAGTCGAAGTCCACGGGTCTTCTCCCCTTTGGTCATTTGTCGTTTCCCGGTGCTCAGCTTATCGCGCGCCGGCGCTTCCGACCAAGCACGGCGGCACGGCACGCCCGTCTGCACTCGCGTCGAGCGCCGGTCGGCTTGGAAGAACTCGTTAAGCTTGATGGTGCTAGGCTCAGCTCGAGACGATGGCCGGCGCTGGGGAAAAGCACGCTAACCGGCTGATCGGACAGGAGATTCGGCTGCGCGGGGGAATCATGGCAGTACTTCTGGTGATCGAGGATGATGAGGCGATGCGCAAACTGATGGTGCGCACCCTCAGCGCGGGCAAGCACAAGGTGCTCCAGGCCGAAAATGGCCGCGAGGGCCTCGCCCTGATGGACGAGCACACGCCGGATATCGTGATCACCGACATCCTGATGCCGCAAAAGGAGGGCATCGAGACCATCCGCGAGGTCCAGGAGCGCGCCCCGGACACCCGCATCATTGCCGTCTCGGGCGGCGGCATGTCGCACAACCTGATGTTCCTCGACGTAGCGCGGGCCCTCGGCGCCGATGTCGTGCTCGCCAAGCCCTTTCGCCCGGCCCAGCTCATGGCGGCCGTCGAGCAGGTGCTCGGAGATTCTCCGGTCGGCGAACCCCGGCAACGCCGGAACGGGCCACAGAAGCGCCGGTAAGACCAGCTTCGGCGCGCAGGGGGCCGCGTCTCGCCGTTCGCGGTTTGCCGGCCGCAATCGGCGCCGCTACCATCCATCGGAGACAACGAGAAAGGCACTCCGATGGAGGAATTGCTGCCGCTCGCCGGCGTCATCGCCGAGCGGCTGAAGGCTCGCGGCGAGACTGTCGCCGTCGCGGAGTCCTCGACCGCCGGGCTGATCTCGGCGGCGCTGCTGGCGATACCGGGCGCCTCGGCCTATTTCATCGGCGGCGCCGTCGTCTATACCCGCAAGGCGCGGCTCGCCCTGCTCGATATCCCGGACGCGGCGCTGGCCGGGATGCGCGCCTCGACCGAGGCTTACGCCCTGCTGCTGGCGCGCACGGCGCGGCAGCGCTTCGCGACCAGCTGGGCGGTCGCCGAAACCGGCGCGGCGGGCCCCACCGGAAACCGCTATGGCGACGCCGCCGGCCATAGCTGCCTTGCCATCGCCGGCCCCATGGAACGATCGCTGACGCTCGAGACCGGCAGCGCCGACCGCCGCGCTAATATGGTGAGGTTCGCTGCCGCCGCGCTGACGCTGTTGCGCGAGGGACTCGAGTGACGGGCGCTGCGCTCCGGCCGAAGCTGCTGGTGACCTTCGAGATCGACGCCGCCGCCCGCGCCAGCGTCGCCGACGCGCTCGGCGGCACGGCCGATGCCGTTTTCCTCACCGATCTCGACCCGGCGGCGCGCGCCACGGCGCTCGCCGAGGCCGATGCGCTCTTGGCCCGCAACACGGGGCGCGAGCTGCGGCCCGGCGAGCTCGCCCTCATCGGCAAGGCCCGGCTGGTGCAATTTTTCTCGGCCGGGATCGATTTCGTGCCATTCGAGGAGTTTCCGCCCGGGCTGCCGGTGGCGAGCAATCGCGGCGCCTTCGCCGAGCCGATGGCCGAACACGCCCTCGCCATGGCGCTGGCCGCGGCCAAGCGGCTCTTCATCGAGCAGGCCAATCTCGCCCGCGGCGAGTTCAACCAGTTCACCCCCACCCGCATGCTTGCCGGCGGCGTCTGCGGCATCTTCGGCTTCGGCGGCATCGGCGTCGCGACGGCGCGGCTGATGCGCTGTCTCGGCATGCGCATCCACGCCCTCAACCGCCGCGGCAGCACCGCCGAGCCGGTGGACTGGATCGGCGCGGCCGACAAGCTCGATACGCTCCTTGCCGCCTCGGACGTTCTCGTCATCAGCGCGCCGCTGACACGCGACACGCTCCGGCTGATCGGGGCGCGCGAGCTGTCGCTGATGAAGGCTGATGCCATCCTGATCAACCTCGCTCGGGGCGAGATCATCGACGAGGCGGCGCTCTACCATCACCTCGTGGCGAATCCGCGCTTCACCGCCTGCCTCGATGCCTGGTGGATCGAGCCGGTGCGCCACGGCGCGTTCCGCATGGAGCACCCCTTCCTCGCGCTTCCCAACGTCATCGCGTCGCCGCACAACTCGGCCTCGGTGCGCGGCTGGCGCGACGTCGCGCTGCGCCGTGCCGTGGCCAATTGCCGCCGCGTCTTCGAAGGCGGTGCGCCGCAGCACGTCATCGGCCCCGAGGAGCGGCTGGCCTAGCCTAGGCGAACGCCGCAGGCCTTCGTCCGTGGCGGCGTCAGCGGTTGCGCCAGCAACCGCGAGAGCCGCACCTCTCCGGCTAGCTCTGGCGGGCGGCATCGCCGCATTGCGGCAAGAATGCTGCCGGAAATTACCAGCGACAATTTCGCATGACGACTATACACTTGCCGCAACGCTCTTGATTTAGGAGCGTTCCGGCAATCGGAGGTCTTTGCCACGGCAGCGGCGGCGGCCGCGGCGGGTGCGCTCATCGACGAGCGGACGCGCCGCGCCGTTGGAGAAAGCGGAAGAGAACCGCGTCGCGCGGACGTGAACGAGGGCTTTGGCCGACCGGCAGGTGTCGGGTGTTTGCTTTGTGACGAAACAAAACCGCGGCCCCCCCTCAAAGGCGTGGCAGCAGCGGAAGACGAGGGAGGATGTCGATGAGCAAGCTGAGCAGGCGCTCGGTACTTCGCGCCTCATTGGGCATGGCCGCCGCCGGAGCGCTGGCGCGGCCCTACATCGCCAACGCGGCGGCCACCACCGCCAGCGTGTGGTGGAACCAGGGCTTCGTCCCCGAGGAGGACGCCGCCTTCCGCACTTTGGTCGCGGATTACGAGAAGGCCAGCGGCAACAAGATCGACTACAGCCTCGTCCCGTTTGCGCCGCTGATGCAGAAGATCGTCTCGGCGCTGACCAGCGGCGATGTCCCTGACGTCATGAACCACGACATCGCCGACGCCGCGGTCGTGCCGCAAAACGCTTGGCACGACAAGCTGGTGGACATCAGCGACATCGTCGAGACGCAGAAATCGCAATACCATCCAACGGCGCTCCTGGCGGCGCAGTACTACAACAGCACCTCGAAGAAGCGCAGCTATTACTACGCCCCCTGCAAGGCGGCCGTGCTGCCGTTCCATATCTGGAACTCGCTCGTCGAGAAGGCCGGCTACAAGATGGCGGACGCGCCGAAGACCTGGGACGCGTTCTGGGACTTCTTCAAGCCGATGCAGAAGAAGCTGCGCGAGAACATGCGCGGCGTCTATTCGCTGGGGCTGCAGCCGACGACCGCAGGCCCGGCCGACGGCAACAACACCTTCCACCATTTCCTGATCGCCTATGGCGGCAACGGCATCGTCACCAAGGACGGCGTGCCGCATCTCGACGATCCGCAGGTCAAGGAGGCGGTGATCAAATCGCTGACCTACATCACCACCGCCTACAAGGACGGCTACGTGCCGCCCGGCGCGCTGAGCTGGAGCGACGCCGACGACAACAACGCGTTCCACGCCAAGCAGATCGTCATGGATCTGGACGGTACGATCTCGACAGAGGTCGCGCTCTACCACAACAAGGCGGAGTACGACGACATCGTCACGATGAGCCTGCCGCTCGACAACGCGGGCAAGCCGATCCCGGCGCAGCTCGGGGTGGGCGGCGCCTTCATCCCGAAAGGCGCCAAGAACGTCGAGGTCGCGAAAGACTTCATCAAATACGTGATCCAGCCCAAGGTGGTGAACGAGTATCTGAAATCGGGGCTGGGTCGCTGGTTGCCGCCTATGCCGGAGCTCGTCAAGAACGATCCGTTCTGGCTCGACCCCAAGGACCCACACCGCTCGACCTATGCGCGCGAGGGCATGCTGAGCCCGACGGTGCCGGCCTATACCGCGTTCAATCCGGGCTATGCCGAGGCCAACGCGCAGCAAATCTGGGGGACAGCCGTCGCGGAGGTGGTGGGCAACGGCAAATCGCCGGAAGCGTCAGCCGAATACGCGCTGAAGCATATTGGCGACATCCTCGCGAAATATCCCATTGCGCAAACCTGAATAGGACGGAGAGGCGATCATGAACGGCGCCCAGGTGATCAGCACGGCAAAGGCCCTCCCCGCCCGAGTCTTCCCGAGCGCACGAATGAAGCGACGCGCTTGGCATGGCGGGCTGCATGGCTCGGAATACACCTGGGCGATCGCCTTCGTCGTTCCCTATATCGGGCTCTTTCTCGCCTTTGTCGCCTACCCCGTCGTTTACGGGCTCTGGCTCGGACACCGGCCTAGCCTTTATGCCGAGCTCTTTGACGATCCGATCTACCAGCAGACGGTGGTCAACACCGTGCTCTATGTCGGGATCGCCGTGAACCTCAAGATGTTCGGGGCGCTGCTGCTGTCCGGGTTTTTCATGCAGCGTGGCTGGTGGGTAAAGGCGCTGCTGTTAGTCTATGTCTTGCCTTGGGCGGTGCCGGCGCTTCCCGCCTTCATATCGATTCACTGGATGCTGAACGGACAGTGGGGACTCGTTAACAACTTCCTGTGGGACGTCTTCCACATCGACGGCCCAGGGTGGATCGAGACTTCGCGCTGGCTCGCACTCAGCTCTGCCATCGCCTCGCATATCTGGAAATGGATGCCGTTCTGGACCGTGATCCTGCTGGCCGGGCGCATGGCCATACCGCAGGAGCTCTATGAGGCCGCCGACGTGGACGGCGCCGCCGGCGTGCGCCGCTTCGTCCACGTCACCTTCCCGCTCCTCGCCAACCTCTATCTCATCTGCACCCTGCTCTCGACCATCTTCACGCTCGGCGACTTCAACACGGTCTATTTCGTCACCGGCGGCGGCCCTGCCTTGTCGACGCACGTGCTGGCGACGCTCGGGATCCGCGACGCCTTCGACATCGCGCGGCCCGAGCTTGGCGTGGCGGCGGTGATGTCGTCGCTGCCGCTGATGATCCCGCTGGTGATCCTGCTGATGCGCAAGCTGCGCACGACGGAGGTGCAACTGTGAGCGTAGCGGTTCTGGAGGGGCGGCGCGCCCGGCCGAGCCGGCGCTACCGGCTGCGGCGACGGCTTGGCCAGGCGGCTGCCCTCGGCCTGTCGGTTCTCCTCCTGATCTGGACGCTCGCGCCGATCTACAACATCGTCTCGGTGTCGCTCGAAGCCAATGGCGACGTCTTCACCAGCAGCATTTGGCCGGCCAAGCCGTCGCTTGCGAGCTTCTGGATCGTCATCACGGAAGGCTACTGGTATCTCGAATATTTCTGGCACCAGTTCGGCAACAGCCTCTATCTCGGCGCGGCGACCGTGGTGCTGACCCTCGCTATCGGCTCGCTCGCCAGCTTCTCGATCGGGCGGATGCGGCTGCGCCGCGGCTGGCTCGTCAGCAACGCCGCGCTGCTGACTTATGTTATCCCGCAATCCTTCCTGGCGATTCCGTTCTACCGGATCATGCAGATCTATGGCCTCGGCAACAATCTTTGGTCGGTCATCGCGGCCATGGTCACTTTCGCCACGCCCTACGCCATCTTCATCTTCCATCAATACGGCGCCAGCATTCCGATCGAGCTCGACGAGGCGGCGCGGATCGACGGCGCATCGCCGATCCA
>DATIYL010000200.1:0-4261 GCA_035517635.1 Allostellaceae bacterium | reverse complement strand
GCTGCCGCCGGTGCCCTGCTTGTACATCTCGCGCAGCGCGGCGCGCGTCGTCAGGAACGCGCCGTCGAGATGGATGGCGAGCAGCTGCTTCCATTTGGCGAATTCGAACTGGTCGAGCGGCGCCACGATCTGGATGCCGGCGTTGCTCACCAGGATGTCGAGGCGGCCGAAGGTCGCGACGGTCTTCGCCACCGCGGCGTCGACCTGCGCCTCGTTGGTGACGTCGACGGCGACGCCGAGGGCGCGCCGGTCGCGGCTGCCGAACTCGGCGGCGACGGCTTCGGCCCCTTGCTGATTGAGGTCGGCGATCACCACCTTGGCGCCCTCGCGGGCGAAGGTGGCGGCAATTTCCTTGCCGATGCCACTGGCGGCGCCGGTGACGAAAGCGACTTTGTCCTTGAGGCGCATGGCTATTCTCCTTGGGGCTATCAGCGCAGATAATCGTGGACGACCTTGCCGAGGCCGAGGGTGAGGTCGGTGAGGATGTGCGTCGCCGACACCACCTCGAGCACGGGCAGGTCGGCCACCGGCGCGAGCGCGTGCGGATAAAGCGCGAGCGAGGCCGGGCCGGTCCAGGCGCCTTTCACGGTGATGTCCTCGAGATAGTACTCGACCAGCTCGCAGATGCGCGGCGTGCCGTCGACGTGGGGAATGATCTTGAGCAGGAAGTTGGGCGCGGCGAGCGCCGTCGCCACCGTTTTGGCGTCGAGCTGCTTGTGCTTGTAGCCCATGGTGCCAGTGGCGACGCGCACCGGCCCATAGTCGAGCGTGCCGACGACGGTATCGATCTCGGTATGCAGCGTCGGATTCGCGAGCTTCTTCGGAAAGCCCCACAGCTCGCGGCCGCCGGCGATCGGCGGATCGTCGTTGAGGAACATGGCGTGGCAATAGCCGCCCTTCCGGCCCTGGAAGGTCACGGGGATCACCTGCCCCGTCTCGGTGTAGTCACCGAACCCGGTCGAATCCGGCATGCGAATGAACTCGTAGCGCACCACCGGCTCGGCGAGCTCGAGCGGCTCGGGCACCACCGCGCGCAGCTTCTCGGGGTCGGAACGATAGGTGATGATGAGGAATTCGCGGTTGTAGAAGCGATAGGGGCCCGGTGGATAAGCCGGGCTGGTCAAGGGCATGGCGAAGGCACGTTCGCGGATCTCGGACTGCTTCATCACACGCACTCCCTTTGTAATGCCGCTCGCGCGGCGGGCTTTGTGATGCCGCTCGCGCGGCGGGCCTCGTGATGCCGCTATCGCGGCGAGCCTGCTGATGTCGTTATCGCGGCGCGATGTCAGTCGATGCCCTGATTGGCGAAGTCGAAGATGCCGACACCGTCCATGCCGGTCGGCCGCGACAGGCACTCGGGATGCCGGAGCGCGCGCCGCGTATCGTTGTATCCGGCGCGCCAATGCTCCTCCATGCTGAGGCGCGAGAACTCGTAATCCTTGGAATCGCCTTCGTAGCGCTGAGTGCGATAGATGAGATGGACGATGTTGTAGACCTTGTGATCACCGAACTCGAGCAGCAGCTTCGCCTCCGGCAGCTCCTTCAGCTCCGGCGGCAGCTGCTCGGCGATGGTGCAGACGGCATGGCGAAGGCACTGCAGCTGCTTGAAGCGATCGGTCTGATCGCGCGTCCGGCTCGAATAGGTGATCTCCTTCTGCCGCGTCGCCACCTCGGTGAGGTTGGAGGGAAAATCGCCGCGCGCGTTCCAGAGATCGACCTGGAAGGCGAGCGTGTCCTGGCGCGGCCCGTTTTGGATCACCCATTGCAGCGGCGTGTTGGAGACGAGGCCGCCATCCCAATAATGCTGGCCTTCGATCTCGATCGCCGGAAAACCCGGCGGCAGCGCGCCGCTGGCCAGCACATGGTCCGGCCCGATCTCCTGCATCTCATTGTCGAAATAGGCAAAATTCCCGGTGCGCACATTCACCGAGCCGAGGCTGACGCGCGTCGTGTCATTGTTGATGCGGTCGAAATCGACGAGCCGCTCGAGCGTCGAGCGCAGCTGCGACGTGTCGTACCAGCTCGTCGCTTCGGTGCAGCCATTGGGATGAAGCCAGGGCGGTGGCACCCGGGGCGCGAAGAAACCGGGCGCGCCGCCGACGAGCACGGCCGCAGCGCTGGTCTGATTGAAGAGGCGCCGTGCCATCTCGCCCTTGGCGAGGCGGGAGGCGGGGTCGCCGGTCACGGCCCAGTGCGGCGTGGCGGTGACGCCCTCCCAGAACGCGCGCAATTTCTCGACCCGATGCTCCGGCGGGTTGCCGGCGATGATTGCCGAATTGATGGCGCCGATCGAGATGCCGGCGACCCAGTCGGGCAGGATTTCCGCCTCGGCGAGCGCCTCATAGGCGCCGGCCTGATAGGCGCCGAGCGCGCCGCCGCCCTGCAACAGAAATGCAATGCACTCGAAATCCGGGCGGCCCCGGACCCCGGATTTCCTGACGGCGGCAGGTTGATTGAGCGGTCTTGCGCGTCTCGCCATAGAACCTCCATCCATCAGGGGGGCGCGCCGACGCTCGGCCGCGGTCGGCATAGCGGGTTAATTGGCGCTGCCCGAGCCAATGTCCAGTTAAACATCGTTTAGCGTGTTCAATTTAGTTTGAATCCCCACCCGCCTCTTTGATGTAGTGGCGGCAGCGGCTGGGGTGAAGGCGAGAACGTCTCGGAGAGGAGTTGGTTTGCGCGAAAAAGAGCTGCGCATCGCGCTCGTCTGTTTCGGCGGCATCTCGCTCGCCGTCTATATCCATGGCATCTGCAAAGAGATCCTGAAGCTCGTCCGCGCCTCGAGCGCGCTGCACGACATCCGCGACCGCGGCGCGCGAGCGAGCGCCCGGTTCGCCGAGAAGGCCGAGGCGAATCGGCCCTACGACACCGAATCCATCTATTTCGAGCTGCTGCGCGAGGTCGGCCGCAAGATCGATCTTCGCGTCGTCGTCGACATCATCGCCGGCGCCTCGGCCGGCGGCATCAACGGCACCATGCTGGCGCGGGCGCTGGCGCATGACTTGCCGATGGACGGCCTGCGCGATCTCTGGCTCAAGGAGGCGGACGTTACCGAGCTGCTGGCCGCCGAGGCGCGGGCCGGGCGCTGGAGCAAGCCCTTCATGCACCCCTTCATCTGGGGCTTCGGCGCGGCCCAGCTGATGGAGGAGGTGCGCGATCCCGAGGTGCGGCGCAAGCTGTCGCTCTTCGTGCGCTCGCGCTGGTTCAAGCCGCCTTTCGACGGGCCGCGGATGGCGCAGCTCATGTATGACGCCGTGGCCAGCATGGGCGAGGCGGCGAGTCCGGCGCGCTCGCTGGTGCCGGCGGGACAGCGGCTCGATCTCTTCGTCACCCTCACCGACCATTACGGCTATCGCCAGCTGCTCGAGACGCATGATCCGCCGGTGATCGAGGAGCGCGAGCACCGTCACATCCTGCAGTTCAGCTATCGCCGCTGGCCCAATGGCGAGGTCGAAACCGATTTCGATTTCGCCAATGCGCCGGCGCTCGCCTTTGCCGCCCGCGCCAGCTCCTCCTTTCCCGGCGCCTTCCCGCCGGCGCAGATCACCGAGCTGGAGCAGCTACTGGCGCGCCGGCGCATCAGCTGGCCGCGCGAGCGCCAATTCCTCGAGCGCAATTTCGAGCCCTATCGCCGCGCCGGGCTCGATCCGCGCCTGCAATGCTTCGTCGATGGCAGCGTGCTCAACGACAAGCCCTTCCGCGAGGCGATCCAGGCGATCAAGGGCCGGCCCGCCTATCGCCAGGTCGATCGGCGCCTCGTCTATGTCGATCCCGACCCCGACCGGCCGCAGCCGCCGCTCACCGGCCTCGTTCCGGGCTTTTTTACGACCTTGCGCAGCGCGCTCTCCGACATCCCGCGCAACGAGCCGATCGCCGACGAGCTCAGCTACGTCAACGGCTTCAACGAACGGGTGCGGCGCCTCAAAGGCATCGTCGATGCCGCGCGGCCGCAGATCACGCAGCTCGTCGCGCGCATCGGCGGCTTCGCCGGCAAGGAACCGCTCACCGCCGAGCGGCTCAGAAGCTGGCGCGAGCAGGTCAATGCCACGGTCGCGCGCGATGCCGGCTTCGCCTATGAAGGCTATGTGCGCTTGAAGCTGGCGTCGGTGCGCGCGCTCGTGGCCCAGCTCATCGGCGCGACGCTCGCCCTGCCGCCGCGCTCGCCCGTAGCGCGCACGCTGGCCGCCATCATCGATGCCTGGGCGCATGAAGCGGGAATGGTCTTTGGCGGCGAAGAGAGCGCGGCGCTGGCGCAGGAGCG
>DATIYL010000199.1:0-24157 GCA_035517635.1 Allostellaceae bacterium | reverse complement strand
GGGCTCGGCAATTTCGTCGAGCGCAATTTCCTCGCGCCGGCGATCATCGCCGCGCGGCTGCGCAACTTCGCGCCGGGGCGCCGCTTTGCCGACTGGCTCGCCGAGCCCGAAAACGCCATTCGCGCCGCCGACCAGATCACCGCGGCGCTGCCTTACGTCATCGGCTCGCTCGGCGACCCGGCGGTCCGCGACTTCGTCGCGCGCTCTTTCGGCGAGCAGCTGAAAGAGGTGGATCTGGCGCCGATCGCGGGCAGGCTGATCACGCTCTTCACCGCCAGCAGCCAGTATGACGCGCTCTTCGACCATGCGCTCGACGCAGCGCAAGCGGCGCTCGCGGACAATGCCGACCGCATCTACACCACCGTCGAGGAGCGCAGCCAGTGGTGGGTGCCGAAGACGATCAACCGGCGCATCGCCACCGCGCTCATCACCGGCATCGAGGAAGTGCTGGCCGAACTGCGCCTGCCCGACAGCAGCGCACGCGAACGCTTTCGCGCGATGATCGAGGATTTCGCCGCCGGCCTCGTCACCTCGCCGGAGCGGCGGCGGCGCTTCGACGAAGCGAAGAACCGGCTCATCGAGCATCCGCAGATGCAGGCCTGGCTCGGCACCGTCTGGGACGAGCTGCGCCGCCTCTTCCTCACCGATCTCGACGCGCCGCTGTCGCGCACCCGCGAGGCGGCGCGCACCGCCATGCGCACGCTCGGCCAGACGCTCGCGCGCGATCTCGAGATGCAGGCGCGGCTCGATGCGACGATCGAACATGCCGCGCTCGCGGTGGTGCCGTGGCGCGGACAGATCGGCGCGCTGATCACCGAGGTGGTGCAGGGCTGGGACGCGCGCACGGTGACACGACGCCTCGAGCTCGCCATCGGCAGCGACCTGCAATATATCCGCATGAACGGCACCCTGGTCGGCGCCTGCGTCGGCTGCGCGTTGTACCTGGTCAGCTATTATTTGTTCTAAGGCGAAGACTCGGCGACACCTACGCCGCTTCCTTCCGCAGGCGCTCGACGCGCCGATGCATGCCCCACCACGCCATCCGCGCCACCCAGGGATTGAGCCAGCCTTGCGGGCTCAGCCCCGCCGCTTTGAAGATCATCGCCGTGCCGCGCATGATATGGTGCGGGCGGTACACGCCATAGGCGCGTCGTGCATAGGCGGCGCTGAAGCGGGCATGTTCATACGGCTGGTCGCCGCCGTTGGCGGCGTAGTACGCGAAGGCGAGCTCATCGTCCTCGGACTCCGCGATGCGGTCTAGCGCGACTTTGAGACGCCGCCACCGTCCCATCGCCTCGCTGCCGAGATAGCGGCGCAAATGCGAATAGAAGAGCTTGTAGTGACGGAACTCGTCCGCGGCGATGTGCCGGCAGATGGTGCGAAGAACCGGCTCGTCGCTGGCGTCCGCGACCGCGGTATAATAGGAGCTCGTGGCGGTCTCGACGATGCAGCGCGCTACGAGCTCGCCGGCGCGCGAGCCGCGCACCGACGCCGTCGCGTGCGTCTCGATCGGAAAGCCCTGCGCGAAGCGCGTGCAGGCCGCGGAGTGGTCGAAGCCGGGATCCGCCAGCATGGCCCATCGCCCGAGCGCGTTGCCATGCTGGATCTCCTCGACAGCCCAATGCGCCGCCGCCTCGCAGAACGCGCGATCGTCGTGAAAGACGCTGCAGAGATATTCGGCGTAACGGGCGCCGTTGCGCTCGAGGACGCTCGCCGCTTTGATAATCGGCAGGTACTCGCGGTCGACCTTTTCCAGGTCGAAGAGGCCCCAGGGAATGTCGTCGAGCGTCCAGGCGGTCATGCGCCGCTGCCTTTCCGCCCCAAGACCGATTCCGGCACCGGGTCCAGGTCGTCCGGTACGCCAAGGAGGGTGTCCACCTCGCGCATGGCCTCGCTGGCACGGCGGTCGAGATCGCCGAGATGCGCAAGCTGCCGCAGGCGCGCAGCGACGGTGCCGTCATGCCGCTCCGGGCCTTGCAGCTCGGCCAGGGTGGCAAGACAGCGCCGCTCGAAGACTGGGAAGCCGAACGTCTGGGCGCGATCGATCGCCTTGCCGAGCAGCGCATGCGCCGCCTGCTCTTGCGGCCTGATATCGTGCTCGATCAGCGCCGCGATGCGGCAGACTTCCGGCTCGAGCCAGCGAACATCCGATCCTTCCGCCACCATCTCCATCGCGCGGGCGCTCAGCTCCTCGGCGCCGCGCAGGTCGCCGCGGCGCCGCTTCGCGTCTGCGAGAAACGCGAGGTGGCCGGACACAGTGAGGCGGAATCCCGCAGCCTCGAACGCGTCGATTGCCTGCTGCAATACGGCGATGCCTTGATCGAGGTAGCCTTGCTGGCATAGCGCCCAGCCGAGAAAGGCGGTGCCCATGGTGCGAAACGGACCAAGCCGATGCTGATCAGCGATCGCGATCAGACGGCGCGCCGAGCGCATCAGCTCGTCGCTCGCGCCGCAAAGCCCCAGCACCCACCCGCCAACGTAGCCGAGCGCGAGCGCGGTCGAGTGCGGGTGACGGAGCGCATCGGCCGCGCGCAGCGCCTCCCGGCCGACCTCGAGCGACCGGTCGATCTCGCCTGTAAGGAAATGCGTCAGGCTCAGCAGGGCGCGGCTGTGGACCTGAGTATTCTGCCCATACATGTGCGTCGCCGCCTCATCGCGCTCGGGCAAGTAGAGCGCAAGCGATCGCTCGAGATGCTCTCGTGCCAGCGCCGTCTGGCATTCTCCGAGCACCGCCATCGCGACGAGGCGGTGACCGATCACCTGTCCGGACAAATTTCCCGATCGCTCGGCTAGCGCCAGGAAGTGCTCGGCGAAAGAGACCGCCATGCGGATGCGTCCGCGGCCGATCGCGAAGGCGAACTTGCCGAAGACGAAGGGAGAGATAAGCGGCGTCGGCTCGCCAGCGCCGGCGAGCTGAAGCCCCCGCTCACAGCAGGCCGAGAAATCTTCCGAAGTTGTGCCTTGCGTCGCCGTCAGCGGCCCGATGAGCGCAGCCTCGAGCTCGAGCTCGAATTGCCGCCGCAATTTCGGGTCGCGGATATCGTCGACGAGCCCAAGCCCCCGCTTCAAATGCGCAATCGCCTCCACTTGGGCGGAGCGGCGGCTCGCGCTGGCGCCAGCGTGCAGCCAGGCTCTGATGGCGTCGTCCAGTCGCCCCGCCGCCGTCAGGTGGTGGGCCATGACCTCGGGTGGCACCGGTCCGAGGGCGACGCCGCTCTTCAAGACCTCGACGATGCGCGCATGCATCGCCCGCCGCTCGGGCTGTACCATCGATTCATAGGCGACGCGCTGGAGCAGCGCATGGCGAAACTCGTAGGCCTCGCTCGGCCCGTCGCGCCGGCGACGGAGTATTTCCGCGGCGACCAGCGCCTCCAGCGGCGCTATGACCTGCTCCCGGGTCTGGCCGAGCAGTGCGGCGACGAACTCCGGCGCGAAGGAACGGCCAGTGCAGGCCGCCGCTTGCACGACGCGTCGCCCGCCTTCGAGGCGATCGAGCCTCTCCGACATGATCTCGGCGAGGGTCAGCGGAAGCGCATCGCCGCCTTCCCCCGATCCGCGGGCTTCCTTGTTGATCAGCGAGAGCATCAGCTGCTCGATGTAGAGGGGGATGCCGTCCGATGCCTCCGCTGCCCGCGTCAAAAGCTCCTTTGATACCGAGCGGGCGCCAGGGACCGAGCGGGCCAGCGCCAAGCACTCCTCGACCGCGAGCTGCTCGAGATTGATGGCCTCGTCCGGGGTGGGCAGCATCGGGCCCTTGGGGAAGGAGCGGAGTGTCAGCACCACGAGTATCGGGCAGCTCGCGAGATGCTCCACCATCTCGTGCAGGAGCTCGGCGGAGGACGGATCGAGCCAGTGCACGTCTTCGATCCACAATACGGTCGGCTCGGCGCGCGCCAGCCGCTCGACCAGCGAGACAAACAGCGCGTTCTGCCGGCGCCGGGCGAGAACCGGCGTCGGTCCGAGCCCCTTGCTCGCACCAGCCGGAGCGAGGAGGAGGTTCGCGATGATCTCGAAGCTGTCCGGCGCGTCGGCGCCGAGCTGCTCGACCAGCACCGCGATCTTTTGCTTGCGGGTCTCCTCGCCATCGGTGGCGGCGAGACCGCCGCGCGCCCAGAGGAAGCTCACCAGCGGATAGAGCGGCGTGCTCGCAAAGATCTCGAGGCAGTTCATCTGCAGGATCGTGGCATTAGCGAGCTCGGGCCGCCGGCAGAGCTCGAGCACGAGACGAGTCTTGCCGACGCCGGCCTCGCCGATCACCTGGACTGTTGTGCATCGCGAACGCCGTTGCATCGCCTGCCAAGCCGCGAGCAAGCGCTCGAGCTCCCCCTCCCGGCCGATCATCCGGGCTGCGCCACGCTGCCAGCGCGCCCACGAGCGGCCGATCGCATGACGCGCGGCGACGATGCGGTGGACGGCCACCGGTCGCGAGAAGCCCTTGAGCTTTTTCGCGCCGAGCGCTTCCGCCTCGAAGAGCCCTTCGACGAGCTCCAGCGTAGCCTGGCTGACCAGTACCGTGCCGGCTTGCGCCGCGCTCTGTAGTCGGGCGGCAAGGTTCGCCGCTTCGCCGACCACGCCGTGCTCGAGCTGACCCATGCTCGCCGGCTCCGGACCCACGACCACGACGCCGGTATGGACGCCGATCCTGACGGCGAGCCGTGGCAGCGCTCGGCCGCCGGCCGAGACTTCGAGGGCGGCAACGGCTTCCACCAGCTCGAGCGCAGCACGCACCGCCCGCTCGGCGTCGTTCTCGTGCGCGACGGGGTACCCGAAATAGGCGAGGACGCCGTCGCCGCTGAACGAAGCGACCACGCCGCCATATTTCTCAACGAGGGCGAGGGCGCAGCGTCGATACTGGTCCTGCAGCAGCTCGCGGAGATCCTCAGGGTCGAGCTGCTCAGCCAGCTCGGTATAGCCGACGAGATCGCAGAACAGCATGGTCAAGTAGCGGCGTTGAGCTGCGGAGCGGACCGAATTTACGGATTCGCTCATTGTTTTGCCTCTGGGAGTGGCTGCGCGAGCCAGCTTCAACAACCGCTGCTTGTCCAGCGCCTCAAAATAATGCCTAATCAGTTGGGGAGGCGCCAGCCTGATTCGTGCAGGCGTATTGCGCGGGCGAGAGGGTTTGCGTGTTGGGGCGTCGACGCAATTCAACCGGCAGCGCACCGTCTGGCGGCAAAAGGCGGGCGCTCGTCGTCTGCACTCATCTTCGCCCCGGCCGTGTCAAGCGCCGGTCGCGCTACGTCATGCAGCCGATCAGCGGTTTGCACATCGCTTCGTTGATCGATCGAGCGCTTTTCGACGTACGACTGTACCACGAGGACTGGCATGGCCCCTTCGATGGGACCGAGGCAACCGGGTACGACCTGGTCTTCCTCACGGGGCTGCAGCCGGACTTCGACCGCATGCGCCAGTTGGCCTTCTTTTTTCGCCGCGCCGGCGCCACCGTCGTTGCCGGTGGAAGTATCTGCACGCTCTTTCCCGAATTCGCCACGCGCTTCTTCGACGCGGTCTGCGCTGGCGGCGTCGACAGCGTGCGGGAAGCGGTCGCCGATTATGTGCGCGGCGCGCTGAAGCGAATCTACCGCTCGCCGGCGACCCGCATTTCCACCTATACCGTCGACTATCGGCTGCTGGCGGAAAACGGCATCAGCCCGAAATCGCATCTCGTGGAAGCGTCGCGAGGCTGCAGCTTCCAGTGCAGCTTCTGCGTCATCCCGGTAGAGATGAATGGGCACGCCACCTACGATCTGGCGGCGCTCCGCGCTTCGATTGACGCGGCAATCGCCACCAGTCCGTTCTTCAGCTTCCGCCGCTGGTATCCGACCGTCATTCTCATCGACAACAATTTCTCCGACGACCGGCGGCACATGCTGCGCGTCTGCGAGATGCTGCGCAACGACCGGCGCATCCGCGGCTGGGCGGCGCTCGTGACGCAGAACATCTTGCACGATCGCGAGCTCATCCGGCACCTAGCTGAAGCGAGGTGCTTCACGCTCTTCGTTGGGCTGGAATCGTTGGACCGCGAATTTCTGCGGCGCTACAACAAGAAGCAGAATTTGAGCCGGCGCGACGTCATCGACGACATCGCCTTCGCCGAAGCTCAGGGCATCGGCATCGGCTACGGTTACCTCTTCGACCCGCGATACCAGACCGCTGCGGTGATGGAAGAGCACATGCGTATCATTGCCGAGAGTCGGACGATGCCGATGCCAGTTTACCTCAGTGTCGTCGCGCCGCTGGCCGGCACCGCGAGCTTCTGGGTCGACCTCGCCGCCGGCCAGCTCGCAGCCAACCTGCGCCTGCGCGATCTCGATGGCGAGACCATCTGCTATCGCGATCTCGCCGACGCGCCAGAAGCGCTCGTCGGCTTTGTCGAGCGGATCTTCCGCCGGCCGTGGACCGTCGTGGGTCGCCTGCGCGTGCTGCTGAAGACGCTGCGGCGGATCGTTTACTCGCGCAGCTTCGATCCCTTCCACTGGTACGTAATTGCCGCCGCCAATCTGCACTGCTTCGTCTGGGCGCGCGCTTCGCCCTGCCGAGCGCGCAGCTATCGTGCCGGCGACGAAGTACTAGATCCCCAGTATTCCGAGTATCCCGCCGACATCTCCGAGGAGGATCGGCAGCGATATTTCGAGCCCATCGCGCTGACCGACGCGGCCGGGCGCCCGGTGGAGTGGCTGAGACCCTACATTCCCGCCGCGGCCGCGAAGCGCGAGCCGGTGCTCACCGCGGAGGACGCCGACTGACCCCGCGCGACAACGAAGGGGGTAGGCATGAACTATGATCAGGAGCGGAGTGCCGAGCAGCTACGGATCCTTGACCCCGAGCTGACCCGGTTCGTCCAGGACTACAAGAGGGGTCGCCCCACTGTCATTCTGCTTCCTGGCGGTCTCGGCTCGGATTTGCAGCGGGCACGGCAGGCGTTCCATGACGGCGACCCCGCTCAGCAGCTCGACTATGACATCGCCTGGCTCGATGCGAGCATTCTTTGCGACGCCATGGAGTTGGGCATGGCCGGAGACATCGACGTCGGCGACCACATCTGCATCGCCAACGGGCCGGTCGCGCTGCTGGCACTTAATCCCTATGGCACCTTCAGGCGCTGGTGTGACGACAATGCCTTCAACTATTTCGTCCTGGGATGGGATTGGCGTCGGGTGCTTGGCCCGAGTGTCGATTTCTTTGCCGCTGACTTCCTCCCTGCGCTGCAGCAGCGCGTCGAGGCGGCCTGCGGCGAGGACCCGCTAAACGGCTTCACCCTGGTCGGTCACAGCGAAGGCGGCTTCCTCGTCAAGCTTTTCCTGGGGAGCGGCAGCCCCTACCTGCAGCAGATGGCGCAGGCGGTGACCATCGCCACGCCCTTCTATGGCTATGCCGGCCAGCTCCATCGTTATTTCTCCGGCGAGGATTATCTCAACGACATCTACGGCAAGTCAGCCATGGCGCAGCTCATCGCCTCGATGTGCGGGGGCTATGAGCTGCTGTTCACCGATATTCCGACCTTTCTGCGCGACCAGGCGGCGCTCGAGGACGATACCGACTTTCCGCCGCCCGTATACCCCTGCTGGGATCTGACAACGGGCAATCCCGTCGATCCCTATAGCCCGGATTCTCAGCCGGGCAAGGTTCGCTACCCCACCGACAACTGGTTCCTGTCGAGCCAGCTGCCGATCGCCAACACGGTGCGCCAGCAGATCACCGCGCCGCTCCCCACCAACATCAACGCCAAATTTTACAATATTCGTGGCGTCCAGACGGATGATGACGGGGCGCCCATCGACGGAACCGCGGTCGCACTGAGCTGGGACTGGATCAAGCCGGGCTTCGACCCCGATGCTAATGTGTCGCCGCTCGCCGATGTGAGGGGGACGGGCGATGACACGATCCCCGCCTGGTCGGCACGGCTGGTCTCGACGCCGAAGGCAAACATCGTTACCGTTTTCGGGGAGCAGGAGGATTTCAATCATATGTTCTTGATGGAGCAGCCGGCGATCCTGCTGCAGCTCGGCGGCCTCGTCGCGCCCGGCCAGCCGATCGTTATGGATTCTTTGACGCTAGCCGCTGCGCCGAAGCCGGCCTCGCCGATCGAGACCATCGAGTTCCTGCGCCGGCTGCGCGCTGCGGCGATCGACAGAATGGCCATGCGGGCCTTTCTCGCCAAGTACGACTACCGCGCGCTCCAAAGCTTCGCGCGACGCTTCCTGATGGATTGCATGAAGAAACCGCCCATCCGCGGCAAGCGGGCGCCGCAACGACCGAGGCCCGACGCGGCTCCGCGAGGCTTGCGGTGATACCAGAGGAGGCGTCCCCGACCCCGCTCGAGCGGCCAGCGCACAACCCCCGTTCGCCGCTCGCCGGCTTCGCGAGCCGCTTCTCGCAATCTTCCGTGGCCTTCGCGGTGACGCTTCCCGACGGCTCGGTCCATCGCTTCGGCCAAGGCGCGCCGAGTTTCGAGGCGACGCTCAGAAACCGACGGGCGCTGCGCGCAATCGGCAGCCTGGACGAGGGCCGGATCGGCGACGCCTATGTCGCCGGCGACATCGACATCGAAGGCGATATGCTGCGACCCTTCGAGCTTAGGCGGTCGATGCGAGATCTCCACCCGATCATCGCGGCCTGGCGCTTCCTGCAGCCGCTCCTCTTCGGGCAGGTCCAAACCAATCGTCGCGCCATCACCGCGCACTACGACATCGATCCCGAATTCTTCCTGAGTTTTCTAGACCCGAAGACCCCTTGCTATACTCAAGGCCTGTTCGATCACCCCGGCGAGAGTCTCGAGGCCGCGACGCTGAGGAAGTTCGACTATTGCTACGAGAAATGCCAGCTCGAGCCGGGTGACCACATTCTCGAGGTCGGACCGGGTTGGGGCGCATGGTTCGAGTATGCCTCGCGTCGCGGCGTGAAATGCACCGGCATCACCATTTCGCAGGCGTCGAGCGACTATCTCCATCGGCGCGGGCGGGAACTCGGCTTCGACTGGGAGGTCGTCAACAGCGATCTCCTGGAATACACGACCGAGCGGAAATACGACGCGATCGTCATCATGGGCGTGATCGAGCATCTGCCGCAGTATGATCGCGTGCTCGAGAAGTTCACCGCCCTGCTGAAGCCCGGCGGCCGCATCTTTCTCGACGGCAGCGCCTGTACGAAGAAATACGAGCTCTCTTCCTACATGGTGAAGTACATCTATGGCGGGAACCATTCTTTCCTTGTGCTGCATGATTTCCTCGCCCAGCTGGCGAGGACGCCGCTCGAGCTGCTTGAGCTCTTCAACGACCGAGAGAGCTATTTTCTGACCTTCCAGCAATGGGCGCGCAATTTCGACCGCAACCGCGCCGCTGTGGTGAGGCGCTTCGGCGAGTTCGACTATCGCCGCTTTCGCCTCTACCTCTGGGGAGCAACCTACGAATTCCTCAGCCGGAGCCTCGATTGCTACCGGATGGTCCTGCGTGCTCCCGGCGGATGACTACTCCCGCGTCGCGCCTAGGCCTTGACGATTGCGTTTCTTGATACGGCGGAGGCAGCGGATTTGCGATTTCAGCTTGCATGGAAACTGCCGGGATCCTCACCTACCCCATCGCCAGCAGCAGGAGCGCTGCGGTCGCGGTGCAGAGGCCGGCGATCTTGCGCGCCGTCCAGCCTTCACCGAAGACCACGACGCCGAGCACGGCGGCGACCACGAAGCCCATCTGCGCGATGGGGACGACGACGCTGGCATCGCCGTGCTTCAGGCCGTGGAGCAAGAATAGAAATGCCGCGATGAGCACGAGCGCGGCCGGCCCCGAATGCCGGACGACGCCGCGGGGCAGCCGGATCGCGCCCGTCATCCGGTAGGTCATCGCCGTGAGCAGTCCGCTGAACACGACCGACTGAACCGCGAGCAGCGTCTCCGGTGTCGCACCGCCGATCAGGCCGAGCTTGTAGCAGAAATTCGCCGCGCCGGCCGCGAGCGTGGCCACGAGCACCTGACGGAGCGAGCGCCGCCCCGCGTCCGCATCGACGCCGTCACGGTGCAGCGAACCGCCGAGCAGGAGCCAGCCCGCCCCGATCGCCAACAGAAAGCCGCCGATCTTCTGCGCCGTCAGCGTCTCGTGCAGCCAGCCGATCGCCAGCACCGCGGTGACGATGAAGTTGAGGCGGAATACCGGCGCGATGATGCTGACGGAGCCGGCCTGCAGGCTGCGAGCGTAGTTGTAGAAGCCGACGACCAGGAACAAGCCGGCGATGCCGCCCCAGAAGGCGGCGGAGCTCAATCGCAGCGTCCCGGTCATCGCCGCATAGACGATGGTGGCGGGACAGAAGATCCAGGCCTGCCCCATGAGAAAGTGCTGGGCGGCAAGGCCGGCGCCGGCGGCGCGCTTGTAGATGGCATCGCTGAGGCCGTAGCAGATGAGCGCAGCCACCGCATAGGCAATGTCGCTGCTCATCAGACGCTCCCTTCGCTGGCATTACCCAGGCAGGTTCAACGGGTATGATCTCAGCCCGCGCCGCGCGAGCACCCCGGTGGAAGCCATGGTTTGCGACGCGCATCGGAACTCGTCAAGATGCCGCATCGCTTCACGGAAATCCTCGATGCAGCTGCGCGACCGCCCTTCACCCAATCATGGACCGCGTCCCGCGGGCGGCATCGTCGACATGCTCATCCTGCACTATACGGGCATGCGGACGGCGGCAGAGGCGCTGGACCGGCTCACTTCGCCGGAGGCGCAAGTGAGCGCGCATTACCTCATCGACGAGGACGGCACGCTGTGGCGGCTCGTGCCGGAGGCGCGGCGCGCCTGGCATGCCGGCGTCTCCTGCTGGGACGGCAAGCGCGACATCAACGACCGCTCGATCGGCATCGAGCTGGTCAATCCCGGCCATGAGTTCGGCTATCGCGATTTCCCCGAGGCGCAGATGGCGGCGCTGGAGACGCTCTGCCACGACATCCTGAAGCGGCATACGATCCCGCTGCGCCATGTTCTGGGCCATTCCGATGTGGCGCCGCAGCGCAAAGCCGATCCCGGCGAGCGCTTCGACTGGCGCCGCCTCGCGCGGCAGGGCATCGGGTTCTGGCCGGATGAGGCGCCCGGCGCGGGTCCGCCGGCCGACATCGCCGGGCTGCAGCGCCTGCTCGCCAGGATCGGCTACGAGACGCCGCAAGGCGGCGTGCTCGACGCGTCGACGCGGCAGGTGATCATCGCCTTCCAGCGCCATTTCCGGCCGGCGCGCTGCGACGGCACGCCCGACGCGGAGACGGCGGCGCTGATCGCGGCGCTCGCCGCCGGGGTTTGACTTCCGCGCCCCGACACCCCTTATTTGTTCCGCCAGATGGCCGGATGGCCGCTCGCCGCGAAGGCGGCGAGAGGAAAGTCCGGGCTCCACGGAAATGCGGTGCCGGGTAACGCCCGGCGGGGGCGACCCCAGGGAAAGTGCCACAGAAACACACCGCCAACCCCGGCTTGCCGGGCGGCAAGGGTGAAATGGTGCGGTAAGAGCGCACCGCGCTGCCGGCGACGGCGGCGGCAGGGCAAACCCCACCGGGAGCAAGACCAAGTAGGGATGGCGGGCCGCAAGGCCGCGGGCATTTCCGCCCGGCCATCCGGGTCGGTCGCGTGAGGCGCTCGGCAACGGGCGTCCCAGAGGAATGGTCATCCCCCGCCTTCGGGCGGGGACAGAACCCGGCTTACAGGCCGTCTGGCGCTCTTTCCCATCCGCGCCCGTGCGCGAAGTAACCAGCGCGCATGGAACGTATAGGGAACAAGAAATCGCCATGTATTAACGATTTGCCCCAAATTCTCAAGGGTTAGGTGGTCGCGCGAGGTCTTGGCCATAGGTGCTGGAATGTCGGAGTAAGCTCCGTTAAAGGCGAGCGATCCCACTGTATTACCACGATTTTCCATTGACCCCCATTTCAGCCCATGCTATCCCATATCGTCCCAATGCGAGGCTGGGCGGCGAGGGCGGAGCGCCGCAAACGCAGAGGCGTCCCATGAGGCGCTATGGGACAGACCTTGGGGGTCGGCGGTGGCGTTGTTCCTTTCGACATTTGTGAACAAGGTTGACCGCAAAGGGCGGGTCTCCGTGCCCGCCTCTTTCCGG
Source organism: Allostellaceae bacterium (assembly GCA_035517635.1). Lineage (GTDB taxonomy): Bacteria > Pseudomonadota > Alphaproteobacteria > ATCC43930 > CGMCC-115725 > DAHUYF01. Next base: position 12,076 of record DATIYL010000199.1, on the reverse strand, counting down.
ACCGCGCTCGCCGGCCAGAACTTCAACGGAATCATTGCCTTCCGCTCCTTCAAGCTGCCCGCGCTCGAAGCCAGCGGCATCGACCGGATGGAAGAGCTGAGCCAGCGCATCGACGCGCTGCCCGAATTCTCCGAGGACCGCGACGCGCTGTCCTCGATCCTGGCGGATGCGCAGCCCCTCGCCTTCGACGGCGAAGGCCGCATCGTCCTGCCGGAGCTGCTCTGCCAGCACGCCCAAATCGGCGAGAGCGCCGCTTTTGTCGGCCTTGGCCGCACTTTCCAGATCTGGGAGCCGGAGCGTTTCAGCGCGCATCAGCAGGAGATGCGCGAGCGCGCCCGCCGCCAGGGCGCAACGCTGCCGGCACATCAGCCCGGCCGCGCCGTGATGGAGCCGCCGCGGTGACCCCGGCCCTGCCCCATACCCCGGTTCTCCTCGCCGAGGTTCTTGCCGCGCTGCAGCCGCGCGATGCCGGCCTTTATGTCGACGGCACGTTCGGCGCCGGCGGCTATAGCCGCGCGCTGCTCGCGGCGGCGCCCTGCCGCATCATCGCCATCGACCGCGATCCCGCCGCCGTGGCCGAAGGCGGCGCGCTGACGCGCGAGCATCCCGGGCGCTTCACGGTCATCGAAGGCCGATTTGGCGACATGGAAGCGCTGCTGGCGCCGCTGGGCATCAGCGCCGTCGACGGCATCGCGCTCGATCTCGGTGTCTCCTCGCCGCAGCTCGATCAGCCCGAGCGCGGCTTCTCCTTCCGCGCCGACGGGCCGCTCGACATGCGGATGGGGCGTGGCGGCGCGACCGCGGCCGACCTCGTCAATACGCTCTCCGAAAGCGCGCTCGCCAATCTCATCTACATCTATGGCGAGGAGCGCTTCGCCCGCCGCGTCGCCCGCGCCATCGTCGCCGCGCGGCGAGACGCGCCTCTGACCCGCACCGCCGAGCTCGCCCGCATCGTCCGCGCCGCCGTGCCGGCGAGCGGCGGCATCGATCCCGCCACCCGCACCTTCCAGGCGCTGCGCATGGAGGTGAATGACGAGCTGGGCGAGCTGGAGCGGGCGCTTCTGGCCGCCGAGCGCCTGCTCGCGCCGGGCGGGCGGCTCGCCATCGTCTCCTTCCACTCGCTCGAGGACCGCAAGGTGAAGGACTTCCTGCGCGAGCGTAGCGAAGCCGCGCCCAAGGCCTCGCGCCACCGGCCGGCGCTGCCGGCGGCGGCACCGAGCTTCAAGCTGCTGACACGCAAGCCCGTCACGCCCGGTCCTGGCGAGCTCGAGCGCAACCCGCGCGCCCGCTCGGCGCGGCTGCGCGCCGCCGAGCGGACCGCCGCGCCGCTCTGGGAGAAGGCCGCATGATCCGGTTTTCGACCGTCCTCTGGGCGCTGCTCGTCGGGGTGAGCGGCTATGCCATGTTCCAGGTGAAGTACGAGGTGATGCAGCTCGAGGACGAGCTCGCCCACGTCAACCATCAGATCACCGATGGACGCGAGCAGATTCGCGTGCTCGACGCCGAGTGGAGCTTTCTCAACCAGCCGTCTCGCCTCGCCCAGCTTTCCAAGCGCTTTCTCGATCTCGCCCCGATCAGCCCCGAGCAGATCGGCCACCTCTCCCAACTGCCGCGGCGCTCCCCGTTGCCTCCCGCCGCAGCAGCAGCCGCCGCGCCGCCGTCGGTTTCCTCCCAGCCGACGGCGGCGCCGCGGCTCGTTATCGCCCGTGGCACGGTGCTGCGATGACCCTGCCGCAGAATGACGACAATCCCTGCCGGCCGCGGCATTTCAAGCCCGCGGCGTGCGCGCCGGCGCCACTCGAAGGGCCGGCGAAGCAGTCGCTCGAGACGAGCCACACCAGGCTCATCATCACCGCCGCGCTGTTCTGTCTCGCTTTCCTCGTGATCGGCGCGCGCCTCATCGAGGTGGCGGGCTTCAAGGCGAGCGACACGCGCTTTGCCCGCTTCCATGCCGTGGACAAGCCCGAAACGCGGGCGGATATCGTCGACCGCAACGGCGTGCTGCTCGCCACTACGCTCGAAGCGCCCTCGCTCTTCGCCAATCCCAAGCTCATCCACCATCCCGAGCGCGTCGCCGAGCAACTGGCCAATCTGCTGCCCGACCTCAGCGAGGGCGAGATTGCCGCCAAGCTCGCTTCCGACAAGAGCTTCGTCTGGATCAAGCGGCAGCTGACGCCAAGCCAGGAATTCGAAGTCAACCGGCTCGGCATACCGGGCCTCCAATTCCAGGTCGAGGACCGCCGCGTTTTCCCCAAGGGCAATCTCGCCGCGCATGTCGTCGGCTATGACGATCTCGACGGCAAGGGCCTCGCCGGCATCGAGCGCGGCTTCGACGACATCCTGAAGAGCCGGAGCGAGCCGGTGAAGCTGTCGCTCGATGTGCGGCTGCAATACATCCTGCGCGACGAGATCGCGCACGCCGTGAGCGATTTCAGCGCCGCCGCCGGGCTCGGCATCATCATGGACGTCAACACCGGCGAGGTGCTGGCGATGGTGTCGCTGCCGGATTTCGATCCGAACGTGCCCGGAAGCTTGACATCGGAGAGCATGTTCAACCGGGTGACGCTCGGCACCTACGAGATGGGCTCGACCTTCAAGATCTTTAACACCGCGCTCGCCCTCGACACGCACACCGCAACGATGGCCAGCAGCTTCGATGCGACCAATCCGATCCATATCGGCCGCTTCACCATCCATGACGATCATGCGCAGCGCCGCTGGCTCACCGTGCCGGAGATCTTCGAGTACTCCTCGAATATCGGCTCGGCCAAGATGGCGCTCGCCGTCGGCACCGACCGGCAGCGGGAATTCCTCGGCCGGCTCGGCCTGTTGAAGGCGCCGAGCTTCGAGCTGCCCGAGATCGGCGCGCCGCTGGTGCCCTCGCCCTGGGGCGAGGTCAACACCATGACGATCGCCTTCGGCCATGGCATCTCGGTCAGCCCGCTGCAGATGGCGACGGCGGTGAGCGCCATCGTCAATGGCGGCGTGCTGCATCGCGCGACGCTGCTGAAGCGCCCGGCCGGCTACGCGCCATCCGGCCAGCAGGTGATCTCGCTGCACACCTCCCAGGAGATTCGCCGCCTGATGCGCCTCGTCGTCGAGCGCGGCACCGGCAAGCTGGCCGAGGGCTCCGGCTATCTCATCGGCGGCAAGACCGGCACGGCCGAGAAGGTGGCGGCCGGCCATTATGAGCGCAAAGCGCTATTCTCCTCGTTTATCGGCGTGTTCCCCATCACCGAGCCGCGCTTCCTCGTGATGATCTCGATCGACGACCCCAAGGGCGACAAGTGGTCGCACGGCTTTGCGACCGGCGGTTGGACGGCGGCGCCGGCCGTGAAGCGCGTCGTCGAGCGGATGGCGCCGCTCGAGGGAATCCCACCGGTCGACGAGAATTCGCCCGAAATCCGCCGTTCTTTGATGGTCGATTCGCCTGACCTTCAGGAACGGAAACTTGCGGCTAACTGATCTCATGGACGGCGCTCAAGGCCCTCTCATCATCACGCCACCCGGCGACCCGGACATCCGCGGTCTCACCGCCGATTCGCGCACGGTGAAGCCGGGCTTCCTCTTCGCCGCGCTGGCGGGCAGCAAGCTCGACGGGCGGCGTTTCGTCGACGACGCCATCGCCCGCGGCGCGGTCGCGGTGCTGACCGACGACCCGGCGCCGCTCTCCACCCTGGCGCAGCAGCGGCCGCCGGTGCATGTCATCTTCGACCCGAATCCGCGCCGCCGCCTCGCGCGCATCGCGGCGCGATTCTATGCGCCGCAGCCGGAGACGATGGTCGCCGTCACCGGCACCAACGGCAAGACCTCGGTCACCGTCTTCACCCGGCAGATCTGGCACCATCTCGGGTTTCGCGCGGCGAGCTTCGGCACCATCGGCATCGTCGGCCCGGATTTCGCGCAGCCCGGCTCCCTCACCACCCCCGACCCCGTGTCGCTGCATCGCGAGCTCAACGTGCTGGCGCGCAGCGGCATCGATCATGTCGCGATCGAAGCGTCGAGCCACGGACTCGACCAGTGCCGGCTCGACGGGCTCGAGCTCGGCGCCGCGGCGTTCACCAACCTCACGCGCGATCATCTCGACTACCACCGCGACATGGAGGCGTATTTCGCCGCCAAGGCACGACTCTTCACCGAGCTGCTGCCGCCCGACGGCACGGCGGTGCTGAACGCGGACAGCAGCGAAGCGGCGCGGCTTGGCCAGCTCTGCCGTCAAAGAGGGCAGACGGTGCTCACTTTTGGAACTGCGATTGGCGCCGACCTGCGTCTCGTCGCCGCGCGGCCGCTCGACACGGGTCAGGAGCTTCGCCTTGAGGTATTCGGGGAGCGTCGTGATCTCGTTCTCCCCCTGGTCGGCGCTTTCCAGGCAAGCAACGCGCTCGCCGCGCTCGGCCTCGCCATCGCCACCGGCGCGCCGGTCGAGCGTGCGCTCGACGCGCTGCCCACGCTCAAGGGCGCGCCGGGCCGGCTGCAGCACGTCGCGACTCATCGCAATGGCGCACCGGTGATCGTCGATTACGCGCACACGCCGGACGCGCTCGCGACCGTGCTCGGCACGCTCCGCGCGCATTGCCGCGGCCGGCTTGTCGTCGTCTTCGGCTGCGGCGGCGACCGCGATCCCGGCAAGCGCAGCGACATGGGTGCGATCGCCCAGCGCCTCGCCGATCGCGTCATCGTCACCGACGACAACCCGCGCAGCGAGGATCCGGCCGCGATCCGCCGCGCCATCCTCGCCCGCTGCCCCGAGGCCGAAGAGATCGGCGATCGCGCCCACGCCATTTCCCGCGGTCTCGCGCTGCTCGAAGCTGGCGATCTGCTGCTGATCGCCGGCAAGGGGCATGAGAGCGGACAGATCGTCGCCGGCATCACCCATCCTTTCGACGATGCCGTGATCGCCCGCGAGGCGGCCATCGCGCTCGGGGGCACTGCCTCATGACGCCGCTTTGGACCGCCGCCGAGGCCGTGGCCGCCACCGGCGGCCGCGCCACGCGCGAGTGGCTTGCGAGCGGCGTGTCGATCGACAGCCGCAGCGTCGCGCCGGGCGATCTCTTCATCGCCCTCGCCGGTCCCAAATTCGACGGCCATGATTTCGTCGCCGCCGCGCTCGCCAAGGGCGCCGCGGCGGCGCTCGTTGCACGGATGCCCCCCGGCGCCGACGCGAACGCGCCGCTGCTCCTCGTCGCCGACACGATGGCGGCGCTCGAGGAGCTCGGCCGCGCTTCGCGCCGTCGCTGCGCTGCGCAGATCATCGGCGTCACCGGCAGCGTCGGCAAGACTGGCACCAAAGAGGCGCTGAAGCGCGCGCTCGAGCGCCAAGGCGCCGCCTTCGCCTCGGCCGGCAGCCTCAACAACCAATGGGGCGTGCCGTTGTCGCTGGCGCGCATGCCGCGCGAGACGCGCTGGGGCATCGTCGAGATGGGCATGAACCACCCCGGCGAGATCGACGCGCTCTCGCGCCTGGTGCGACCGGACGTGGCGGTGATCACCACGATCGAGCCAGCGCATCTCGGCTTCTTTCCCTCCGTCGCCGCCATCGCCGATGCGAAGGCAGAGATTTTCGTCGGCATGGAGCAAAGCGGCGCGGCGGTGCTCAACCGCGACAATGTCTATTTCGCCCGGCTCGCCGAGGCGGCGCGCGCGCGCGGCATCACCCGCATCCTCGGCTTCGGCACGCATCCCGACGCGACGGTGAAGCTCATCGACAGCCATCTCTACGCGACGGCCAGCGCCGTCACCGCCTCGGTGATGGGCGAGATCGTCGATTACTGCATCGCCATCCCCGGCCAGCACTGGGTGATGAACAGCCTCGCCGTGCTCGGCGCGGTGAAGGCGGCGGGCGGCGATGTCGGCATCGCCGCAGCCGCCATGTCCTCGCTGCAGCCGCTCGACGGCCGCGGACGGCGCCACCGCATCGCCACCGGCGAGGGCAGCGCCGAGCTCATCGACGAGAGCTACAATGCCAGCCCCGCCTCGATGCGCGCCGCCCTCGCCGTGCTCGGCACGATGATCCCCGGCAAAGGCGGAAGGCGCATCGCCGTGCTCGGCGACATGCTCGAGCTCGGCGATGACGCCGAGCGCCTCCACGCCGAGCTGGCGCAGCCGATCATCGATGCCGGCGTCGCTCTCGTCTTCACCGTCGGCCCCAATATGCGTGCGCTCTACGACGCGCTGCCCAAGCGGCTGCGCGGCGGCCATGCCGCGACTTCGGCGGAGATGGCGGAGATCGTCGCGCGCCGGCTCCGCCCCGGCGATATCGCCACCGTCAAGGGCTCCTTCGGCAGCCGCATGGCCGAGGTCGTTCGCCGCCTGCTTGCCGGCGAGCCGGCCGCCGCCGCGGCGAGGGGCTAGCACCAATGCTGTTCCACCTGCTCTTCCCGCTCGCCGACGAGTTCAGCGCGTTCAATCTCTTCCGCTACCTGACCTTCCGCTCGGGCGGCGCGATGGTGACGGCGCTCTTCATCAGCTTCGCCATGGGCCCGCGCGTCATCGCCTGGCTCAAATCGAAGCAGGCCGAGGGACAGCCGATCCGGCTCGACGGGCCGGAGGGGCATCTCGTGCGCAAGAAGGGCACGCCCACCATGGGCGGCTTCCTCATCCTGCTCGGTCTCGTCGTCTCGACCCTGCTCTGGGCCGATCTCACGGACGGCTATGTCTGGGTGACGCTCTGCGTCACCGTCGGGTTCGGCACCATCGGCTTTTTCGACGACTACAAGAAGCTCACCCGCCGCTCCTCGCGCGGCCTCTCGAGCCGGGGCAAGCTGATCGGGCAGATCGTCATCAGCGGCATCGCTGCCGTCGCCATCGTGTTGCTGACGCACGATCCCGCCATCCGCACGGCGCTGGCGGTACCGTTCTTCAAGAACGTGCTGATCGAGCTCGGCTGGGCGCTGTTCATCCCGGTCGCCGTCTTCGTCATCACCGGCGCTTCCAACGCGGTCAACCTCACCGACGGTCTCGACGGGCTCGCCATCGTGCCGTCGATGATCGCCGCCGGCTGCTTCGCCCTCATTGCCTATCTCTCGGGCAATCTGATCTTTGCCAACTACCTGCAGATCCATCACGTCGCCGGCGCCGGCGAGCTTTCGGTGTTCTGCGCCGCGCTGGTCGGCTCGGGCCTCGGTTTTCTCTGGTACAACGCGCCGCCCGCCATGGTGTTCATGGGCGATACCGGCTCGCTCTCGATCGGCGCCGCCCTCGGCGTCATCAGCGTCATCACCAAGCACGAGCTGGTGCTCGCCATCATCGGCGGGCTCTTCGTGCTCGAGACGGCATCGGTCATCGTCCAGGTGGCGAGCTTCAAGCTCACCGGCAAGCGCGTCTTCCGCATGGCGCCGCTGCACCACCACTTCGAGAAGAAGGGCTGGCAGGAGCCGACCATCGTCATCCGCTTCTGGATCATCGCCTCGGTGCTGGCGATCGCCGGGCTCTCGACCTTGAAACTGCGGTAGGGAGGGATGATCGAGGTGACGGCGTTTCGGGATCAGAAGGTCGCGGTGCTGGGGCTGGCGCGCTCCGGCCTTGCTGCCGCCGAAGCGTTGCAGCGCGGCGGCGCGCGCGTCCTCGCCTGGGACGACGCGGCGGGCAAGCGCACCGCCGCCGCTGCCGCAGGCGTGCCGATCGTCGATCTCGCTCAAACCGGCCTCGGCGGCGCCGCCGCACTCGTGCTGTCGCCCGGCATCCCGCACAGCTTCCCCGAGCCGCATCCCGTCGCCGCCCGCGCCCGCGCTGCCGGCGCCGAGATCATCGGCGATATCGAGCTGCTGGTGCGCTCGCGCCCCGAGGCGCGCTATGTCGGCGTCACCGGCACCAACGGCAAATCGACCTCCACCGCGCTCATCGGCCACATCCTCCAGGAAGCCGGCCGCAAGGTGGCCATCGGCGGCAATCTCGGCACGCCGGCGCTGGCGCTGGCGTCGCTCGGCGCCGATGGCGTCTACGTTCTGGAGCTCAGCTCCTACCAGCTCGAGCTGACCCAGAGCCTTGCCGCCGAGGTCGCCGTGCTGCTCAACATCACGCCCGACCATCTCGACCGCCATGGCGGAATGGAAGGCTACATCGCATCCAAGCGCCTGATCATGCGGCCGAAGGGCAAGTCCAGCCTCGGCATCATCGGCGTCGACGACGCAACGTGCCGCGCCCTCGCCGCTGCCCTCGCCTCTACCGGGGCGCCGCAAGTGATCCCGATTTCGGCCGAAAGGCGCGCGCCGGGCGGCGTCTATGTCGAGGCGGGAGCGCTCGTCGACGATCTCGACGGCGGCGCCAAGCGCGTGCTCGATCTTGCCAGCCTGCCGCGCCTTCCCGGGCGCCATAATTGGCAGAACGCTGCCGCCGCTTATGCCGCGGCGCGCCGCCTCGGCGTTGGCGAAGCCGAGATCGTCGCCGCGCTCCGCTCCTTCCCCGGCCTCGCCCATCGCCAGGAGCTGATCGCCACCATCGACGGCGTCCGCTACGTCAATGACAGCAAGGCGACCAATGCCGATGCCGCCGCCAAGGCGCTTGCCTGTTACGACGACATCTATTGGATCGCCGGCGGCATCGCCAAAGCGGGCGGCATCGCCGCGCTGGCGCCGCTGTTCCCGCGCATCCGCCACGCTTTCCTGATCGGCCGGGCGGCGGCGGAGTTCGCCGAAACCCTCGCCGGCCACGTGCCCTTCAGCCGCTGCGGCGACCTTGCCGCAGCGGTCGCGGCGGCGCGCGACGCGGCCAGTGCAGCCGCCAAGCCGGGCGCGGTCGTCCTGCTTTCGCCCGCCTGCGCGTCCTTCGACCAATTCACCGATTTCGAGGCGCGCGGCGAGGTCTTCCGCCGCCTCGTCGCGGCGCTGCCGGGAGGGCACGCATGAGCTTCGCGCGCACCGACCGCAGCCTCGTGGCGCAATGGTGGTGGACGGTCGACCGCTGGAGCCTCGCCGCGCTCGCCATCATCATCGGCTTCGGCTCGCTGCTGATCATGGCCTCGAGCCCGGCGGTGGCGCTGCGCATCCACGCCGGCGGCCTTCATCCCGACGATCTGTTCTTCGTGAAGCGCTACTTCGCGGTGCTGCCCGCGTCGCTGGCGCTGATGTTCGTGGTGTCGCTGCAGACGCCGCGCATGGTACGGCGCATCGCGCTGGTCGGTTTCGCGATCTCGCTTGTTTTGCTCGCCTACACGCTGTTCGGCGGCGTCGAAATCAAGGGCGCGCGGCGCTGGATCGAACTGCCGGGCCTGTCGCTGCAGCCTTCGGAATTCGTCAAGCCCTGCTTCGCCGTGGTCTGCGCCTGGCTCTTCTCGCAATACCGGCTGCGCGAGAACTTCCCTGGTCATTGGATCGCCATGGTGCTCTACCTGACGGTGGTGACCTTCCTCATCAAGCAGCCCGATCTCGGCCAGACCGCGCTCGTCTCCGTCGTCTGGTTCACCCAGTTCTTCCTCGCCGGCCTGCGCCTCTACTGGGTCGCCGCCGGGATGGCGTCGGGCGTGGTCGGCCTCATCGGCGCTTACGTCACGCTGCCGCACGTGGCGAGCCGCATCGATCGCTTCCTCGACCCCGCCAGCGGCGACAGCTACCAGGTCGACCGCTCGATGGACGCCTTCATGAATGGCGGGTTGTGGGGCCGGGGTCCAGGCGAAGGCACGGTCAAGGAATCGCTGCCGGACGCGCATGCCGATTTCGTCTTCGCCGTTGCCGGCGAAGAGCTTGGCCTCATCGCCTGCCTCGTCATTGTCGCGCTCTTCGCCTTCATCGTGCTGCGCGGCTTCTCGCGGCTGCTGCAGGAGACCAACCTCTTCATCGTGCTCGCCGCCACCGGCCTCTTCGTACAATTCGGGCTGCAGGCGATCATCAACATGGCATCGACGCTGCATCTGATGCCGACGAAGGGCATGACCTTGCCCTTCATCTCCTATGGCGGCTCCTCGATGCTGTCGCTCGGGCTTGCCATGGGCATGGCGCTGGCGCTGACGCGGCGCCGCTTCGGCGGGGTCGAGGCATGAGCGCGCTCATCGTCCTCGCCGCCGGCGGCACCGGCGGCCATCTCTTCCCGGCCGAGGCGCTGGCGCGCGAGCTGATGGGGCGCGGCTTCCGCGTCGCCCTCGTCACCGATCGGCGCGGCCAAGCCTTCGGCGACAAGCTGCCGGGCGTCACCCTCCACCGCATCCGCGCCGGCCGCATCGGCGCCGGGCTGGTGAGCAAGGTGGTCGGCATCGCCGAGCTGGCGCTGGGCACGCTCGAAGCCGGCCGCTTGCTGCGTGCGCTCGCCCCGGCGGCGGCCGTGGGCTTCGGCGGCTATCCCTCGGTGCCGACCATGCTGGCGGCGGCGCGCCAGGACCTGCCGACGGTGATCCACGAGCAGAACGCGATCCTGGGCCGCGCCAACCGGCTGCTGGCGCCGCGAGTGCGCTGGATCGCGACGGCCTTTGCCGAAGTCGGCGGGCTGCGCGAGAGCGACCTGCCGCGGGTCATGTTCACCGGCAACCCGGTGCGCCCGGCGATCGCCGCGCTGCGCAGCACGCCCTATCGCGCGCCGGAAGCGGATGGCGCCTTCGACATCCTCGTCCTCGGCGGCAGCCAGGGCGCGCGCGTTCTGAGCGAAGTCATTCCGGCCGCTTTCGCCGCCCTCCCCGAGGCGCTGCGCCGCCGCTTGCGCGTGACCCAGCAGGCGCGCGCCGAGGATCTCGAGGCGGTGCGCCGCGCCCATCGGGCGAGCGGCGTCGCCGCCGAGCTCGCGCCTTTCTTCAACGACGTGCCCGAGCGCCTCGCGCGCGCCCATCTCGTCATCTCGCGCGCCGGCGCCTCGACCATGGCGGAGCTGCAGATGGTCGGCCGGCCGGCGATCCTCGTCCCCTACCTCCACGCCGCCGACGACCACCAGACGGCCAATGCCCGCGCGCTCGAAAAGGCGGGCGGCGCCTGGGTGATGCCGCAAGCGAGCTTCACCGCCGCCGCCCTCGCCCAGGCGCTGCAGGCGCTGATCGCGGCACCCGAGCAACTCGTCCGCGCCGCCATTGCGGCGCATGCGCAAGGCCGTCCGGATGCGGCGCGCGTGCTCGCCGATCTCGTCGTCGCCGCCGTCGGCAACGGCCATCCTCTGCCCCGGGAGAATGCCGCATGAGGGCGCTCCCGCTCGACATCGGCGTGCTGCATTTCGTCGGCATCGGCGGCATCGGCATGAGCGGCATCGCCGAGATCCTGCACAATCTCGGCTATCAGGTGCAGGGCAGCGACGTCGCCGACGGCGCCAACGTGCAGCGGCTGCGCGCGCTCGGCATTCCGGTGGCGATCGGTCATGACGCCGAGAATCTCGGCTCGGCCAAGGTCGTCGTCGTCTCCTCCGCCGTGCGCAAGGACAATCCCGAGGTCGTGGCGGCGCGCTCGCATCTGCTGCCGGTGGTGCGCCGCGCCGAGATGCTGGGCGAGCTGATGCGCCTCAAATGGGCGATCGCCGTGGCCGGAACGCATGGCAAGACGACGACGACCTCGATGATCGGCGCGCTGCTCGACACGGCGCAGCTCGACCCGACGGTGATCAATGGCGGCATCATCAACGCCTATGGCACCAATGCGCGGCTGGGCGCAGGCGAGTGGATGGTGGTCGAGGCCGATGAGAGCGACGGCACCTTCGTCAAGCTGCCGGCGACGATCGCCGTCGTCACCAATATCGACCCCGAGCATCTCGACTTCTACGGCAATTTCGACGCGGTGCAGCAGGCCTTCGAGAGCTTTGTCGGCAACATTCCGTTCTATGGCTGCGCCACGCTCTGCATCGACCACCCGGTCGTGCAGGGCATGATCCCCAAATTCTCCGAGCGCCGCATCGTCACTTACGGCATGAGCCCGCAGGCGGATATCCGCGCCGTCAATCTCGAGCTCGGCCCCGCCGGCGCGCGCTACGACGTCGTCGTCACCGACCGTCTGCAGCAGACGAGCCGCACGCTGACGGGCATCGCCTTGCCGATGTATGGCGAGCACAATGTGCAGAACTCGCTCGCCGCCATCGCCGTCGCCGAGGAGATGGGCCTCGGCGATGATGTCGTGCGCGCCGCCTTTGCCGGCTTCAAGGGCGTGAAGCGCCGCTTCACCAAGACCGGCGAAGCCAA
>DATIYL010000198.1:0-2519 GCA_035517635.1 Allostellaceae bacterium | reverse complement strand
GAACTGGGCCTTGGCCATGGACCACTCGCGCGGCGGCATGATCCACTCCTTCTCGGCGCGGTTCAAGACCAGGAAGAGGAGTTTGGTGGCCGCCTCGTCACTGGGGAAATGACCCCTGGCCCGAACCGCTCGGCGCAGCTTAGAATTGAGCGCCTCAATCGCATTCGTGGTGTACAAAATCCGCCGGACATCACCGGGAAACGCATAGAACGGGACGACCTCGGTCCACGCCCGGCGCCAACTCTGGCTGATGGCCGGGTATTTCTGGCCCCAGCAGCCATCCTCAAAGGCCGTCAGAGCGGCTTCGCCGGCGGCGGCGTCGACCGCGCGATAAATCTCCTTGAGCGCCGCAGCGACGGGCTTGCGGTCTTTCCACGAGACAAAATCGAGGCTGTGGCGCAGCAGGTGCACGATCCGAACGCAATCGACCGACTTCGCTTTACGGCCGCGATAGCCTTCCGCTGGGCGGCGCTGGCCAAGCCGCGGCGGCGCCGAGATAGGCCGAGCGCCTGACGATGCGTATAGGCCGTTGGGCAGGGCATCATCCAAACGAGGTGATGCGCCATGTCCCAAGGCCGATCGCGCTGTCCTCTGCCGCCGCCAGCACCGCAGTGGACCATTCAATCGGAATTCGTCCGCGCGCGGGACGGCCCTGAGCGGCTGGCCCGCGCCTATCGTCTCCTGCTGCGGGACGGTCTGTCCAGGAGGTGGACGGATCCGCCCCAACCAAGGGAAGTGATCTCCGAAGGAGAAGCGCCATGCACGCCGCCATTTATGCCCGCGTCTCGACCGAACGCCAGGAGCGCCAGCAGACCATCGACAGCCAACTCGACCTTCTGCGCGCCTGGGCGCGCTCTGCCGACCATGTCCTGAGCGAGGATCATGTCTTCCGGGATGAGGGCTATAGCGGGGCGCGGCTCGATCGGCCCGGGCTCGATGCCCTGCGCGACGCCGTGCGCGATCGGGAGGTCGACGTCGTCGGCGTGCTGACCCCCGATCGCCTCGCCCGCAAATATGCCTATCAGGTCCTTCTGCTGGAGGAGTTCCGCCGGGCCGGCTGCGCGCTCGCCTTTGTCAACCACGCCATCTCGGATGACCCGGGCGACCAATTGCTGCTGCAGATCCAGGGCGCCGTGGCCGAATACGAGCGAGCCTTGCTGGCCGAACGCTTCCGGCGTGGCAAGCTGCAGAAGGCGCGCGCCGGCCAGTTTATCGGCGCGAAGGCCCCCTATGGCTATCGTTATCGGCCGCGCCAGGACGGCGCCGCCGGCCGGTTGGAGATCGATCCGGCCGAGGCCGAGATTGTGCGCATGCTTTATGATTGGCTGGTCAGCGAAGGGCTGACCCTCCGCCAGATCCTGAAGCGCCTGAACTTCGGACCGTGGTTCCCGCGTTGTGGCCGGCGGCCGTGGTCGCCCTCGACGGTCCATCATATTCTCGCCGACCTGGTCTATACCGGCACCGCCTATGTGAACCGCTACGAATATCGCGCGGCCAAGAAACCGCGCCGCCGCAAACCAAACTATTCGGGCAAAGGCTGCCGGCAATTGCGGCCGCGCGAGCAATGGATCACCGTTCCGGTGCCGGCGCTGATCGACCAGGATCTCTGGGAGCGGGCGCAAGCCCAGCTGAAACGCAATGCGGCCCTCTCGTTCCGCAACAACACGCGGCACAATCATCTGCTGCGCTGCTTGCTGACGTGCGGCGGCTGCGGCTTGGCCATGTATGGCGTCATCCGCCCCCTCGATGCCGCGGGCCGGCGGCGGCGCTGCTATCGGTGTCGCGGCAAAGACTGCACGCTGGCGGCGCGCGAGGCGCCGTGCCCGCGCGCCGAGGTGAACGGCGAGGCGCTCGACCGGGCGGTCTGGGAACATGTGCGCGGCCTGCTTGGCGATCCGCAGCGCCTGCTCGCCCAATTCCAGGATTTCGCCCTGGCGGCCGATCAGGAGGCGGCCCGCGGGGCGGCAGCCGAGCACAAACTGCGCGCCCGTCTCAAGAGCTTGGCGCGGGCCGACCAGCGCTTGCTCGACGCCTATCAGGCCGAAGTGATCAGCCTGGACGAGCTGACCGAGCGCCGCGGCCGGCTGACCGAGCAGCGCCAAGCGCTCGACCGGCAGATCGAAACGGCACGCACTCTACGCCAGAACCAGATCACGGCGCAGGCGGTGGCAACCGATCTCGCGGCGTTCTGCGCGCGCCTGCACAGCCGTCTGGACGAGGCCAGCTTTGCCGATCGGCAAGCTATCCTGCAGCTGGTCATCGAACGCATCATCGTTCATGAGGACCGTCTGGAGATCCGTCATGTCATCCCGCTGCACAGTCCAATGCCCGGAGGCCAATATACCCCGGCTGAGAATGGTCGATTGCGTTCGGATGGTGTGGACGATGCAGGTCTGAACCGTTGTCTGCGGAAACACGGCGGTGATGGCCTCGGGGAAGCCTTTGAGACCATCGACGACGGCGATCAAGACGTCCTCGACGCCGCGATTTTTCAGCTCATTCATGACGCGCAGCCAGAA
>DATIYL010000197.1:0-4567 GCA_035517635.1 Allostellaceae bacterium | reverse complement strand
AAAACCTCGCGGTCATCCGCAAGCTCGCCATCAACATCCTGCAGACAGTCCCAGGGCCTCGGCGCATCAGCCACAAAATGCTCCAGGCCAGATGGAACAATGACTTTCTTCTCACCGCCCTCGCCCATATGCGATAGCCCTGCCCTCAAGGGGGGAGGGGATTGTTCAGTGCGCTACTTTCCTCTTCCCGGCTACTCTTTCCCCGCTGTTTTCTTCCCCCTCCCCCCTTGAGGGGGAGGGAGGGGTGGGGGGTATATCTCCGTAGGCCGAGACCTGAGACCACACCATGACCCGCGAGCGCCTCTACCTCTTCGACACGACCCTGCGCGATGGCGCGCAGACCCAGGGCGTCGATTTCAGCGTCCAGGACAAGGCGACGATCGCCCAGGCGCTCGACCGCATCGGCATCGACTATGTCGAAGGCGGCTGGCCCGGCGCCAACCCGACCGACAGCAGCTTCTTCGGCGCGCCGCCGGCGCTGGCGCGCGCCAGGCTCATCGCCTTCGGCATGACCAAGCGCTCCGGCCGCAGCGCCGCCAACGATCCCGGTCTTGCCGCCCTGCTCGAAGCGCGCGCCCATGGCACCTGCCTCGTCGGCAAGAGTTGGGACTTCCACGTGACCTTGGCCCTCGGCATCGAACTCGAGGAGAATCTCGCCCTCATCCGTGAATCGATCGCCGCCGCGGCAGCGAAGGGCGAAGCCATGTTCGACGCCGAGCATTTCTTCGACGGCTACAAGGCCAATCCCGATTACGCGCTCGCCTGCCTCAAAGCGGCGGAAGCGGCGGGCGCGCGCTGGCTCGTGCTGTGCGATACCAATGGCGGCAGCCTGCCGCATGAGGTGGAGCGCATCGTTGGCGAGGTGACACGGGTGATCCCCGGCGAGAAGCTCGGCATCCACGCCCATAACGACACCGAGAACGCCGTCGCCAACAGCCTCGCCGCCATCCGCGCCGGCGTGCGCCAGGTGCAGGGCACCTTGAACGGTCTCGGCGAGCGCTGCGGCAACGCCAATCTGGTCTCGCTGATCCCGACCCTGATGCTGAAGCCGTTCTATCGCGAGCGCTTCGAGACCGGCGTCAGCCCCGATCATCTCCGCCAGCTGATGCAGCTCTCGCGCCTGCTCGACGAGCTCTTGAACCGCGCGCCCAACCGCCACGCCGCTTATGTCGGCGACGCTGCTTTCGCACATAAGGGCGGGCTCCATGTCTCCGCCGTCGAGAAGGACCCGCGCACCTACGAGCACGTCCCGCCGGAGACCGTCGGCAATCGCCGGCACATCCTCGTCTCCGACCAGGCCGGCCGCTCCAACATCCTGGCGCGGCTGCGCGAGGCCGGAATCGAGCTCGATCCCAAGCATCCAAAGGTGGCGCGGCTCCTCGAGGAGGTGAAGGAGCGCGAGTTCCAGGGCTATGCCTATGACGGCGCCGAAGCCAGCTTCGAGCTGCTGGCGCGCCGCGCCATCGACGGCGTGCCGGACTATTTCCGGCTGCAGAGCTTCCGCGTCATCGACGAGCGGCGCTGGAACGCGCGCGGCGATCTCGTGACGCTCTCCGAGGCGACGATCAAGGTCGAAGTCGGCGGCACGCCGCTGATGACCGTCGCCGAGGGCAACGGCCCGGTCAACGCGCTCGACACCGCGCTGCGCAAGGCGCTCATCCCCGCCTTCCCCGAGCTCGAAGCGATCCGCCTCACCGACTACAAGGTGCGCATCCTGACGCCGCAGGACGGCACCAAGGCGGTGACCCGCGTCATGATCGAGACCAGCGACGCCGAGATCGGCAGCTGGTCCACCGTCGGCGTCTCCACCAACGTCATCGACGCCTCCTACAACGCGCTCCACGACAGCCTCACCTACAAGCTCTGGCGCGCGGGCCGGCGGGGGTAGCCGCCATGGCTGGCACCGACCATCGCCGCCGCGGCACGACCGGCGGCCCCGCGATCATCCTGGTCGAGCCGCAGCTCGGCGAGAACATCGGCGCCGCGGTGCGCGCCATGTACAATTGCGGCCTCACCGATCTGCGTCTCGTCGCGCCGCGCGACGGCTGGCCCAACGCCAAGGCGGTCGCCATGGCAAGCGGCGCCGATGTCGTGCTGCGCGAGGCGCGGCTCTTCGACCGCGTCGAGGACGCCGTCGCCGATCTCCGCCATGTCTACGCCACCACCGCGCGCGATCGCTTCCTGGTGAAGCGCGTGCTGACGCCGCGTCTCGCCGCCGCCGAGATGCGGCACTTCACCGGCCGGGACGAAGCCTGCGGCATCCTCTTCGGGCGCGAGCGCACCGGCCTCGTCAACGACCATGTCGCGCTCGCCGACACGGTGCTGACCGTGCCGCTCAACCCCGCCTTCTCCTCGCTCAACCTCGCCCAGGCGGTGCTGCTCGTCGGCTACGAGTGGTTCACGGCCGGCGATGAAGGTCCGGCCGAATTTCTCGTCACCGGCCATTCCGCACCGGCGACCAAAGAGGAGCTGCTGCGCTTCTTCGGCCATTTCGAGGAGGAGCTCGACCGCAGCGGCTTCCTGCGCAACGCCGAGAAGCGCCCCGGCATGATCCGCAACCTGCGCAACCTCTTCCAACGCGCCGCCCCGACGGCGCAAGAGCTGCGCACCCTCCACGGCATCCTCACCGCCTTCGTCGGCCCTCGTCAGCGAAAAGCAGCGGAGGCGGAGACCAAGCCCCTCTCCCGCGAGAGCGGGAGAGGGAGGGGCCCGGCGCGCAGCGCCGGGAGGGTGAGGGAGCGTTGACATCCCCACCGCGCTCCCTATAGTGCCGCCCCTTCACTCCCAAGAAAGCGGGCCGATGGCCCCGCCGCGCCTGCGGGCACGGACTATTGGGACAACAACAACCACAACGGGTTAACGGCATCATGAGCAAGCGAGAAGGGTCGAAGTTCAAGATCAACCGGCGCCTCGGCGTCAATCTCTGGGGCCGCTCGAAAAGCCCCTTGAACCGCAATCGCGATTACGGGCCGGGCCAGCATGGCCAGCGGCGCAAGAAGCCCAGCGATTTCGGCACGCAGCTCCTGGCGAAGCAGAAGCTCAAGGGTTACTACGGCAATATCGGCGAGCGTCAGTTCCGCCGCCTCTACGAAGAGGCCGCGCGCCGCAAGGGCGACACCGGCGAGAACCTGATCGAGCTGCTCGAGCGCCGCCTCGATGCCGTCGTCTATCGCATGAAATTCGCGTCGACGCCCTTTGCCGCGCGCCAATTCGTCAATCACGGCCATATCCGCGTCAATGGCAAGCGCGTCAATATCGGCTCCTATCTCGTGAAGGACGGCGACCTCATCGAGGTCAAGGAGAAGTCGAAGCAGCTCGTCGTGGTGCTCGAAGCGGCGAAATCGACCGAGCGCGACGTGCCTGACTATCTCCAGGTCGATCATGACGGGATGAAGGGCGCCTTCGTGCGGGCGCCCAAGCTCGCCGACGTGCCGTACCCCGTCTCGATGGAACCCAACCTCGTCGTCGAGTTCTACTCGCGCTGAGAACGCGTTGCGCGATCCGCCCCGGGCGTTGACATCGCGCCCCGGGGATGGATGGATAGCCGGGTGACGCCGCGCCTCGACAGCTCGCTCGTGAGCCTCGCCCCCTTCCTGCGGCGCGGCGGCTTGCGGCGCGTCGCGGCGCTGCTCGGCCTTCTCGGACTTTTCTTCCAAGCCTCTCTGCCGTTGATCGACGCGCCCGCTGGCGCGGCGATGGCGACGCATAGGGGCGTCTTCTCGCTGGCCGGTGCGCTCTGCATTGCGGCGCCTGCGCCCGCCAAGAGCGCGGACCCCGGCGCGCCAGTGCAGAAGGCACCGCTCTGCCCGATCTGCCTGGCTCTCGCCGGCGGCGGCCCGTTCGTCTTGCCGGTGCTGGCCGTGCTGGTGCTGGCGCTCGCCGCAAGTCTTCTTCTGCCGCCACGTCTCACACCGCGCCGCGCCGGGCTGTGCCGCAGCCTCGCGGCGCTGCCTCGCGCTCCGCCCCTGCCTGCCTGATCGAGGGCCTTGCCGGATGTCCGGCAGGGCACATCTCACTTTCGGCAGGAGCATGTCCATGATCAGCGTTTTCGCGGCGTCGCGTTTCGCGGCGCCGGGCACAGCAAGGCCATGAGCCCCATCGACGGCCCGGCCGTGGCGAAGGCCGATCGCGCCGCCAGGGTGTGGCACGGGGCGTTTCCGGGACCGATTCCGATCGGCAGCGAGGCGCACAAATCGCTCTTCTGCCGCATGCTGCTCGACACCTTCAACCCCTACAAGCCCGCCATCATCGATTGGCCGGCCCTGAGCGAGGCGGAACGCGCGCGGCTCGTCAGCCTGCCGATCTGGGACATCGCGGTGGCAACCGAGGGCAAGGCGAAGCTGCGCGTGCTGAGCTATGGCGAGCGCGTGTCGGATCCGCTGCTCGCCGAGGCGATCCGGCTCAACGGCTTCGAGGAAGGACGGCACAAGGACGTGCTGGCCAATCTCGTCGCCGCTTATGGCATCGTGCTCGGCGAGGAGCCGCCCTATCTCACGCCGCGCGATGCCGAATGGGCCTTCATGGTCACCGGCTTCAGCGAATGCATCGACAGCTTCTTCGCCTTCGG
>DATIYL010000196.1:0-34424 GCA_035517635.1 Allostellaceae bacterium | reverse complement strand
TGCGCGCGGATCCTCGAGATGGCGCAGCCGGAACGCGACGGGATCGGCCTTGGCCGCCAGCGCCAGCTCGTCCATGAAGCTCTCGATGGTGAAGACGTTCATATAGGCGCCGAGCCCGCGCAGCGCCGAGACGCGCAGCGTCATCGCCGGCACGAAATCGTAAACGATATCGGCGAAGGGGATGGTGTAGAGCGGCAGCGCGTTGCGGTCGCCGCCGCCCTCGGGGAGCGGAATCGGCTTCGGCACCGGCAGCGCGACCGGTTGCGCCAGATGCCAGGCCGGCATGAGATTGCCCGCGGTGCCGGGCCGCGTCGAATGCTCATTGCTGCGCACCCGATAGCGCCATTGCGAGATCTTGCCCGTTGCGTCGAGCCCGGCGCTCACCTCGGTCAGCATCGCCGGGCCGTAGGGCTCCCAGCTATGCTCCTGCTCGCGCATCCACTGCACGCGCACCGGCCGGCCGGGGAAGGCGCGCGCCAGGAGCGCGGCGTCGGCTGCGGCATCGTCGGCCGCATTGTGGCCATAGCAGCCCGAGCCCTGGACCTGGATGCAGCGCACTTTTCCCGGCGCAAGCGCGAGCAGCTCGGCGACGGCGGCGCGCAGGGGAAAGACGCCCTGGGTGTGCGTCCACAGCGTGAGGGCACCGTCGCGGAAAAGGCCCACGGCGCAGGAAGGGCCGATCGAGCCATGCATCTGATAGGCGCGCCGATAGCGCGCCGCAACGCTCTGGACGGGCGGCGGCGGCGAACCGCCGTCCTGCCGCACCGGGATCAGCTGCGATGGCTGGCGCGCGAGATAGGCGAAGAGGTCGTCCTCTGTCGGCAAGGTCGGCGTCTCGTCCCATTGCGCGGCGTCGGCGAGCGCGCGCATCGCGGCGATCGCCTGGTATTCGCGCTCGGCGATGACGGCGAGATAGCTGCCGTCGCGCACTACCTTGAGCACGCCCGGCATCGTCTCGACCGGGCCGCTATCGACCGCTTTGAGCGTCGCGCCGTAGGAGGGCGGCCAGACGACGCGCGCATGCACCATCTCGGGGAGGCGCAGATCCTGCACGAAGGCGACGCCGCCCGTCACCTTGGCTGGGATGTCGATGCGCGGCCACGGCTTCCCGACGAGGCGGTGCTGCTTGGGATCGACGAGGTCGGAACGGGGCGCCGCCCGCACATGCAGGATCTTGCCCGCGACCAGCTCGCCATAACCGACGCGCCGGCCATCATTGGCGATGACGGCGCCGCCCTCGGCTTTGAGCTGCTCTGGTGCCAGCTGGAGCCGAGCGGCGGCTGCTTTGAGCAGGATCGCGCGCGCCTGGGCGGCGGCGTTCATGATCGCCGTGCCGCTGTCCTGCATAGAGTGACTGCCCGCGGTGAAGCCTTCATTGGGCGTGCGCGCCGTGTCGGCCGTCACCAGATGGATCGCCGCAGGTTCGACCACCAGCTCCTCGGCGGCCAGCTGGATCAGCGCGGTCACGATCCCCTGGCCGAGCTCGGCCTTGCCGGTGAAGACGGTGATCGTGCCATCGGCATCGATGCGGATCCAGGCATCGAGCATCGGCTCTGTCTTGAGGCTGCCGGGGAGCGGCGGGGCGGCCGCCGCCGGCGCGGTTTGCGCCAGCACAGCGCGCGGCGCGAGCGCGAAGCTGACGATCAGGGCGCCGCCGGCGAGAACGCGGCGGCGTGACGGCCGGGCGGCGAGAGTGTCGATCATGGCCGCGCCTCCGTCGCATTCTGAGTCGATGCGGTCCGCATCTCGCTGCTCGCGCGGCGGATCGCCCGCAGGATCCGCATATGGGTCCCGCAGCGACAGAGATTGGGCTCCATCTCGGCGCGGATCTCGGCATCGGAGGGCGAAGAATTGCGCTGGAGCAGCGCCTGCGCCCGCATGACCATGCCGGCGATGCAGTAGCCGCATTGCGCGGCCTGCTCGGCGATGAAGGCGCGTTGCAGCGGCCCGGGATTGCCTGCGGTGCCGAGCCCTTCCACCGTCGTGATCTTGCGTCCCTGCAGCGCCGCCACCGGCGTGAGGCAGGAATAGATCGCCTCGCCCTCGGCCATCACCGTGCAAGCGCCGCATTGGCCGAGCCCGCAGCCGAACTTTGCGCCGTTGAGCTGAAGCTCGTCACGCAACACGTACAGGAGCGGCGTTGCAGGATCGACGTCGACCCGATGCGCCGTGCCATTGACGGTGAGCTCGATCATGATCGCTCCTTGGACTGGCGGAGCGCCCGGATGCGGCTGTCGAGATCACTCCAGGGCGGCGTGCCGCTGTGTTGGGCGCGGAGATAGTTGAGCAAGGCTGCCAGCTGCGCATCGGTGAAGGCGCCATCGAAGCGCGGCATCCACGGCCCGCGCTCGCCTTCAACCGGGCGGATGCCGTCGAGGACGATGAAGATCGCGTCGGTCGGGTCCGGTGCGCCGATCGCCGTGCTGCGCCGGAGATCGATGCCGTGCGGCGGGACCATTGGCGAGATGCCGGAATGGCAGTTCGCGCAGGCGCCTTCGAACAGCGTGGCACCCAAATCCGCCGGGCTGGCGCTGACGGTCTCGGTCGGGAGAGGCCGCGCATTCGCCGTCGCGGCGGCGGCCGCAGGTCTCGCGGCGCCGGGCCCTTCGAGCGTCGCGACGTAGGTCGCGATCGCCGCGACATCCGACGCGCTCGCCCGCGCCAGGTCGCGGGTCACCGGCGCCATGGGACCTGCCGCGGCGCCATGCGCGGTGTCCCAGCCCTGGTGCAGATAGCGGAAGAGCTGCGCCTCGCTCCACGGCAGCGGCGCGGGCGAAGCGGCGGTGAGCGCCGGCGCGCTCCAGCCTTCCGCCGTCCCGCCGGCAAAGGCGGCCGCGGTTCTCTCGCCGCCGAGCCGGTCGCGCGGCGTATGGCAGTCACCGCAATGTCCGAGGCCTTGCACGAGATAAGCGCCGCGGTTCCAGGCCTCGCTCTGCTTCGGGTCCGGACGGAAGGGTGTACGGTCGAGATAGAGCAGATCCCAGACGGCGACGGTCCAGCGCAAATTCAGCGGGAAAATTAGGGCATTGGCCGGCGGACGGCTCTGCACCGCCGATCGGCTCATCAGAAAGGCGTAGAGCGCCGCGACATCGTCGTCACCGAGCTTCGTGTAGTGGTCATAGGGAAAGGCGGGGTAGAGATCGTCGCCGTTTCGCGATACGCCCTCCTTCATCGCGCGGCGAAAAGCGGCCTGCGACCAGCGGCTGATGCCGGTCGTCGCATCGGGCGTGATGTTGGCGCTGTAGATCGTCCCGAACGGCGTCGGGATCGGCCGGCCGCCGGCATAGGGCGGCCCGCCGGGAACGGTGTGGCAGACATCGCAATCGCCGATCGCCGCGAGCTCGGCGCCTTTGGCGACAACGGCCTCGTCCGCCGGCGGGCGGCGCGACGGGTCGATCGTCGCGATCTCGCTGTGGCGCGCCCAGAGAAAGAATGCGCCGATCGCCAGGGCGAAGAGGAGAAGGACGACGAGAAGAACGCGTAGCGCTCGCAGAGAAGCCTCCCCCGCTTGCCTCGCGCCATGCGACGAGATCAGCGAAAATGGGTCCAGCCGGTGTACCGAGCCGGGCGCGCCGTCGCAAGCGCGGAGAGTTGCGGTGCGAGCGCAGCACGGTTGCCACGGCCGCCGAGCTGGCCCAGGATCGGACACGCCGAGGCGTGGCTCGGCGCCCATGATCATCGCTGTCGTGCCAGAGACATCCGGAAATCGCTCCGCCGACGCTGCCGACATGCCCGCCGTCTCGGCACGGCCGGTGCTGGTCTATGACGGCGATTGCGGGTTTTGCGGGTATTGGGCGCGCTACTGGCAGAAGCTCACGGGCGACCGCATCGACTATCGGCCCTATCAGGAGGTGGCCGCGCGGTACCCTGCCATCTCACAAGCCGAGTTTCAGCGCGCGGTGCAATTCATCGCGCCCGACGGACGGCGCGCGAGCGCTGCCGAGGCGAGCTTCCTGACGCTCAGCCACGCGCAGGGCAAGCGCTTCTGGCTCGCACTTTATCGGCGCCTGCCTGGTTTCGCGCCGGTGTCGGAGGCGGCCTACGCGTTCATCGCGGCGCATCGCCCCGCGTTTTTCCGCATCAGCGTGGCGCTCTGGGGCAGGGATCATGAGCCGCCGCGCTACGATGTCGCCGCTTTCCTGTTCCTGCGCCTGTTCGGGCTCATCTACCTCTCGGCTTTCGGTTCTTTCGCCGTTCAGGCGCTGGGGCTTGTCGGCAGTCACGGCATCCTGCCGCTCGCCGAGATGGTCGACACCGTCGCCGGCCGGCTCGGGCCGGAGCGGTTCTTTTTGGCGCCGATGGTGTTCTGGCTGAATGACAGCGATCTTGCCATCAAGGCGGTATGCTGGGCCGGCATCGGGCTGTCGCTGCTGCTGACCCTCAATCTCCTGCCGTGGCTGAGCCTGTTTCTGCTTTACGCGCTCTACCTCTCGCTGTTTTACGCCGGGCAGGTCTTCATGAGCTTCCAGTGGGATACGTTCCTGCTGGAGACCGGCGTCATCGCGCTTCTGCTCAGCATCGCTTCGAAACCTGGCATCTGGCTGCTGCGCTGGCTGCTGTTCCGCTTCATGTTCATGTCGGGCGTGGTGAAGCTGCTGAGCGGGGACCCCAACTGGTGGCATCTTTCGGCGCTCTCCTATCATTTTCTCACTCAGCCGCTGCCGACGCCGCTCGCCTGGTACGCCGCGCGGCTGTCGCCCGGGCTGCTCAGGGTCGCCACCGGCAGCATGTTTGTCGTCGAGCTGGTTCTGCCGTTCCTGATCTTCTGCCCGCGCCGGCTGCGCTTTGTCGCCGGGTTCGGCATCCTGCTCCTGCAGAGCTGCATTCTCCTGACCGGGAATTATAACTGGTTCAACCTCCAGACCATGCTGCTGTGCCTGCCGCTCTTCGATGACGCGGCGCTGCGCAAGATCGTGCCAAGCCGCTGGTTGCGGCTTGTGTCGTCGCGCAGGGGAGATCGGGCGCCGGCACGGGCGGTGACGATCGTCGTCACCGCCGTGGCGCTGCTGATGGTGTTTTGCAGCCTGGTGGAGATGGATGAGCGCTTCGGCGGCAACCCGCCCGCGCCGGCGCAAGCGATCGACGCCTTTATCGAGCCGCTACACCTCGTCAGCGCTTATGGCTTGTTCGCGGTGATGACGACGGCGCGCCACGAAATCATCATCCAAGGCTCCGATGACGGTGTCGTGTGGCGCGATTACGCATTCCGCTACAAGCCCGGCGATGTCATGCGCCGCCCGCTCTGGAACATCCCGCACCAGCCGCGTCTTGACTGGCAGATGTGGTTTGCGGCGCTCGAGGATCCCCAGCGCCTGCCCTGGTTCTGGCATTTCCTCGAGCGGTTGCTGCAGAACGAACCGACGGTGACGGCGCTCCTGGAAAAGAATCCGTTTCCGGACAAGCCGCCGAGCTATGTGCGCGCCGAGTTCTACGATTACACCTACGCCGACAGCGCGGAAAAAGCGAAGGGCCAATGGTGGGATCGGCGCTTGCTGGGCCTCTACTTTCCGGCCGCGCGGCTCAACAGCGACTGAAGCCGCGCGGCGCGTCGCCTACCCCGGCATACTGGCCAGTGGCGCCGAGCGGGTGGCTGCTTTTGTGGTGCGTTGCACGTATCGCAGCTCTTGGCGCTCGTAGTAGACGGTGATCTTGTGGACGATGGCGCGGGCGGAGGCGACGCGGCCGAGCGGCTTGAACACGCCGGGATTGGCGCGCGCGGCGGCGGGGAGCAGCCGGGCCCCGGGGGTGTACGGAGCGGAGCGCGCGGCCTCGATGACGCGCGCGGCCTGCATGACGCCGAGGAGATGCGCCATATAGAGCTCCGCGGGCGTCACCGGGCGACCGAGAACGCGGCTCAGTCGTGTGTCATTGTCGCGAGCCAGTTCGGCAGCCATGAGCGCGGAGAGTCGGGGATCGGCGCGCAGGCGCAGCAACTTCGTGCGGGCGGCGGCATCGCGCATCGACACGTCGCCACGTCGGTCGACGGTGATCTCGCGTGCGTAGCGTTCGAGCCCGTGTCTGGCGCCGAAGGCGTGGACCGCGCGCAGCCATGTGTCCGCGGTGAATTGGTAGAGGCCGGTGGCACTCGTGCGATGGGCGCATTTGCGCGGATCGAAACTTGATTCGCGCGCCGCGACCACCACGAGGTAACTCGTTTTGATGCCGACAACACGGGTCGCATTCTTGATCGCGCCCTCGACTTTTTCGTTCACGCCGACAGCAAGCGGCATATCCTCAGCCTGAACATCTTCGGTCGGTTGTTCTTCTGGCGCGATCTCGAGCTGCTGGGTTTGCGGCAGGGAGTCTGCCACCGGTGCCAGGTCCGGGGCGGGCGGGGGCGCCAGTGTCGTACTGGGCATGACAGATAGATCGGCGCTGTCGATGCCCGTCGTGCAACCCCCGATGCCGGCGAGCGACAGGAGGCCGGCGACCAGCATTGCGCGATAACACTGCGGAGCCAGTGTGCGATGGATCCGTCGAAGGAAAAGTGCGGGCATGTTTCCTCCGCTTCTGGGCCGATGCGTCGCGGGCGCTCCCGGTCGAGTGGTCGGAGCGGCCCCGCCGGCGTGGCGGGGCAAACTGGGCAAAGGATGCGGACGCCAACGCGCAGGGGTTGCGCAAGTTCCCATCTGAGCGCGTTAACGGACAATGTCATTTAAGGGGCATGGCGGGTTCCGGCCGCGCGGAAGATTTTCGTTAAAGTCACGCGGTGCAACGTCATGATTCGCGAGGATTTTCTGCCGAAGCGCCGCCGCTCGCGCATACCGCAGTGCAACAATATCGTTGACATCGCTCGTATGGCGGCCCACATACGGGGTTGTGCGGCGCACAATGGCCGCACCAACTCAGCGAGATGAAGGAGATCATGGCAAAGACAGTGACTGCCGGTAACGGGTTCTTCGACGCCGCCAAGGCGTTCGGTGATTTTCGCATTCCCGAGTTCGATGTGCAGGCGATCGTCGATGTGCAACGCAAGAACTTCGAGGCGCTGACCCGAGCGAACCAGCTCGCGCTCGAAGGCATGCGGAGCGTCGCGCAGCGCCAAGCCGAGATCGTGCAACAGGCTTTCGAGGAAGCGTCGGGGTTGCTGCGCGATCTGACCCGGCTCGGCGCTCCCGAAGAGCGGCTCATCAAGGGCACGGAAATGGCGAAGCAGGCCTTCGAGAAGGGGTTGGCCAATGCGCGCGAGTTGAACGAGCTCGGCACCAAGGCCAGCGTCGATGTGTTCGGCGTCATTGCGCGGCGCGTGAGCGAGAGCTTCGACGACATGCGGCTTTACGCAAAGAAGCAAGCCGCCGCGGAATAACACACCGGTCGATTACGTAAGGCCTCGAAGGCCCGACCCCCTGGTCGGGCCGATTCTTTGCTTGCAGCCGTGACCGGCGGTCATCGGCGCAATTCGCTTCAAATTTTAGGTGAAGTTGCTGGCAAGTTAGCGCGGTTTGTAAGAGGCTGCGCGCGCTGCACGTTTGGGGTGAGTGAATGCGCGCCAATTTAACCATGCGTGATTCGGGCCAAAGAGCGGCTTTGAGCGCAGCGCTGCTGGACCCCAGGAGTGCCGGCCCTCGCGTCGAGCGCTCCCTGCTTAACCAAAGCAGAGGCCATGTCGTCCGCGCCGGCAGGGATGAGCGGCCGGAGAACAGGTCGGCGCCGCTGTTCTGCGGAAAAGGTGCGGCATCGGCGGATGGGTTCGATCCGCTGAGCGACAGGCAGCCGCCGATCGCGTCCGCCGTCGGCGCGGCGCAGCGCGTCAGAGTGTGGTTGCGCCTCGACGCGGCGCGCCGTTCGACATTGAAGCAAGCCGCTGCGGATCGGAAACTGACCTGCCAGGCGGTCCTGCTGAGCGCCGTCGAGAGCTTTCTGGCGGAGTGCGCGGCGCTTCCGGACGCCGCCGCAACGGCCCTCGCCATGATCGGCAAAGCTCCCGCGCGACAGGCCGCGCATGGCCAGCGCCACAAGCTGGCGATCTGGGTCGACCTCGAGAAGCGGGACGACATACGCGCGACGGCCGCCCGGCTTGGGCAAAGCATTCAGGCTTTCCTTCAGGCCGCGCTCGACGAGGCATTGGCGCGCATGACTCGGAACGGGCGCGCATCGTGCGCAGCGCCCGCGGTCGAGGCCGAGGATGCGCAAGCCGTGACGCGGCTACCCCGTGGCGCGATATCGCGTCGCGTGGAGAGCGCGCCGC
Organism: Allostellaceae bacterium; assembly: GCA_035517635.1. GTDB lineage: Bacteria > Pseudomonadota > Alphaproteobacteria > ATCC43930 > CGMCC-115725 > DAHUYF01. The sequence goes on along the minus strand of DATIYL010000196.1, from coordinate 26,236 downwards.
AGCTCGGTGCGGAGATCATCTCCTTCCGCCGCGCGACGCAGCCTCTCTGGCCATGAGCAGCCGGGCCATTGCACCTGGTAGCGAGTCGCCGGCCGATCTGCGGCGCATTGCGGCCGAATTGATGCGGCTGATGGCGATAACGCGCGAGCCGGTGGTGACCCAAGAGCTGTCGCTGCTGGCGGAGCGTTGTCTGGAACGCGCGCGGGCGCTTGACGCGGCTTCTGATCAAGGGTTCGGCGCCGCGGCGGAGTAAAATTTTGCCCGGCGCTGCCGTCGAGGGGCTGGCTTTCCTAGCCGACGAGGCGGATCGCCAGCGGGTCGATGTCGGCAATCAGGGGGATGCCCGAGGCGAGGTCGAGCGCGCGCGCGTCGCGCTGCGTCAACGCGGCGACCAGGGGAAAGCCGCAATCGAGCGATACCTTCAATAAGGCGCCGGCGTGGCGTATGGCGATGACCCGCGCGGCAAGCAGGTTCGACGGGGAGGCGCTCTGCCGGTCGCCCGCCGCCGCCGCGAGGGCCACATCCTCGGCGCGCAGGCAGAGAAAAAGCTCGGGCGGCAGCGCGTGCGGAGCATTGCTGCCGGGGAGTTCGAGCACCGCCTCGCCCACCGCGATGCGCCAGCCGAGGCCGGCGCGTTCGACGAGCCGCACCGGAAGGATGTTCTCGACGCCGAGAAGACGCGCGGCCAAGCGGTCGGCCGGCGCGCGATAGACATCGGCGGCCGCACCGCTCTGGATGACCGCGCCGTCGCGCAGCAGGGCGAGGCGATCGGCGAGCGCCAGCGCTTCGACCGGATCATGCGTGACGAAAACGGACGGCGCGCCGGCCTGACGGAGAAACTCCTTGAGGCCGTCGCGCAGCGCCGCTCGCGTCGGCGCGTCGAGGGCGGAGAAAGGCTCGTCGAAGAGAAAGAGCTCGGGCTGGCCGGCCAAGGCGCGGGCGAGCGCCACGCGCTGCTTCTCGCCGGGGCTGAGCAGCTCCGGCAGGCGATCGGCGAGCGGGGCGACGCCGAAGCGCGCCAGCAGCTCGGTGATGCGCGGTAGCGCTGGCGCCAATCCCGCGGCGCGGAGGGCGAGCGCGACATTGCCGGCGGCGGAGAGATGCGGGAAGAGGGCGAAATTCTGGAACAGCAGGCTGATGCGGCGGCGTTCCGGCGGCATATCGGTGATGTCGCGCGCGCCGAGGAGAATGCGTCCGGAATCGAGGCGGTGAAAGCCGGCGATCGCTTCCAGGGTCACGGATTTGCCGGCGCCGTTGGGCCCAAGCAGCACCAGCACCTCGCCGGGCTCCACGGCGAGATCGACCGAAGCGAGGCGAAACGCACCGAGGCGGAGCGCGGCCTGTTCGAGAGTGAGACCCGACGTGCTCACCGGCCTTGGCCGCGCGGCGCGGCGCCGCCGAAAGCCAGCGCCCGCAGCAGGATGAAGAGACCGAGCGTGATCAGCAGCAGCAGCACCGACATGCCGGCCGCGTCGTCGACGCCGAAGCGCAGGAAAAGCTCGTAGATCTTCACCGGCGCCGTCATGGGATGATAGACGAGAATGACGACCGCGCCGAACTCGCTGACGGCGCGGGCATAAGTGAGGGTGAGGCCGGTCATGACGCTGCGCCAGGCCAGCGGCAGGCTGACCCGGCGCAGCACCTGCCACGGGCCGAGCCCGAGGCTCCGCGCCGTCATCTCGAGCCGCGGATCGACGGCCTCGAAGCCGATGCGCGCGGCATTGACGGTGTACGGGATGGAAACGAAGAGCATGGCGGCGACGATGCCGGCGAGCGTGCCCCAGAAGCGCAGCCCGAACAGCGCCGCGAGCGGTGCGCCGATGATGCCTTGGCGCCCGAGCACGAAGAGCAGCGCAATGCCGGCAACCGTATGCGGCACGGCGAGCGGCAGATCGATGATGGCCGCGACGACGGCGCGGCCGCGAAAGCGGGCGCGGGCGAGGAGATAGGCCAAGGGCACGCCCAGCAGCGCCGCCAGCACCGCGGTGATGAGCGCCGCCTCGAGGCTGAGGGCGATCGCCTGGCGCACATCCGCCATGGCGGCAATGCGGGCGAGAGAGCCGGCGCTTTGGCTTGCGGCGAGCCGCAGCAGCGGCAACAGGATGAAGGCGAGCAGGACGCCGCCGCACAGCGAGAAGACGAGAACGAGGCTGAGGGACTGCGCCGGCGGCCGCGCGGGGCGGCGCAGCGCGATGGCGGTCACGCCGGCGGCCAGGGCGCCACCAGCGGCCGCAGCGACGCCGGCATGGCGTCGGGGGCTACCGCGAGCGCCGGGTGGACGGTGGCGAAGCCGTTCTGGGCGAGGATCTGCTGGCCGTCGGGGCCGAGCAGAAAAGCGATGTAGCGCTCGGCCCAGGATGCCTGCGTCGCGACTGAAGGAATGGTGAGGGCATAGACGATCGGCCGCCCCGCAATGGAGCCGTTCCGGGTCTGGGCGAAGGCCTGCGCATAGTCACCGGCGCGGGCGGGGTCGCTGAGATCGATTTGCGGCGGCATCGGGATGTAGCGCAGCTGATGTTGCAGCGCGTCGGAGCGGTAGATGGCGAGATAGTCGAGCTGGCCAAGCTGCAGCGCCGAGATCAGCGAGGTTTCCGTATCGCGCATATTGGCTTCGGGCGCGTTGGCGAGGATCGCCGCGCGGAGCTGGGGCCGGTCGTAGAGCTTCGCGGCCAGCTCCAGCATCTGCAGCGTCTGGTAGCCGGAAGGATCGGTGTCGGGGTTGGAGCGGCCGATCTCGACGCCGGGGCGGGCGAGCACCTCGTACCAGTTCTCCGGCGTGACCTCGTCGGCGAATTTGCTCTTGTCGGTATAGACGAAGGTGATGGCGTTGCGCGCGAAGCCCACATACCAGCTGGCATAGGCGGTCTTGCCCTCGCCGCCGAAGAGGTATTGCGGGATGACGCTGTAATCGGCGACGGCGAGGATATCGGCGGGGCGGTGGAGGTCCGTGATCTGGCGTGCCATCTTGACGCTGCCGCCGAACTCGGCCTCGACATGGATGCCTGGGTTCTTGCTCTCGAAGGCGGTATTCACCGCGGCGAAGGGCACTGCCAAGGTGCCGGCGGCGAAGATCGTGAGCGTCACAGGGGTCTGCGTCGCCGGGGCCTGCGTCGCAGACGTCTGCGCCACGGATGTTCCGGGCATCGCGCCGAGCAGCGCTAGCGCCGCCAGCGCCAAGAACGATCGTCTCCGCGCCATCGCCTCCCTCCCATTTCTGGCCGGCAATATTATGCGCCGCACCGGGGAAAGGAAGCTCTTTGTAAGGCGCGCATCTCCTTGCAAGGAAACGCAATTGGAGCTGAACGCGACCGAGAACGCCGAGCGTCGCCCCGCTGATGACAGAGTGGGCGCCGGCCGCAACAAGCGGGCTGTCGCAGATGCAGCGACGATTGCCCCTTGCACAAAGCTCCACTGAAAGCCATTTGACTCGCGGAGCGCTTTTCGCTAAGGGTGAAAGAGCCCGATCGCGGCGTCTCCCGTTTTCGATGAATCATCCGGAACTCCGCCCGTTCGGTCGCGTGCAAAGGACGAGCGTCCTTTCCGATAGAAGTCCCGCGGTTTCTGCGGGCGCTCTCCCTCCAGACCCCTGCCTTTTCCAGCCTTCAGGCCCACCATACCCCCCATGAACCTACAAGAACTCAAGCGCAAATCTCCCGCCGAGCTGCTCCACTTCGCCGAGGAGCTGCAGATCGAGAACGCGTCCTCGCTCAGGAAGCAGGACATGATGTTCGCGATCCTGAAGACGCTCGCCGACAATGACCAGGCGATCTACGGCGACGGCGTGCTCGAGGTGCTGCAGGACGGCTTCGGCTTCCTGCGCTCGCCCGAAGCCAACTACCTCCCGGGCCCGGACGACATCTACGTGAGTCCGAGCCAGGTGCGGCGCTTCGGCCTCCGGACCGGCGACACGGTCGAAGGCCAGATCCGCTCGCCCAAGGACGGCGAGCGCTATTTCGCGCTGCTCAAGGTCAACCAGATCAATTTCGACGACCCGGAGCGGCTGCGGCACCGCATCAACTTCGACAATCTGACGCCGCTCTATCCCGAAGAGAAGATCAAGCTCGAGATCGACGATCCCACCAAGAAGGATCTCACGACCCGCGTCATCGACCTGATCACGCCGCTCGGCAAGGGACAGCGCGCGCTCATCGTCTCGCCGCCGCGCACCGGCAAGACGGTGATGCTGCAGAACATCGCCCATGCCATCGCCGCCAATCATCCCGACGTCTATCTGCTGGTGCTGCTCATCGATGAGCGGCCGGAAGAAGTGACCGACATGGCGCGGACGGTGAAGGGCGAGGTGGTGAGCTCGACCTTCGACGAGCCGGCGGTGCGCCACGTGCAGGTGGCGGAGATGGTGATCGAGAAGGCAAAGCGCCTCGTCGAGCACAAGCGCGATGTCGTGATCCTGCTCGATTCGATCACGCGTCTTGCCCGCGCCTACAACACCGTGGTGCCTTCCTCGGGCAAGGTGCTCACCGGCGGCGTCGATGCCAATGCCTTGCAGCGGCCCAAGCGCTTCTTCGGCGCGGCGCGCAACATCGAAGAGGGCGGCTCGCTGACCATCATCGCCACGGCCCTGATCGATACCGGCTCGCGCATGGACGAGGTGATCTTCGAAGAGTTCAAGGGCACCGGCAATTCCGAAATCGTCCTCGACCGCAAGGTCGCCGACAAGCGCGTCTTCCCCGCGGTCGACATCACCAAATCGGGCACGCGCAAGGAAGAGCTGCTGGTCGACAAGGGCGTGCTGTCGAAGATGTGGGTGCTGCGCCGCGTGCTGATGCCGATGGGGCCGATGGACGGGCTCGAATTCCTCATCAGCAAGCTCAAGGAATCGAAGAACAACAGCGATTTCTTCGAGGCCATGAACACCTAGCGAGCGCCTCAGGCGCTCGCTAGGTGTGTTATCAGTTGTCAGTTATCAGTTGTCAGTTGTCAGTGGGGCAGTCGGTGAACTGATCACTGACAACTGAAGACTGACGACTCTGTTACACTGTAAAGACGGTCGACCCCGTGGTCTTGCGCGACTGCAGGTCGCGATGCGCCTGCGCCGCGTCCTTCAACGCGTAGGTCTGGGGGATCTCGATCTTGACCGCGCCGGACGTGACGGCTTCGAAGAGATCTTTCGCCATCACCAGCATGTCGGCGCGCTTGGCCGCGTAGGTGTTGAGTGTCGGCCGGGTGTAGAAGAGCGAGCCCTTCGCGCCAAAGATGCCGAGATCGATAGGACCGATCGGGCCCGAGGCCTGGCCGAAATTCACCATGAGGCCGGTGGGGCGCAGGCAATCGAGCGACTTCATGAAGGTGTCCTTGCCGACGCTGTCATAGACCACCGGCACCTTCTCGCCCTTGGTCAGTTCCTTGACGCGCTCGACGAAATCCTCGCGCGTGTAGACGATCGGATAGTCGCAGCCGTGATCCTTGGCGAGCTTCGCCTTCTCGTCGCTGCCGACGGTGCCGATGACGGTCGCGCCCAAAGATTTCGCCCATTGGCAGGCGATGAGGCCGACGCCGCCCGCGGCGGCGTGGAAGAGGATCGTGTCGCCCTTTTTCACCTTGAAGATCTGGCGGATGAGGTATTGCGCGGTGAGCCCTTTGAGCATCATCGCCGCGCCCTGCTGATCGGTGATGCCTTTGGGCAGCACGATGAGCCGGTCGGCGGGCATGACGCGCACTTCGGAATAAGCGCCCACGGGGCTGTTGCCATAGGCGACGCGGTCGCCCGCCTTGACGTCGCTGACGCCGGGGCCGACTTCCTCGACGATGCCGGCCGCTTCGTTGCCGAGGCCGCTCGGCAGTTGCGCCGGGTAGAGGCCGCTGCGGATGTAGGTGTCGACATAATTGAGGCCGACGGCGGTGTGACGCACGCGCGCCTCGCCCGGTCCGGGTTTGCCCACCGGCACCTCTTCCCATTGCAGGACTTCGGGGCCACCGGCTTTGTGAAAACGGATCGCATGGGGCATGGGTGCTCCTCCTCTTAGGCGAGATGTTTCTTGAAGAAATCGGCGGTGCGCTTGTTGGCGAGGTCGGCTGCCGCCTTGTCGTAGTGTTCGCCGCCGACACGAGCGAAGGCGTGATCCTGTTCGGGATAGTCGTTGATCGTCACCTGAGAATTGGCCTTGAGCGCCGCCTTGACCTTGGCTTGCGCCTCGGGCGGCACGAAGCCGTCCTTGTTGGCGACGTGCAGCAGCAGCGGCTTCTTGATGCTCTTGGCCTCGCCGAGCAGATCCTGGATGCCGACGCCGTAATAGCCGACATCGGCGTCGCTGTCGCTGCGCGTCGCCATGAGATAGGCGAGCTTGCCGCCGAGGCAGTAGCCGACCGAGCCGACCTTGCCGGTGCAGGCGGCATGGCTGCGCAGCGCCGCCAAGGTTGCTTTCAAATCGTCGACGCCCTTGTCGACATTGAAGCCCTGGAACAGCTTGAACGCCTTGTCCCATTCCGCCTTGGTCTGGTCGGTGATGTCGACGCCCGGCTCCTGGCGCCAGAAGATGTCCGGGCACATCACCACATAGCCCTGCGCCGCGTAACCGTCGGCGAGGTCGCGCATGACCTTGTTGACGCCGAAAATCTCCTGGATCAGGAGGATGCCTGGCCCTTTGCCGGATTTGGGCGTGGCGAGATAGGCCTTGAAGCTGCCGCCATCGGCGGCGCGTATCGTCACCTCGGTCATAACCCCTCCCGATTGGTGTCGTTTAGGCGATGCGGCGAAGAAGACGGTACCTTAGCGGCCGGTCCGCAGCTTGTCACCTTGGCGGCGGCCGATCCACACGCGCCGGTTGCGGCTCGGCATTGCGCGGGTAGGGTCTTGTGCGGCGCACATATCCCCATTGCCCGGCGCGGGGTTGTCGCGCGCGTCCGCCTCATGCAGGTTGCGCTTTCGGCTTGGCGCTGTTCCCGGTGCTGCCGCGTTTTGCCATTCGTTGCTGGCCATGGGGATGAGCGCACACGAGAATGACAGCATGCGCGGGGTAGACGTCGCCGACCGCAAGCCCGCCCCGGCGGAGGAAGCCGATGGCTTGCCGTTGGCGCAGCGGCGCTGGGCGATCCTCACCGTCGCGCTGGCCATCACCATGTCGGTGCTCGACGGCGCCATCGCCAATATCGCGCTGCCGACCATCGCGCGCGAGTTGAACGCGAGCCCAGCGGCGTCCATCTGGGTGGTGAACGCCTATCAGCTCGCCGTTACCGTGCTGCTCCTGCCTTTGTCCTCACTGGGTGAGATCCTGGGCTTTCGGCGCGTCTATTGGGTCGGGCTGGGCGTTTTCACGCTGGCATCGCTGAGTTGCGCGCTGTCGGGCTCGCTCGCCACGCTGACCATGGCGCGGATCCTGCAGGGCATCGGCGCGGCCGGCATCATGAGCGTCAACGGCGCGCTGGTGCGCTTCATCTATCCCCGCCGGATGCTGGGATACGGCATCGGCATCAACGCCGTGGTCGTCGCCATCTCCGCGGCGATCGGCCCGACGGTCGCGGCGGGCATCCTTGCCGTCGCCTCCTGGCCCTGGCTTTTCGCCGTCAATGTACCGGTGGGCATTGTCGCGCTCGTCGCCTCGCGCACGCTGCCGGTGACGCGACCGTCGCGGCGCCGCTTCGATTGGCTGAGCGCGCTGTGGAACGCGCTCTTTTTCGGATTTCTCGTCACCGCCATCGACAGCGCCGGCCATGGCGCGGGCTGGTGGATCAGCGGTGGAGAGGGGTTGGGCGCGCTCGTCGCCGGCATCGCGCTGGTGCTGCGTCAGCTGCCGCAAACCTCGCCGCTGCTGCCTGTCGATCTGCTGCGCATCCCGTTGTTCCGACTGTCGATCGCCACGTCGGTCGCGTCCTTCGTGGCGCAGATGCTGGCCTATGTCGCCTTGCCCTTCTATCTCCAGGATCAGCTCGGGCGCGGCCAGGTCGAGACCGGGTTGCTGATGACGCCCTGGCCGCTGACGACGGCGCTGGTGGCGCCGCTCGCCGGCCGGCTCGCCGATCGGTATTCCGCCGGCATTCTCGGCGGCCTCGGACTCGGCGCCTTCGCGCTGGGCCTGGTGCTGCTGGCGCTGCTGCCGAGCAATCCCGGCATCGCCGACATCGCCTGGCGCATGGCGATCTGCGGCGCGGGCTTCGGCCTGTTCCAGTCGCCCAACAACCGCGCCATCATCGGCTCGGCGCCACGCGAGCGCAGCGGCGGCGCCAGCGGCATGCTCGGCACGGCACGACTCTCAGGTCAGAGCATCGGCGCGGCGCTGGTCGCGCTGATGTTCGGCCTCTTCGGCGCCGGCGCCACCACTGCCGCGTTGGCGCTTGCCGCCGGCTTTGCCGTGACCGCGGCCGGTGTCAGCCTGCTTCGCCTCATCGAAAGCGGCGCACCGCGCTGAGCGTCAGGCGACGTCGAGCGCGCAGAGATCGAGCGCCGCCTCCTTGCCGCGCAACTGCAGGGCGCCGAGCGCGCGTTTGACGATGCCGGCCGGCAGCTCGGCGACGCGGTCGAGCAGTGTCGCCGAAGCGAGCACGGCATGGCCGGTGTCGCGGCAAGCTTGCTGGATGCGCGCCGTCGTGTTCATGGTGTCGCCGATCAGCGCGATCTCCATCTTGAGGAGGCCGAGCTCGCCGATTACCACCGGCCCGCAATGGAGCGCGGCGCGAAACTCGGGCATGAGCCCGAACTCGCGACGGTAGTCGGCTGCGCGCGCGGCAAGCCGGGCGCGGGCGGCAAAGCAGGCGCGGATCGCCGCCTGAGCGGCGCCCGCGTGGCCGAGACGCCAGGTGGCGATGACTTCGTCGCCGACATATTTGTGGATCTCGCCACCCTCGCCAGCGATCGCCAGGGTGAGATCGGCGACGAAGCGGTTGAGGAGTACGAGAAAGCGCAGCTCGCCGAGACGCTCGGCGATCGACGTCGACGCCGTCATATCGATGAAGAGCAGCACGCGCGGTTCGAGGCGCGGACGGTTATAGCGCCCGGCGACGAAATTGAAGAGCACGCGCTGGCCGAGCAGTCGATTGATGCCGCTGAGTAAATTGAAGCCGAATGCGATCGCTATCGAAAACAGCACCTCCGCACGGCGGATGGGATGGCCGACGTCGGACGGTTCCCGAAATACCAACGCACTGCCGTAGAGCGTGAGCAGAATGACGCCGAGGTAGACCAGCGAGCGCGCCGTCAGCGCGATCGAGAAGGGCGCTTGGCGGAAGCGCTCTGCCCGGGGCATTTCGAGCGCGATCTCGAACGAGATCAGCACGAGGCACATTACGCCGCCGACAACGGCGCCGCGGAGATAGCCCGCGCCGGCACCGCCGCCGAGCACCCGCGCGTCCAAATGGCCGAAGATGGCGCCCGCGACGATGCTGAGCAGCGTGAACGACAGTACGGTGTTGCGGCGGGTGCGGGTGGGCATGGCTGACTCGTCGTGGGGACGCGTGCCGATCATCTTAACCTGCCGCTGCATGCGGTGCGGGTTTTTCGCTGTGAGCGGCGTCACTCCCGTGGGCGAGCGCAGGTGACATTGTTCATGCGCGCCAAAAGGAATTGCGCCATGACCCTGTTACCCGACATCGCCCATATGACGCTGTGGTTCCTCCCACTGGCGGATTCGCCCTCGGCACCCTGGCAAGAGCTGGCGCGGGAGATCGCTGAAGAAGAGACCCGCTATGCGGCACAGCACGGCTTTATGCGTGCGCCCGACGGGCGCTGGATGAGCACGCCGCCGCAGGATCGGCGCTGAACCAAGGTGCTGCTGCGCGCGCTTGCGCGAGACCCAGATCTTCGCCCAGGAGCCGAGCGATCTCAGATCAGCAGCGCGCCTTCGAGAACCAGAAGGTGACGTTTGGTCTCGGTGCCTTTGCCGCCGCTATAGCCGCCAAGCGCGCCGCCGGCGGCGAGCACGCGGTGGCAGGGGATGAAAATCGGAAGCGGATTGCTGCCGCAGGCTTGACCCACATCGCGTGCCGTCGCCGCCAGCGCTGCGGCAAGCTCGCCGTAGCTGCGCGTCTCGCCATAGGGAATCGCCGACATCAGCCGCCAGACGCTGAGCTCGAAAGGCGAGCCTTGCGGCGCGAGCGGCAGATCAAAAGCGGTGCGTCTGCCGGCGAAATACGCATCGAGCTGAGCCCTGGCCTCGATCAGCAACGGCGTCTCCTGGCCGCGCGCGACGTCGCCGCGCCATTCCACGGCGGTGAGCCGGCCATCCTCTTCGACCAGGCACAAGCGGCCGAGCGGGCTGTCGATGCTGAGCCGCGGCATGGGGCGCCTTTCTGTTATCCCCGGGCGGCGAGATCGGCGGCAAGCGCCGCTGGATCGACAAGCGGCAGAGAGCAGACGGGGCCTTCGCAGACATAGGCCGTGGCGCGGCCTGCGATGCAGCCTTTGCCGAAGGCCGGATGGCCGGCCGGCAGCTCGCGGTCGGGCGGCACCAGCGCCAGCACCTTGTTGGGCAGGCCGACGCCGATGACGGCGCGCCGCAACGCTTCGGTGTCGGGCTCGCCGCGCCGGCCGCGGATGACAATCTGCACGGCGCGCTGCAGGAGCTCGTTGCCGTTGATGAGCGCGGCGAAGCCGAAGATCTGGCGGCGCAGATCGCCGGCGAACGCCGCAACGATGCGCTCGGCGCGTGCGCGATAGTCTGCATCGCCGGTGAGGTAGAAGAGCCGCGCCAGCACGCCCACCATGACGCCATTGCCCGACGGGTTGGGATTGTCCTGCGCCGTCTTGCTGCGGATGATGAGCGCGTCGGCATCGTCGGCGGTGAAGAAATAAGCGCCGCCCGAATCGTCCCAGTAATGCGCGTCGGCGATCGCGACCCAGCGTCGGGCCACGGCGAGATAGGTCTCGTCGCTGGTCGCCTCGTGAAGTGCCAGCGCCGCGCGCGCCATGTTGGCGTAGTCGTCGAGGATGGCGCGATGGCGCTTGGCGCCGGCGCGCCAAGCATGAAAGAGCCGGCCGTCGCCGTCGCACATCTCGGTGGCGATGAACGCAAAGGCGTTGCGCGCGAGATCGAGCCAGGCCGGCCGTTCGAAAACCGTCGCGGCATCGGCCAGCGCCGCGATCATCAGCCCGTTCCAATCGGCCAGCACTTTGTCGTCGAGCCCCGGTCTGACGCGCATTGCGCGCGCCTCGAGCAGCAGGGCGCGGCAGGAAGCAAGTTCCGCTTCGGTGGTGGGATCGGCGAGCTCGAGGTGGCGCAGCCGGTTGAGGATGGCGTGACCTTCCCAGTTGCCGCCGGCGGCGACGTCATAGATTTCTTTGAAGCGTGGCGCGCGGGGTCCGAGGAGCCGGTCGATCTCGGCTTCGCTCCAGACGTAGAATTTTCCTTCTTCATGCTCGCTGTCGGCATCGAGGCTCGAAGCGAAAGCGCCGGCCGGCGTCAGCATCTCGCGCGCCACCCATTCCACCGTCTCGGCGACGCGGAGCGCGTAGAGTCCGCGCTCGGTGTCCTGCCAGACGAGCGTCAACAGCGCGAGAAGCTGCGCGTTGTCGTAGAGCATCTTCTCGAAATGCGGCACGAGCCAACGCTGATCGACCGCATAGCGTGCATAGCCGCCGCCGACATGATCGTAGATGCCGCCTTGCGAGATGTGATCGAGCGTGAGCTCGACGGCCTTGCGAAACGGCTCCTGCCGTGTGCGCTTGTAGGCGCGCCAGAGCAGCTCGATGAAGCCGCTCTGCGGGAATTTGGGCGCGTCGCCGATGCCGCCATTGAACGGGTCGACTTCGCGCACCAAACGCTCGGCGATGCGATCGGTCTCCGCGATCGACAGCGCCTCGCCGCGTTCGGGCGCGGCGAGGCGGCGCAGTGCGCTTTTGAGCGCGCCGACATTCTGCTCCACTTTGGCGTGCTCGTTGCGGTAGGCGTTGTCGATCGCGCGCAGAACCTCGGGGAAGCCCGGGCGGCCCCAGCGCGGCGTCGGCGGGAAATAGGTGCCGCCCCAGAATGGCTCGCCTTCAGGCGTCAGGAACATGGTGAGCGGCCAGCCGCCTTGCTCGCCCAGCAGCGCGAGCGCGTGCTGATAGATGGCGTCGAGATCAGGACGCTCCTCGCGATCGACTTTGATGTTGACGAAGAGCGCGTTCATGAGATCGGCGATTGCCCGATCCTCGAAGCACTCATGTGCCATGACATGGCACCAATGACACGCGGCATAGCCGACCGAGAGCAGGATCGGCTTGTCGGCCGCTTGGGCGGCGGCGAGCACGGCAGGGCTCCAGGCCTGCCAGTGCACGGGATTGTCCTTGTGCTGCAGCAGATAGGGGCTGGTCTCGTCGGCGAGCGCGTTGCGATCCATGGTGAGCAAACAACCCCCTTGGGCGATCGGTGCATTGCGCGGAGCGGCATTCAACTATACTGTGCTCGACGGTCACCTCGCCAACCCCATCCGATTCCGGTCATGCCCGCTGATCCCGCGCTCTTCTATCGCAAGCACATATTCTGCTGCACCAACACGCGGCCGCCCGGGCATCCGCGCGGCTGTTGCAGCGAAAAGGGCAGCGAGAAGCTGCGCAATTACATGAAGGCTCGTGTGAAAGAGCTGGGGCTTGCTGATATGCGCGTCAATGCCGCCGGCTGCCTCGACCGCTGCGAGCTGGGGCCGACCATGGTGATCTATCCCGAGGGCGTTTGGTACAGCTATCGCAGCACGGCGGATATCGACGAGATTCTCGAGACGCATCTCGTCGGTGGCGGCCGCGTCGAGCGGCTGATGCTGCGCCCGGAGCAGAAATAGAAATAAAGTTGTCAGTTTTGAGTTGTCGGTTATCAGTAGGCGTGTGCGCGACCGAAAACTGACGGCTGACGACTGAGAACTGCCTTGCCCGATACCATCTTCGCGCTAGCCACCGCTTCGGGCCGCGCCGGCATCGCCGTGCTGCGGGTCTCAGGGCCCGCGGCGGGGACGGCGCTCGCGGCGCTGGCGGGAAAGTGCCCGGCGCCGCGCCGCGCAACGCGGGCGCGGTTCAGCGATCCTCGCACCGGCGAGGCGATCGATGACGGGCTCATGCTGCTTTTCCCCGGGCCCAACAGCTTCACCGGCGAAACGGTGGCCGAGTTGCAAGTCCATGGCGGCCGCGCGGTCGTGGCAGCGCTGCTGGCGGCGCTCGGCGCCTTGCCAGGCTTGCGCCTCGCCGAACCCGGGGAGTTCACGCGGCGCGCCTTCGAGAACGGCAAGCTCGATCTCACCGCCGCCGAGGGGCTTGCCGATCTCGTCGCTGCCGAGACGGCGGCGCAGCGCCGGCAGGCTTTGCGCCAGCTCGACGGCGAGCTCGGCCGGGTTTATGAGGGCTGGCGCGCGCGGCTACTGCGCAGTTTGGCTCAGCTCGAGGCCGAAATCGACTTTCCCGACGAGGGCTTGCCGCAGGATCTCCGGCAGCGCGTCGCCGCCGAGGCGGCGGCGCTCCGCGACGAGATGGCCCGCCATCTCGCCGATGGCGGGCGCGGCGAAAGGCTGCGCGAGGGCGTCGCCGTTGCCATCGTCGGCCCGCCCAATGCCGGTAAATCGAGCTTGATGAATGCGCTCGCACGGCGCGACGTGGCAATTACGTCGGCCAGCGCCGGCACGACGCGCGACGTGATCGAGGTTGCGCTCGATCTCGGGGGCTATCCCGTGCTGCTGGCGGATACTGCCGGCTTACGCGAGGCGGCGGACGAGGTCGAGGCGGAAGGCGTGCGCCGCGCCTGGACGCGCGCGGCGGCGGCGGATTTGCGGCTGGTTTTGGTCGATGCGATGCAACCGGTGGAACCCGCCGCGCTGGCCGGGCTGATCGATGCCGACGCCATCGTCATCGCCAACAAGACGGACCTCGCCCCGGGCGGAGTGGCGGATTGGGCCGATGCGCTAGGGGCGGGGCGGGCGCTGCGGCTCTCGGTGCGTACGGGCGCGGGGATGGAGGCGCTGCTCGAGCGGCTCGAAGCCGAAGTGGCCCGGCGCTTTGCCCCGGGCGCGGCGCCTCTGGTGACGCGCGCGCGCCATCGCCGGGCGTTGGAGGATTGCGTCGCGGCGCTCGAGCGCTTTGCGGGCGCGGGGCTTCCCGAGCTTGCCGCCGAAGATCTTCGCGCCGCGACCCGGGCGCTGGGGCGCATCACCGGGCGCGTCGATGTCGAGGATATGCTCGACATCGTGTTTCGCGAGTTCTGCATCGGGAAATAGTGGTCTAGGATCGAGGCCGTCTCAGAGGGGAGAGGGCGGAATGGCACACTGTGCGTGTGCGCACGGGTCGGCTGCGGCCGATCGCCGGCGGTTCTTGACCTTGGCCGCTCTCGGCGGTGGTGCGACCCTGCTGGGGGCAGGAAGCGCCGGCCGTGCCTGGGGAGCGGCGAAAGCCAATTATTTTTTGCTCAATTGCATCGATTACCGGCTGACCGCCGCGACGACGCGCTACATGGAGCAGCGCGGGCTCATGGGCAACTATGACCAGCTCATCCTGGCGGGCGCCTCGATCGGCATCGCCACCGACCGACAGCCGGACTGGGCGGCGACCTTCTGGCAGACCCTCGATCTGGCGCGCCAACTGCATGGCGTCAGTCACCTGATACTCCTCGATCATCGCGATTGCGGCGCCTATACACTTGTATTAGGCGAGGATTTCGCCAAGAACCCGGCGGCTGAGACTCGTATCCATGCCGAAATGACCGGCAAGGTCGCGGCCATGGTGCGGCAACGTCACCCAGAGATCAGTACGGAGTCACTGCTCATGGCGCTGGACGGTACCGTTGAGGCTCTATCGCCCAAATAGATTTCGCGAAATTTGTGGCGATAGCTTTTTGAGATAAATACAGTGACGGCTTTATTGATCGAAATATCGAGATTATTTTGAATGATCCCATGGTGAGACCAGAATAATGGAGATTTAAACTTTCTTCGCCCAAATTTGCGGAGATTTTTCCTAAATCTGGGCGGGACCGCGAATTCGAGGCGAGCCTCGCCAATTCTGGAACAAAAAGGGAACATAGATGGTTGCGGGAAACCGGGAGGTCCCGTTGAACCTAACGGCACGGGCGGGCTCGGCCACGGTCTTCCTTTCCGCGAAAGCGCCCTCGCCGATCTCGCCTCGGCGTCATGCTCAGACCTGGCCGGTGGCATCCATGGCGCGGTCGGTACGCTTATTGCGTCTCGGAGGGTCGGCTTGCCGGAGGAGCCTACAATGGCAAAGAGGCAAGCACGGCTCGCCTTCTACAATCGATTTTCGGCGCGAGGCTAGAAATGATTGCCACGGACCTCGATTTCGCGGCCAGTCAGTTCGGCAAGCAGAATCTAGGGCTTGGGATCAGATGGGGGCGAGGCACTAAGGAATGTTTCACGTGAAACATCGCGGAGACCGCTCCCCAACAGCGCGACGGATTGATAAAGTGCCGGCCATGTCTGGGATGGATGTGATCGTCATCGGCGGCGGGCATGCCGGTTGCGAGGCCGCGGCGTCATCGGCGCGGCTGGGCGCGCGCACCCTGCTGCTGACCCACAAGCTCGAGACCATTGGCGAAATGTCGTGCAACCCCGCCATAGGCGGACTGGCCAAGGGTCATCTGGTGCGCGAGATCGATGCGCTGGACGGGGTGATGGGAAGGGCGATCGATCGCGCCGGCATTCAGTTCCGTGTCCTCAACCGCAGCAAGGGGCCAGCGGTCCGCGGGCCGCGGGCACAGGCGGACCGCGCGCTGTATCGCCGGGCGATGCAGTCGCTATTGGCCGAGCAGTCCAATCTCACGTTGCGCGCCGCCGCAGCCGAGGATTTGCTGCTCGATCCGAGCGGTCGGGTCGCCGGGGTCGTGACAGGGGCGGGGGAGGTGATCGCGGCCGGCCGGGTGATCCTCACCACCGGCACCTTTCTGCGCGGGCTCATTCACATCGGCAGCGAGAAGATTGCTGCGGGTCGCGTCGGGGAAGCGCCGTCCCTGGGTCTGTCGCAGACGCTGGGTCGGTGTGGCTTCCGGCTTGGCCGGCTCAAGACGGGGACGCCGCCGCGGCTCGATGGTCGGACGATCGACTGGGCCGGGCTCGAGGCACAGCCCGGCGACGAGCCGCCGCCGCCATTCTCATTTCTGACGGAGCGGATCACCACGCCGCAGCGCCCCTGCCACATCACGGCGACGACCGCGGCGAGCCATGGGCTGATTCGGGCCAATCTGCACCTGTCGCCGATGTATTCCGGGCAGATCGAAAGCATCGGGCCGCGCTATTGCCCGTCCATCGAGGACAAGGTCGTGCGCTTTGCCGAGCGCGAGCGCCATCAGATCTTTCTGGAGCCAGAAGGCCTGGAGGATGACACGATCTATCCGAACGGCATTTCCACCTCGCTGCCGCGCGCGGTGCAGCTGGCGTTGATCGCGACCATTCCCGGGCTGGAGCGGGCGCGAATGATCCGGCCCGGCTACGCCATCGAATACGATTTCATCGATCCGCGCGAGCTGCGGCCGACTCTTGAGACGCGCCGTGTGCCCGGGCTGTACCTGGCGGGACAGATCAACGGCACGACCGGTTATGAAGAGGCGGCGGCGCAGGGGCTGGTGGCAGGGTTGAACGCGGCGCTGTCGGCTGGCGGCGGCGAGGATTTCGTGCTCGACCGCGCCAGCTCCTATATCGGCGTGCTCATCGATGACCTTGTGACCCGCGGCACCAATGAGCCCTATCGCATGTTCACCTCGCGCGCCGAATATCGTTTGGTGCTGCGCGCGGACAACGCCGATCAGCGCCTGACCCCGCTGGGAAGCCGCATTGGCTGCATCGGTCCGGCGCGGGAGCAGGCTTTTGCCCGGAAGCGCACTGCGCTCGACCAGGGAAGGGCGCTGCTGCGGCAGAGGACCATGACCCCCTCGGCGCTGCGGGCGCGTGGGGTTTCGGTCAATGCCGATGGCGTGCTGCGCAGCGCGGCTGAGCTTCTCGGCTATCCCGGCATGGATTTGGCGGCGCTGGCGCGGCTATGGCCGGAGCTGGCATCGATCCCGGCGGAAATCGCCGAGCAGCTCGAGATCGATGCGCGCTACGCCGGGTACATCGAGCGGCAGGAGACGGATATTCGCGCCTTCCGGCGCGACGAGGCGCTGCGGCTGCCGCGCGATCTCGATTACAACGCGATCGGCAGCCTGTCAGCGGAGATTCGCGGGAAGCTGCGGGCGGCTCAGCCCGAAACACTCGGGGCGGCGGCGCGCGTTTCCGGAGTTACGCCGGCAGCACTGGTGGCGCTGCTCCGCTACGTCCGGCGCGACCATGCGGTGATCGGCGTATGAGCCGGGGCCTCACACCCCTCGGGATGGGCGGCTTCGCCAAGCTGACCAATGTTTCACGTGAAACACTAGACCGGCTTGCCAAATATGTGGAGTTGCTGACCTCTTGGAACCGGCGCATTAACCTTGTCGGGCGCGATACGATCGGCGATGTCTGGCGGCGGCATATCCTGGATTCGGCCCAGCTCTTTCCGCTGATTCCGCGCGAGGCGCGGAGTCTCGTCGATCTCGGCAGTGGCGCCGGCTTACCCGGCCTTGTGCTGGCGATCATGGGCGTGCCCGAGGTGCATCTGATCGAATCGGATGGAAAGAAGGCCGTCTTCCTGCGTGAGGCGCTGCGGATTACCGGCGCTCCGGCAATCGTCCACGCACAGCGAATCGACCGCGTTCCAGCCTTCGCTGCGGACATTGTCACAGCGCGGGCCCTGGCCCCGCTGCCCGAGCTATTGGCGATTTCCGAGCGATTTCTAGGGCGATCCACAATTTGCCTCTTTCTTAAGGGTCGCATGGTTGACGAAGAATTGACCGATGCGGCGAAAGCATGGCATATCCGGGTCGACCGCCAGCCCAGCTTGACCGACCCGTCCGGCTGCATCTTGCGTCTGGAGGCTATCGCCCGTGACCCTCGCGCCGGCTCCTTTGGAACTGCCACCCCCTGAGGGGGAGGCAGGCTCGCCTCGCGTTATCGCCATCGCCAACCAGAAGGGCGGCGTCGGCAAGACCACGACCGCCATCAATTTGGCGACGGCGCTTGCCGCGGTGGACAAGAACGTCCTGCTGCTGGATCTGGACCCGCAGGGGAATGCCAGCACAGGGCTCGGCATTCCGCGGCAGTCACGCGCGGTCACTTCTTATCAGGTGCTGATCGGCGACCAGGTGGTCGGCGCCGCGATCGTGCCGACCAAGGTGCCGCACCTGTCGATCGTCCCCGCCTCGGTCGATCTTTCCGGTGCCGAAATAGAATTGGTCGCCGCGGATCGGCGCGAATATCGTCTGCGCGACGCGCTCGCCGGCAAGACGCTTCGTTACGATTACGTATTGATCGACTGTCCGCCGTCGCTCGGGCTTCTCACGCTCAACGCGCTGGTGGCGGCACAAGCGGTGTTAGTGCCGCTTCAGTGCGAGTTCTATGCTTTGGAAGGGCTGAGCCATCTCATCCGCACCATCGAACGCGTCAAGCGGCATCTCAACCCGGCGCTTGAGATTCAGGGTGTCGTGCTGACCATGTTCGACAAACGCAACAATTTGAGCGATCTCGTCGCCGCCGATGTGCGCGGCCATTTCGGCGACAAGGTCTACGAGACGGTGATCCCGCGCAATGTCCGGATCTCCGAGGCGCCGTCGCATGGCAAGCCGGTCTTGCTCTATGATTTCCGCTGCCCCGGCGCTCAGGCCTATGTACACCTTGCCGGCGAGGTGCTGCGGCGCGAACGGTTGCGGCTCCCGGCGGCATGATCGAGGACCCGCGTCGCCGCGGTCTCGGCCGCGGGCTTTCTGCGCTGCTCGGTGAGGAAGGCGGGGAGGGGACGGCGTCGGCCGAGGCGCCGCGTGCGACGCGAGCGCTGCCGGTTGAGCTGCTCCACCCCGGCCGCTACCAGCCGCGCCGCTATTTCGACACGGAAAGCCAGCAGGCGCTCGTCGAGTCGATCAAAGCCCAGGGCATTCTGCAACCGTTGCTGGTGCGGCGCCATCCCGACATCGAAGGACATTACGAGATCGTCGCCGGCGAGCGGCGCTGGCGCGCGGCGCAGGCGGCGCAGCTGCATGAGGTGCCGGTGCTGTTGCGCGAGCTCGCCGATCGCGAGGCGCTTGAGATCGCGCTGGTCGAGAATGTCCAGCGCCAGGACCTCAATCCGCTCGAAGAGGCCGAGGGCTATCGCCGGCTGCTCGAAGAGTTTCGCCACACCCAGGAGGATCTGGCCCGCGTCGTCGGCAAGAGCCGCAGCCATATCACCAATATGATGCGGCTCCTAAGCTTGCCAGAGGAAGTGCGGGAGCTGGTGAGCACGGGGGCGATCAGTGCCGGGCATGCGCGGGCGCTGATCGGGCTCGAGAACGCGACCGAGCTCGCGCACAAGATCGTGGCGCAAGGCATGAGCGTGCGCCAGGTGGAGCGGCTCGCGCAGGCGGAAGCGCGGCATAAGGAAAAACTCGAGAAGCCGGCGAGCCTCGCCGGTGCGCGCGATGCCGACACGGCCGTGCTCGAGCGCGAGCTGACGCAGCTTCTGGGCCTCAAAGTGCAGATCGTCTTCACCGGCCAGGGCGGTATTCTCAGCATCCACTACAAAACGCTCGACCAGCTCGACGATGTGCTCCGCCGCTTGAACAACCTGCCGTTGCGGTGAGAAGAAGTTTTCAGTTCTCAGTTCTCGGTTCTCAGCTGCCGCTCGCTGACGACTGAAAACTGACAACTGAAAACTTTATTGTCCCCGAATCGGCTAGGCATCTTACGAAATTCCCTCTCCACGGCATTTTGCTCGACTCACGGCCGGCGTGTTCATAGTTTGTTCCAATGCGGCATTGGATCGGGCCGATCGAGAGATTGTCGGATGTCTGCCGGGCGCAGCGGCTGCTTTGGGTGTTCTGTCTCAATTGCGGCCATGGCGAACGCTTCGATCCGCGCAACCTGATGGCGCTCATGGGCGAGCGCAGCCTCCGGGAGCTGCAAGTGAAATTCAAATGCCGCCGCTGCACCCATCGCCGCGCCCATGTCGTGCCCAACGACCAGCCTTGGCCGGGACGCGATTGACCACATCGACCCGGAACGTCTGATCGAGCGCCGCCTCAGTCGAGGCGCGCGGCGATACGCTTCGGCGCGGTGAGGCGATAGCTGCGCTTCACCACGACGGCCACCTCGCCCCAATCGACGCCGCGGTCGAGCCACATGCCGATCCAGCCTTTGTGACCGACATAGGGCGGCACGAAGAAACGCTCGGGATCGGCCTCCACCAGATGCGTCTGATTTCCCGGCGGCGCCTTGCACCACAACGCCGGCCTGCCATCGCCATCGCTGGCGATGTGCATGGTGAAGATCTTGCTGCGCACGCGAAACGTCTTCTCTTCCCAGGTCTCGCGCTCCTCGGCCTCGGGCAGTGCGAGACAGATGCGGCGCAGCTTCTCGAGATCGCGCTTTGCCATCGGCGCGCCGCGCTCACCGCCGCGCCGCTTCGCCCGCGCGCCGCGCGATGCGCAGCAGCGCGTCGCGACAGATCGCGTCGGGCGGCGGGCCGCTGCGCTTGGCGCCGAGCTCGGCTTGCAGCAGCAGCTCCAGCGCCTGCCGCGCACGGCGCTCGGGCCAGAGCCGCAGCTGCCGGCGGAAGCGGTCCTGCAGCTTGAAAAAGAGCGGCGGCCGCAGGCTGCGCAACGCTTCCTCCTCGCTCATGCCGTCCTCGATGCGCGCCTGTGTCAGATGCAGGCGTTGGAAATGCCGCATCAGCGCGCGCAGCACGCTGACGGGCATCTCGCCTTCCTGGAAGGCGCGTGTCAGCGCGCGCTCCAGCGCCGGCGCGTTGCCTTCCGCCGTGGCGAAGACGACATCGTCGAGATCGAGCTGCGCGCTGTCGCCGACCGCGTCCATCGCCTCGGCAAGCGTGACCTTGCCCTTGTCGCCGACATAGAGCGCGAGCTTTTCGAGCTCGCCGCGGCTCAGCAGCCGGTCGCCGCCGAGATGCTGCGCGAGATAAGCCAGCGCCTCGCCCGAGATCTCGATGCCCCGCGCGCCGAGCACCTCGCGCGTCAGCTCTTCGAGCGCACGCCGGTCGTCGCTATAGCAGGCGATGGCGGCGGCATTTTGCGCGCCCTCGAAGGCGCGCCGGAGACTCGAGCGCTGGGCGAGCTCGCCCGCTTCGACGACGGTGACGCTGTCGCCCGGCGGCGGATCGTCGAGAAAGCGCTGGAACAGCGCGCCGACACTGTCGCCGGCATCGCGCACGCGCACCAGCCGCCGACCGCCCGAGAGCGACAGCGCCGCCGCCTCGTCGTGCAGCCGGGCCGGGTCGGCCGCGAAAGCGGCCGCGGCGAGGTCGGCAATGCGAAAGGCATCCCTGCGATCGGGCACGATCGCCGTGGCGAGGCGGTCGGCGCGCTCGCGCACCAGGCCGGCATCGGGGCCGTAGAAGAGCGCCGCGCGGATCGCGGCGTCGGGCTTGACGAGGAAAGCCGAAAGACGCGCCGGCGGCAGCTTCACGGGCGAAGCTCCCCGGCGCTCAACTCTTGAGCGGCGCCGTCGGGCGATCGCGCAGGAACAGCGCCAGGCGCAACCGGATCTGGTCCGTGAGGTCGCGCACGGTGCGCGTGCGCGCATCCTCCTCGGCGACCTCGGCGGCATAAGCGTCCTGAAGGATGTTGAAGGCGCTGGTCGACTGCGTGGCCGATGCATAGATCTGCCGATTGGTCTCGACATCGACCAAGGCAAGCGAGGCATAGGCGTTGATGCGGCCGCGGGTCGAGCTTGCGTCGCGCTGGATGCCGAGATCGATGCGCTGGATCTGGATCGAGATATTAAGGCGATACAGCGGCTTGACGGCGAGCCCTTCGGGATTGAGCGCCTCACGCAGCGCCAGCTCGAGCTGCTGGCCATAACGGTCGGGGATCTGCGAAACGATAATGCCGGCGAGCTGCGGGTTCTCTTCCCGCTGCACGGCTTCGCTGTAAAGGGGATGAAAGCCGCAGGCGGCGAGCGGCAACAGCGCCAGCACCAGGAGACACCGGCGGCGCCAGCGAGGTTGGCGTGCGCTACACCACGACATTGACGATCCGATTGGGCACGACGATGATCTTGCGCGGCGTCTTGCCGTCGATCGCGCGTTGCACGGGCGGCTGCGCCAGCGCGGCCGCCTCTGCTTCGGCCTCGGCGCTGTCGCGCGGCAGCTCGATGGTAGCGCGCAGCTTGCCGTTGACCTGCACGGCGATGGTGACGGAGTCTTCGAGGATCAGCACCGGATCGGCCTCAGGCCAGGATTCCTCGGCGACGAGACGGTCATGGCCGAGCGCCTGCCACAGCTCCTCGGCAAGATGCGGCATCATCGGCCCGACCAACCGCACCGCGACTTCCAATCCCTCGCGCATCACCACGCCGGCACCCGGACCGTCGCTCATCTCCTCGAGCAAATTGGTGAGCTCGCGGATGCGTGCAACCGCGCTGTTGAAGCGGAATTTCTCGATATGGTCGGTGACCGCCGCGACCGTGCGGTGCGTCGCGCGCCGCGCTTTGTCGGCGGCCGGCGCAAGCGTCTGCGGCATCGCCGCGCCCCGCGGCGCCAGCGGCACCGGCGGTTCCGTCACCAGGCGATGGAGGCGGTTGAGATAGCGCCAAGCGCCTTCGATGCCGGCGTCGGTCCAGTCGAGATCGCGCTCCGGCGGACTGTCGGAGAGCAGATAGAGCCGCGCCGTATCGGCGCCGTATTCCTCGACGATCGCCTCGAGCCCGACGACGTTCTTCTTCGACTTGCTCATCTTCTCCATGCGCCCGACGGTCACCGTGCCGCTCTGCGCATCGACGAGCGCGCCGCTCTCATCGTGCCGGATCTCTTCGGGGAAGAGCCACTGGCCGGCTTGGTCCTGATAGGTCTCGTGACACACCATGCCCTGGGTGAAAAGGCCGGCGAAGGGCTCCTTGATGTCGAGATAGCCGCAATCCCGCAGCGCGCGGCTGAAGAAGCGCGAATAGAGCAGATGCAGCACGGCGTGCTCGATGCCGCCGATATACTGATCGACCGGCATCCAGTAATCGACGTCGCGGCGCTCGAAGGCCCGCTCCGAGCGCGGCGAGCAGAAACGGTCGAAATACCACGAGCTCTCGAAGAAGGTGTCGAAGGTATCGGTCTCGCGCTCGGCCTTGCCGCCGCAAGTGGGGCAGGTCGTGTGCTTCCAGGTCGGATGATGATCGAGCGGGTTTCCCGGCTTGTCGAAGCTGACATCGTAGGGGAGCTCGACCGGCAGATCCTTTTCCGGGACCGGCACGATGCCGCATTTGCCGCAATGGATCACCGGGATCGGACAGCCCCAATAGCGCTGGCGCGACACGCCCCAATCGCGCAGCCGATAGGCGATGGTGCCCTGCCCGGCGCCGAGCTGCTCCAGACGCTCGACCACCCGGCGCTTTGCCTGCGGCACGGCAAGGCCGTCGAGAAAATCGGAATTGAAGATCGTCCCATCCTCGGTATAGGCCTCGCTGCCGATCGCAAAGCGCGCGGGATCGGCGCCTGGCGGCAGCACGACCGGCTTCACCGGCAGCGCATATTTGCGCGCGAAATCGAGATCGCGCTGATCATGCGCGGGACAGCCGAAGATGGCGCCCGTGCCGTATTCCATCAGCACGAAATTGGCAACGTAAAGCGGCAGCTCCCAACCTTCGACCAGCGGATGCAGCACCTTGACGCCGGTATCGAAGCCTTTCTTCTCCGCCGCCTCCAGCACCGCTTCGCTGGTGCCCATCCGGTTGCACTCGGCGATGAACTCGGCGAGGGCGGGATTGCCGCGGGCGAGCTCGGCGGCGAGCGGATGATTGGGCGAGAGCGCGCAGAACGACGCGCCGAACAGCGTGTCGGGGCGCGTTGTGAAGATCTCGAGCCGCGCGCTCCGGCCCTTTACGTCGAAGAAGACGCGGGCGCCTTCCGAGCGGCCGATCCAGTTCTCCTGCATGAGGCGGACACGCTCGGGCCAGCGCTCCAGCGTCTTCAGCGAGTCCAGGAGATCGTCGGCGTAGCGCGTGATGCGCAGGAACCATTGCGCCAAGAGCCGCTTCTCGACGAGCGCGCCCGAGCGCCAGCCGCGGCCGTCGATCACCTGCTCATTGGCCAGCACGGTGTTCTCGACCGGATCCCAATTGACCCAGGATTCGCGGCGATAGGCGAGGTCGGCCTTGAGGAAGTCGAGAAACATCTTCTGCTCATGCCGGTAATACCCGGGATGGCAGGCGGCAATCTCGCGCGACCAGTCGTAAGAAATCCCCATGCGCTTCAGCTGCTCGCGCATGGTGGCGATGTTGGCGTAGGTCCATTCGGCGGGATGGACCTTGCTGGCGATGGCCGCATTCTCCGCCGGCAGGCCGAAAGCATCCCAGCCCATGGGATGAAGGACGTTGTAGCCCTGCGCGCGCTTGTAGCGCGCCACCATGTCGCCCATGGTGTAGTTGCGGACATGGCCGACATGAAGCTTGCCGGAGGGGTAGGGAAACATCTCCAGCACGTAGTATTTCGGCCGCCCCGGCTCGGTCTTCACCGTGAAGGTGCCGCGCTCGCGCCACACCTCCTGCCAGCGCGCTTCCGCTTCCCTGAAATTATAGCGCGCCATCGCCCGTTGGATGTCCCGTCACTTCACTCTTGGCGTCAAACCCGCGCGGCGCCTACTGCGTCGATGCCGTGCTGAGCCGCATCTGCCGCGCGCGCGTCAGGATGGCGTTCTCGATATCGACGCCGGTCTTGGGGTCGACCGGGGCCTCCGCCCACTGCCCGCTGCCGTCGCGCCGCTGGTGGAACACGGTGCAGCGGACGCCATCGGCGCGCAGCTCGCGCCCGAGGATGAAAACATTGACCTTGAAGCGCTCGTTCGGGGTTTCCGCCGGTGAGTACCAGTCGGTGATGATGACGCCGCCGAACGGGTCGGCCGAAGAGAGCGGCATGAAGGAAACGGTGTCGAGCGTCGCGCGCCAGAGATAGGAATTGACACCGACGCCGGCAGGTCCGCCCTCGCCACCACCGCCGCCATTGTCCTTCTTCTTCCCGCCGCCGAAGAGGCCCGTGATCATGGAGAAGCCGCTCTCCGAGCCTTCCTGCGTCTTCGGGTTGTAGTTGACGTAAGGGTTATACTTCGGATCGGTGTGATAGGGGTCCTCGGCGCGCTGCACCGCATCGGTATCGGTTTCGGTCGGCGCCGGGCCGCCAAACATGCCGCCGCAACCGGCGAGCAAACTCGCCAGAAACAGCGCCGAGGCGGCGTTCCGAACGGTGGACATCCCAAAACCCTCCTAAACCTCGACCGGGGCCCAGCCCAGCCACCCCCGAGGGGTAACCCGATCCTACACCTTCGTTATGCGAAATCCAACCGATCGGGGCTTTCAAACCCGGCAACCCTCGGCTATCAGCGTTCAGCCGATCGCCGTCGACAGCCAATCGCCAGGGGCTTCCGGGCTTGACCGACATCGCCGCCAATCTCGCCGACGTCAAGGCGCGCATCGCCGCCGCGGCGTGCGCCGCCGGGCGCGATCCCGCATCGGTGACCCTGGTGGCGGTAAGCAAGACCCATGACGCCGCCGCCATCGCCGCGGCGATCGCCGCCGGCCAACGCTGCTTCGGCGAGAACCGCGTGCAAGAGGCGCAAGCGAAATACCCCGCGCTCCGGACCCCGCATCCGGGGGTCGAGCTCCACCTCATCGGCCCGTTGCAGACCAACAAGGTCAAGGAGGCGGTGGCGCTCTTCGACGTCATCGAGACGCTCGACCGGCCGAAGCTCGCCGAAGCGCTGCTGCGCGAGACGGCGCGCCAACAGAAGCGGCCGCGGCTCTTCATCGAGGTCAATACCGGTGCGGAGCCGCAAAAGGCCGGCGTGGCCCCGGATGCGGCGGACGCATTCATCGCCGAATGCCGCCGCAGCGGTCTGACGATCGACGGGCTGATGTGTGTGCCGCCGGCGGCGGAAGAGCCGGCGCTGCATTTCGCGCTGCTGCGCGAGATCGCGCGGCGCAACGGGCTGACGCAGCTCAGCATGGGCATGAGCAGCGACTACGAGACCGCGATCCGCTTCGGCGCCACGCATGTGCGGGTCGGGACGGCGATTTTCGGAAGTCGTCAGTAGTCAAGGAGTTGTCAGTTATCAGTTGTCAGTTTTCAGTTCCGTTGCCAGACAGACTGACAACTGAGAACTGACGACTCCCTAAGGGGCCACATCCACCTGCTGTCCGCGCTGCTGCTCTTGCTGCTGCTTCATGCGCGCGTATTTGTCGAGCGCTTCCATCATGCGCTGCGGGATGTCGACGGGTACGTTTGGCGGCAGCGTCGCCGTGGACGATGTCGGCGCCGGCAGTGCGGCGGGCGGTCGCGGCG
>DATIYL010000195.1:0-15505 GCA_035517635.1 Allostellaceae bacterium | reverse complement strand
GGGCCATGATACACGAGGGCCCGCCTTCCGTCTCCTTTGCCGGCCTGGCTCCTATCTCGGCTTCACCGCCGCCGCGACCTCGGCGGCGAAGTCGCCCTGCTCCTTGGCGATGCCTTCGCCGAGCGCGAATCGGGCGAAGCCCGCGACCTTGACCGGCGTGCCGAGCTCCTTGGCCGACGCTTCGATCACCTTGGTGACCCGGCTCTCGCCATCGACGACGTAGGTCTGCTCGAGCAGCACCACCTCCTCGTAGAATTTGCGCAACCGGCCCTCGACCATCTTCTCGATGATCGCCTCGGGCTTGCCGCTGGCGCGCGATTGCTCGCGCAGCACATCGCGCTCGCGCTCGAGCGCCGCCTTGTCGACCGAGGTGATGTCGAGATAGTCCGGCCGGGCGGCGGCGACATGCATGGCGAGCTGCTTGCCGAGCGCCGCCAGCTTCTCGCCATCGCCGGTCGATTCGAGCGCCACCAGCACGCCGATCTTGCCGAGCCCCGGCGCCAGCGCGTTATGGACATAGCCGAGCACGGCGCCGTGCTTCACCTCGAGCCGGCGCACCCGGCGCAGCGCCATGTTCTCGCCGATGGTGGCGATCAAATGGGTGAGCTCGTCGCCGACGTTGCGGCCGGTGCCGGGAAAGGCCGCGCCGCGCAGGCGCTCGATGTCGTCGCCGGTGGTGAGCGCCAGCTCGGTCGCGGTGCGCACGAAGTGCTGGAAGGTCTCGTTGCGGGCGACGAAATCGGTCTCGGCGTTGACCTCGAGCACGGCGCCGAGCGTACCGCGCGTGGCGACGCCGACGAGCCCCTCGGCGGCGACGCGCCCGGCCTTCTTGGCGGCGGCGCTGAGGCCCTTCTTGCGCAGCCAGTCGACGGCGCCTTCGAGATCGCCCGCCGTCTCGGCGAGCGCACGCTTGCAATCCATCATGCCGGCGCCGGTCTTCTCGCGCAGCTCCTTGACCAGCGCAGCGGTGATCTCGGCCATGGTATCTCTCACTTTCCCCTGGTTGTCCTAAAAGAACGGCGGCACAAGCCGCCGCCGTCCCTGGTCCTCGACGACGCGGCGGGGCTCAAGCCGTCGCCTGCTCCTCCGTTCCGGCCGCGGCCTCTTCCTGGGCCGGCGGCCGCTCGGCGGGAAGCTCGGCCTGCTCGCCGAGATCGACGCCGGCGCCGGACAGCTCCGCCTGCAGCCCGTCCAACACCGCCCCGGCAACGAGCTCGCAGTAAAGATGGACCGCGCGCATCGCATCGTCATTGCCGGGGATCGGCAAGGCGATGCCGTCGGGCGCGGAGTTGCTGTCGAGCACCGCCACCACAGGGATCTTGAGCTTGTTCGCCTCCTGGACGGCGATCGCTTCCTTGTTGGTATCGATGATGAAGAGAATGTCGGGGAGCCCGCCCATCTCCTTGATGCCGCCGAGCGCCCGCTCGAGCTTGTCGCGGTCGCGGGTCAGCTCGAGCAGCTCGCGCTTGGTCAGCCCGGCGCTCGGCTGGTTCACGCGCTCGTCGAGCTCCTTCAACCGCTTGATCGATTGCGAGATGGTCTTGAAGTTGGTCAGCATGCCGCCGAGCCAACGGTGGTTCACATAATATTGGCCGCAGCGCTTGGCCGCTTCGGCGATCGCTTCCTGCGCCTGGCGCTTGGTGCCGACGAAGAGGACGCGGCCGCCTTGCGCGGCGACGTCGCGCACGGATTGCAGCGCGCGGTGCAGCAGCGGGACGGTCTGCTCGAGGTCGATGATATGGACGCCGTTGCGGACGCCGAAGATGTAAGGCGCCATCTTCGGGTTCCAGCGCCGGGTGTGGTGACCGAAATGAACGCCGGCTTCCAAAAGCTGGCGCATGCTGAAGTCAGGTATTGCCATCGGATCCTTCTCCGGTTGGGCCGCCGCGGGGGATCATCGGCTCGATGCCGACACCGGACCGGCTGCTTCTGCGACGGCAAAAGCGACCGCGTCCCCGCGTGAGGTTTGCTTAAGAGCGCCCTTAAATAGGGCTCCGGAGCGGATTTGGCAAGCCCGAAGACAACGGCGCGAGCGGCGCCCGCGTTCAGTGGAGAGGCACCTTGGTGGTCTGCACCATGTGGCCGCGGGGGTCGCTGTCCGACGGCCCAAGATGATGAATATCCAGGCACTTGGCCTGCACGGCTGAGGCGACGTTCAAGCTGAAATCGAGCTCGTTGGTCGAGCCCCCCAGCTTCTCCATGAGGCTGTCGCAGCTATGCTGGCCGACGGCGCCGCCATTCAGCGCCAGCACCGGCGCCTCCTCATGCGAGAAGGAGCTGGCGATCAGCAGCGAGCCGCCGCCCAGCGCACCGAGCCCAAGGATCGCGGCAACCGCCAGGACAGCGAGGCGGCGGCCGGCGCCGGCCGCCCTGCCCGACCCCGCCGCGGCCGACCGGCCGCCCCCGTCCTTGCCGAGATCGGCCAGCAGCTTCTCCTGGACGCGGGCCGCGACTTCATCGGGCGCGAGCAGGAACTGCAGCCCGGCCTCGCCTTCGCGCTGCCAGACCACCTTGGCGCCGAGCTCGTCGAGCTGTTTCAGCACCAGCGTCAGCTCGTCGCCGGCGGCGACCGGAGCATCGAATTTGAGGCGCGCGCCGCCGACCGAGAAATCGACGATGGTGCCTTCGAAGCGCTGCCCGCGCACCTCGACGGTGGCGGCCCACAGCAGCTGCTTGCGCTCGAAGCGCCGGCGGTCCTTCAGCCGCGCGCCGAACTGGCGCACCTGCTGCAGCAGGTCCTTGGCATCCGTGATCCGCTCGTCGTCGGGCATCCTCTGCTCCTCGCGAGCCAGCACCCTAGCCGCCAATTCTTCCGGTTTTCCACCGGAAATTACGGCAATTCCAGATATCGCCGCGCATTCTCGCAAAAACGGCAAGACATGGCCAAGAACAGGCCAAGATTCGACAGATGTTTTCCTTCGATAAAATTGTCGAAAACTTACGCTAGCGTCGAGTATCTGCGCCGCACTTCTTTCGGGCGTGCGGCGGGCGCGCGTTGCTCTCCTCGCAGATGTTTCGCGGCGCGGCGGCCGGCGCAGGCCTAACGCTTCGGCTCGACCCGTTTGGCCTCGACCGGGCGCAGTTCCCGGCCGGCATTGCGGGTGATGCCGAGCAGGTTGGCGGGCTTTTGCACGATCAGCCGATGCCAGACGCCGCGCGGCACGATGCAGGCATTGTTCGGCCGCAAGGTGATGCTGCGCTCGATATCGCCTTCCACCAGCACAAGGTCGGCCGCGCCCGACAGCAGATAGAACACCGCATCGCCATTGGGATTCATCTCCCAATTGGGCCAGTCGCGCGCCTGCGCCGCCGTCCAGACCAGCCGCCCGATGGCGAGGTCCGCCTGCGTACCAAAGCGCGCCCAGAAATCCGTGCCCGCCTCGACCGCGCGCGTGGCGCCATTGTCCGCAAGCTGGACATAGGTAGCGCTGAGGTCGAACACCGTCTTCTTGGGTTCAGCCATGTCTCCCCGCCCCCTTTGCTCCGCTAAACGTCATGCACGTCGAGGATGCCCGGCAGCGACTTCACCGCCGCGCGCACCCGCGGACTGATCTTGAAGCCGCCGGGCAGCAGGATCTCGATCTCGCGCGTCGGCGGCACCGGCACCACGACCGTGACCCGGCCGCGGCCGCCGCTTTCGCGCTGCATCAGCCCGCGCAGCGGCACCAGCGCCGCGCCCTCGCCGAGAAAGACCTTGAGCCCGGCCGCCGCATGGGCGACGACCCCGTCGAGCGGCTCGGCGCGCTGCGCGGTGAGGCGGAGCGTCTCCTCCTCGGCGCGGACATCGACATGCACCAGCAGCGGCTGGCCGCCATCGAGCAGCGGCCGGACCTGGCCCAGCACCTCGGAAAACATCATCACCTCGAAGACGCCGCTCGCATCCGACATCTGCACGAAGGCAAAGCGGTTGCCGCGCGCCGAGGTGCGCTCCTTGCGGCCGATGACGACGCCGGCGAGCTTGAAGCGGGTGGCGCCGCCGGCGGTGAGCCGCGCCGGCAGATCGGCGAAGCGCACCACGCCGACGCGCTCGAGGCTCTTGCCGTAAGCGTCGAGCGGATGGCTCGAGAGATAGAAGCCGATGGCGTCGAACTCTTGCTGCAGCCGCTCGATCGGCGGCCAGTCCTGCACCACCGGCAGGCCTGCACCGCGCACCGCCGGCCCGTCGCCGTCGCCGAAGAGACTGACCTGCTGGCTTTCGCGCTCGCTGGCGGCGGCGGCGGCATAGCGGAGCAGCATCTCCGAGGCGGTAAAGGTCTGCGCCCGATTGCGGTTGAGCGCATCGAACGCGCCCGCCTTGGCGAGGCACTCGAACTGGCGGCGGTTGAAGCTCTTGACGTCGAGGCGCCGCGCGAGATCGAAGAGGTCGCGGAAGGAACCCCGCGCGTTCCGCTCTTCGACGAGAAGGTGCATCGCCTGCGCGCCGACGCCTTTCACCGCGGCGAGCGCGTAGCGGATCGCCGCGCCTTGCGGCGTCTGCTCGACGGCAAAGGCCACGTCCGAGCGGTTGATGTCGGGCGGCAGCACCTTGATGCCGAGGCGGTCGCATTCGCCGCGGAAGACGTTGAGCTTGTCGGTATTGCCGAGGTCGAGCGTCATCAGCGCCGCGAGGAACTCGACGGGATAGTTGGCTTTGAGATAGGCGGTCTGGTAGGCGACCAGCGCATAGGCGGCGGCGTGCGATTTGTTGAAGCCGTAGCCGGCGAACTTCGCCACCTGCTCGAAGATGTGCTCGGCGACGCGCTCGGCGACGCCGCGCGCGACGGCGCCGTCGATGAAGGCCTTGCGCTGCGCCTCCATCTCCGCCTTGATCTTCTTGCCCATGGCGCGGCGCAGCAGATCGGCGCCGCCCAGCGAATAGCCGCTGAGCACCTGCGCGATCTGCATCACCTGCTCCTGGTAGATCATGATCCCGTGCGTCTCGGTCAGGATCGGCTCGAGCGAGGGATGGAGATAATCGGGCCGCTCCTCGCCGTGCTTCACCGCGATGTAGCGCGGGATGTTCTCCATCGGGCCCGGGCGGTAGAGCGCGACGACGGCGATGATGTCCTCGAAGCGGTCGGGGCGCAGCTTGCGCAGCATGTCGCGCATGCCCGCGCCTTCGAGCTGGAACACGCCCACCGTGTCGCCGCGCCCGAGCAGCTCGTAGCTCGGCTTGTCGTCGAAGGGCAGCGCGGCAAGATCGAGCTCGACACCGCGCGCGCGCAGGAGATCGAGCGCGCGCGCCAGCACGGTCAGCGTCTTGAGGCCGAGGAAGTCGAACTTCACCAGCCCGGCGAGCTCGACATATTTGAGGTTGAACTGCGTCACCGGCATGTCGGAGCGCGGGTCGCGGTAGAGCGGCACCAGCTCGTCGAGCGGCCGGTCGCCGATGACGACGCCGGCGGCATGGGTCGAGGCGTGGCGGTAGAGGCCCTCGAGCTTCAGCGCGATGGCGATGAGGCGCGCGACGCTCTCGTCGGCATCGCGCATCTGCTGCAGCTGCGGCTCGCCGTCGATCGCCTGCTGCAGCTTGACCGGATTGGCGGGGTTGTAGGGCACGAGCTTGCACAGGCGGTCGACCTGACCGTAGGGCATCTCCAGCACGCGGCCGACATCGCGCAGCACCGCGCGCGCCTGCAAGGTGCCGAAGGTGATGATCTGCGCCACGCGGTCGCGGCCGTATTTCTCCTGCACGTGCCGGATCACCTCGTCGCGCCGGTCCTGGCAGAAATCGATGTCGAAATCCGGCATCGAGACGCGCTCGGGATTGAGAAAGCGCTCGAACAGCAGGCCGAAGCGCAAGGGATCGAGATCGGTGATGGTGAGCGCCCAGGCGACGACCGAGCCCGCGCCCGAGCCGCGGCCGGGGCCGACCGGTATGCCCTCACCCTTGGCCCATTGGATGAACTCGGCGACGATGAGGAAATAGCCGGCAAAGCCCATCTTGACGATGACGTCGAGCTCGAAATCGAGCCGGGCGCGATAGGGCGCGGCAGCATCGGCACGCTCGGCGGCCGACATGTCCGGTCCCGTGAGCTGCGCCGCAAGGCGCCGCTCGAGTCCCTCGGCGGCCATGGCGCGCAGCTCCTCGGTTTCGCTGCGGCCGCTCACCGTTCCGAACGGCGGCAGGATCGGCTTGCGCGACTGTGGCATGTAGGCGCAGCGGCGGGCAACCACGAGGGTGTTGTCGATCGCCTCGGGCAGATCGGCGAAGAGGAGGCGCATCGCCGCCGGCGACTTGAAATGATGCTGCGGGGTGAGGCGCTTCCGGTTCGCCTCGCCCACCACCGTGCCCTCGGCGATGCAGAGCAGCACGTCATGCGCGCCGTAGAACTCGGCATCGGCGAAAAAGACGCCGTTGGTGGCGACGAGCGGCAGGTCGCGGCGGTAGGCGAGATCGATCAGCGCCGGCTCGATGCGATCCTCGGCGGGAAGACCGTGGCGCATCAGCTCGACATAGAGGCGCCCGGGAAAGAGCGCCGCCAGTCGGAGCAGCATCGTCTCCGCCGCCGCTGCCTGTCCCTCGAGCAGCAGGCGGCCGATCGGGCCCGCCGGACCGCCCGACAGCAGCAGCAGCCCCTCGCTCCGCCCTTCCAGCGCCTCGAGATCGAGCTGCGGCGGCTCGCCGCCCTCGGTCTCGAGGAAGGACTTGCTCACCAGCTTCAGGAGGTTGCGGTAGCCCTGCTCGCTCTGCGCCAGCAGGATCACCGAATCGGGCGGCGGCGACGGGCCGGCCTTGACGGCGCGGGCATTGCCGTCTCCGGCGACGCGGCGCAAGCCGAGCTCGGTGCCGATGATCGCCTGCACCCCCGCATCGCTCGCCGCCTGGGCGAATTCGAGCGCGCCGAAGAGATTGCCGCTATCGGTGAGGGCGAGGGCCGGCATGGAATGGCGCTTGGCGAGGCCGACCAGCTCCTTGAGCTTGATCGCACCCGCGGACAGCGAATACGCCGAATGTGCGCGCAAATGAACGAAATCGGCGTGGGGCATCTTTTCACTATGAGACATGGCCGGAGCGGCGCAAGGGGATTTTCGCCGCCCTCCCGAGTCGCGGCGAAAGCAGCGGGCCTTTTCGTAAAATGCGCCGGGAGGGGCCTACGCCCCCGGTGTACACCAGCGACGTTTTTCTCCGAGCACGTTGCATGTGGAACATCGCGGTTCTCTGGCGACGTTACCACAGCACCCCACACCTGAAGCCGCCTCGCTTCTATCTGGCGGCGGACGTTCGGTGGCTAGGCTCCGCCGGACCGTCTAGCAAGTGCATCTTTAAGCCACGGGACAGCAGCGGTTGCGGCTGACAAGGCCGCCTCCTTCGATGAGTAAGTTGCGGAGGAAAAGTATTGAACTGGCGTCCAGAGCCCTGCATCTTCCGGGTCGCGCCGAAATTCTTCGAATCCGTAGCTGCCATTCGGGCGCATGAAAACGTCGACGCACCGATCCGGCGGAAACGGCTCGATGCTGTCGATAACGACCCACGATTTGTCAATTCGTTGCGACACGGGGTGCGCCCCCGGCGTGCTGCCGACCGCACGAAGATCCGCAGCATATATATGCATATATGCCGCGTGCTGCCTGCCGCAAGCGGTGCTGAATGCGACAATGAAGATGCCAGCCAGAGCAGTGATCATGTGACCCTACCCTCTCCCGCAAGCTTGCGGGAGAGGGGTCCAAAGCCGGGTACAATTGAGGCTCTACGCTCCGAACTTCTCCTGGAAGAAGTCGCGCATCGCGGTCCAGGAGCGCTTGTCGGTCTTCTCGTTATAGAGGATCGCCGGGTTGAGCGAGCCGTCGGCCTCGGGGTTGGTGAAGCTATGCACGGTGTTGCCATAGAGAATGACCTGCCAGTCAGCCTTGGCGGCGCGCATCTCCTCCTCGAAGGCAACGACTTGATCGGCCGGGATCATCGGATCGTCCGCCCCGGTGCAGGAAAGGATCCCTGCCTTCACGCTGCCTGCCTTGGCCGGCGCCTTGGTCGAGAGCGCGCCGTGGAAGCTGACGACACCCCTGAGGTCCGCGCCGCTGCGCGCGAGCTGCAGCACGGTCGAGCCGCCGAAGCAGAAGCCGATCCCGCCGAGCCGCGCAGCGTCGACCTCGGGCCGCTGACGCAGCACCTCGAGCGCGGCGCCAGCCCGCGCCAGCAGCTTCGGCGGATTGCCCAGGAGGTCAGTGATGATCTCGATCGCCTTCGGCAGCTCGGTCACCTGCATGCGGTTGCCGAACATGTCCGCGGCGAAGGCGACATAGCCAAGGCCGGCCAGCATCTTTGCCCGGTCCATCGCATGCTTGCCGAGGCCGAACGCCTCGTGCACGACCAGTACCCCGGGGCGGCGCCCGGTCTTCGTTTCGTCATAGGCAAGAAAGCCGCGGCAGGTCAGGGCGCCATCGCGGTATTCGGTATCGGCTGTTTTCACGAGGGATCTCCTCTGCGTACGTCGATGTGAGTGGTTCGATTGGCGCCCGTCAGAGCGTTCGTGCGTCTCCGTCAGGCACAGAGAGCGGCGTGACATATCGATTGGCGCCGCGAAATGAACACCGACAGTTTATAGCCGCTCCTTTAGGGCTGGCGCGAACTTAGCAGGCGGAAGTATGGTTTTCACGCAAACGTGTCTGAGGGTCCCTATGCCCTTGCCCCCCGAGCTCATTCAATGGGCTGAGCAGGAGATGCAACGCCTGCGATCTCAATTGGACGCGCTGGAGTCCGGGAGCATCGCTCTCGGCAGTCGTTTCAAGGGCGAAGAGTGGATCGACATTACCCGAGAGGAGATGGCGCGGCTCCGACGAAACATTGCCGATCTCCAGGCGGTGCTCAACAAGGCGCACGAGCAGAACGCCGGGTAGAAACGCATTCGACTTCCACTTCCCTTGCCAGGCAGGTTCGTCGTCATCATACTTTTCGGGCCCACACGGCCTTGTTTGTTTGTGGTTCGAAAGGTGGTGCCGCGTGATGGTCGACCCTTACACGATCCTCTTCGTCGAGGACGATCAAACGGTGCGTGAGAGCACCGCGCAAATCCTGGCATCGAAGGGGTTCCGTATGCTCGTTGCCCAGGACGGTTACGAGGCGTTACGCCTGCTGGTCGAGAACCATGTAGATGTGCTCTTCACGGACATTGTCATGCCTGACCTGGACGGGATCGAATTGGCTAAAAAAGCCAGGCTGCTCAGGCCCGATCTCAAGATCATGTTCATGACGGGGTACTACTCGCGCGCAGCCGATGCCACTCGGCTTGGCGTGGGCAGGCTCCTGTTCAAGCCATTGAGGGGCGCGGAGATCGCCTCCGAACTTCAGACTTTCCTCGCGGCCGGGTGAGGCAACGGACGCGAAGTCCGCGCCTCAGTACTGAATGCTGCTGGCGATCTCGTTGAGCGGCACGAAATGCATCGTCGGACGGTTCCTGGCGAGATCGTCGTCAAGCTTCTTCAGGTCCTCGTGAAAATCCGTTACGAGCTTGCGCAGCTCGGGGGTCTTGAAAGCGTAGTTCAGGTTGCGATCGCCTTCGGGGTCGGCGGCGACGTCCGCCAGAAGCCTTGAATTGTGCGGCACGTAAAACAGCAGGTCTGCCCAGTGGGCGCTCATGAGGTCGGCCGGCCAACACAGCGGCTTGTTCTGAGCGAGCGCTTCGACGAACCGCTCGAGCCGCTCGACGATCGTCAGCTTGGACTGGCCGACCGGCATTGACTGCAGCGTGTAGTCCTTCTTCAAGGGCGGCACGACGCGCAGGATGAAAGGCACCGGTTTCGGGTTCTCGATGAGCTTGTTGCTCGCGTCGCGGCGGCCGTCGACCATTTCGTGCAGCGTTTGGTGATCGGCCGAATGGCGCACCGACGCGTTCCAGATGATATGGGCGAGCGTGTCCGCGAGCACGTCCTTGTTGGGCGTCTTGCCATCGGCGCCGAGCAGCGCTTCGCGATCGGGAAAGCCCGGAATCCAGGTCGCGATGTGATACGCCCAGTAGCCGACCTCCTTCCAATCCGCGTCACTCATGTGCTCGACGACACCGCGCGTGAACTTCCGCACCGGCGCGACGTAGCTGTTCAGAAACTCGCCATAGCGCGACGGGATCTTCGGCGGGATCGGATCGAACTCGTATTCCGGATATGAGCTGTTGAGCTCGTCGAAATACGGATCCTTCGAGGGATCACCGGCCGCATTCTCTGCGGCGTAATATTTCGAGCCGAACCAGCCGAACGGCAACAGCTTGCGCACCTCGTCACCCTTGGCGACGAAGGGGCTCCATGGATACCACGTATTGCGGTTGATCAGTGAGCGCTGACCTTCGAGCACCGTGTTGTTGACGGGTATCGTGAGCCACAGATGCGGCTGCAGCAGACAGAGGACGAGATTGTCCTTGGGCAGGACGGTCTTGGTGATGGCGTTGATCGTGTCCGACGGGAAGTGGACTTCGGTATGGTCGATCAGGTTGATGCGGTGGATCGCGCCCTGCAGCACGAAATAGCGCGCAACCTGCCACGCCTCGCCATCGGCCGGCGTGAGCACTTCCGACTGGTCGAACCGCTTCTTGTCCTTGTTCCAGACCTGCAGGATCAGCGCGACGACCTCGTAGTTGAATTCCCGATCGTTCTTGGGCCGGCGAAGCAGTGCCACCGACGCGGCGACGGATTCACCCGGCCAGGTTTCCTTGACCACGCGCATGCAGGTGTAGTCGGACTTCCAGTAATCATAGCGGTCCTGCTCGGTGATATGTTCCTTGAACACCGCTGCGTCACGCGGATCGAGAGGTGACAGGAACTTGCTATAGAGACCTTCGCTGAGCAGCTTGGTGAACTCCGCGTCGCTCATCGACGGATAGTCGGAAGCGTTCGCGAGCGCATTCTTGATCGACAGCGCGCCGGCCTCAAATCCGAACGGTGCCGCGTTCTCGAGATAGTATGCTCCGACATACTTCTTCCAGTCGGCCCATTCCTCGTCCGGAATCTGGTAAATGGCGGGCGCGAGCCCGAACGGATGGTCGCGGCTCGGCTGCGGCCAGGGGCCCTCATGGCCGTAGAGAAATGCATCGATCGGGAGGTCGGGAAACGGGCTGTTCCGGTTGATGACCCTGTCTGCCATTTTACCTCCCCGACATCGTCTTCAGACGGAAAGCGACTGCAGCTGTCCAAGCGCGTCGCGATAGTCGCGGCCGCCGGAGAGCGCCTTGAGATCGTCCAGCGCCGCCGAGATCACCGTGTGCGCCTCGCGTCCATGGCCCTGACTGCTCATCGAGCCGGCGAGGCTCGTCACGGCGCGCAGTTCCCACGCCCGCATGCCGCGCTCGCGGGCGGTCTCTATGGCGCGTCGGTAGCAGGCTTCGACGACGGCCCCCGTCGCACCGCTCCGCGACAGGACCTGCCCGCGGAGACGGTGCAGCTCCGGTTCCGTCCAGCGCTCGCTCGTCGCCGCCATCGCCGCGTGCGCGTCCTCGATCAGGCTGATCGCCTGGTTGTGATCGCCGCGCGCCGACAATCCATCGGCCTGAAGCGAATGCCAGTACGGCAGGAAGCAGCGCGAACCGGTCGAGCCGAACATCTGCAGCGCCTCCGACAGCGCCGCAGGCCCGGTCGGGTCCCTTTTCTCGCATGACGACCACGCGGCCAGCATCAGTCCATTGGCGAGAAAGACCGGGATCTGCTCATTGGTGCAGAGCTCGATCAATTCGCCGGCGATCGCATCGACACCCTCGAGATTGCGGCAGAACTGCTGGTGATAGCCGGCATAGGCGAGGACATAGGACAAAGTGAAGGGGTGCTTCAGGCCGCGGGCAAGTTCGATGGCGCGCGAGATCGACGCATCCGCCGCCGCGAGATCGCCCTGCAGCCAATGGACCCAGCATAGCCAGATGAGAGCGATCGCCGCGGGATCCTGACCAAACTGAAAGCGATGCCCACCATGCTTGTCGGCATCGTATGTCGCCAGCAAGAGGTCAAAGCTGCCGCGCGCCTCGGGCAACTGGCCGAGGAAGAAGCGCGATATGCCCATCGCCAGATGCGCCTCGATGAGGAGGTCGTCGCTTTGCGTCGCCTCCGCCATTTGCACGAGCGTCTTCGAGAGCTCGATACCGCCCAGGTGGTTCGCGCGGACCGTCTCGAACATCCACAATCCGAAGAGCGCCGGAACTTGCTGGGGCACGTTGCCGACGACCGAGCACAGATGCTGAGCGCGCGCCCAGGCTGTTGCGACGTCCGGCGATGCATACCCCTTGGCGGCCACGAGCGCCGTGCCAAGCGTGATCTGGACATCAAGCTCGGCCAATGCCCTGGCAGGCGTGTCGGGCAACTCGGCGATGGCTCTCAGCGCGCCATGCAAATGCGCTGCTGCCTCGACATGGGCATTGCGCCGCAGCGAGCTCTGTCCGCCGTGCAACCAGAGACGTGCCGCGCGCTCGGGATGTTTGCCCAGCGTATAGTGGTGCGCGACAACTTCCGGCTGCTCGGCGACGATTTCGGCGAATTGCGTTTCCAGTATCTCGGCGATGCGCCGATGATGCGTCACCCGGTGGCTTCTCAAAAGTGACTCGTAGGCGACATCCTGGATCAGGGCGTGCTTGAAGGTGTAGCGCTGTGGCGTCTGGTCGCCGATTGGATAGATGAACTCCGCCAATGTCAGACGCGCGAGGCCTGACGCCAGCGAATCGGCGCTCCCGGTCCAGATGGCGCCAAGGACATCGCGACGGAACTCGCGGCCAAGCATCGCCGCCAGTTGCGCAATGGTCTTCGCCTCGCCAAGCAGGTCAAGCCGCGCGATCAGTGAATCCTGGAGGCTCTCGGGAATCACGACCTGCGACAGCGCCGCCGAGATGGCGGCCTCGCGCGCTTCGACGACGGTCTTGGCGAATTCTTCGATATAGAGTGGAACGCCATCGGTCTTGGCGACGACCTGGTTCAGCACGTCAGCCCCGAAGTCCTGCTCGCCAAACGCCAATCGAACAAGCTCTGAGGCATCCGCGCCGCGCAGGCGCTCCAGCGAGAGGCTGCTGACATTGGCTTGCGGCGGGAGCGGATGATCGAATTCCGGCCGGTAGGTGAGCAACAGCAGAATGCGCGCATCGCTTATGCGCTCGATCAGGAGGTCGATGAAATCGAGTGTCGACGGGTCTGCCCAATGCAAGTCCTCGACAATCAGGATCCCTGGACCCGCTTGGACCTGCTCGATCATCAGCGCGACGAGAAAGTGCCGCATCATCGACCGGGCACGCTCAGCGGTCATTTGCGACATGGGTTCGCCTGCCGGCGCGGCGATCGACAGCAGATCGGCAAACAGCGGGAGCGCCTCTTCGACCGGCAGCGAGGTCGACCGCAAGTACGATTTGAGCGCAGGCCAGCGCGCGGCGTCGTCGCTCTCGTGGTGATCGCGGAAGATCAATCGACGCAGGTGATCGGCGACGGGATAGAGCGCACTCTGCCGATGAAACGGCGAGCACTGCAGCTCCGTCACCCAGACGGAAGAGTCGTCGCGCGTCTCGTCGCAGATGAAGCGCGCGAGGCGCGACTTGCCGATGCCAGCCTCGCCACCGATGCCGATGACTTGCCCCTGCCCGGCCACCACGCTGCTCCAGTGCTCGCGCAAGGCGTCGGCTTCGGCTTCGCGACCGACGAAAGCGGTTAGCGGCGTCACGTGCATCGCCTCGAAACGACTCTGGACGCGGCGCAACCCTATGACGCGCCAGACCCGGATGGGCCGGGCAACCCCCTTCAATTTAGGTACGCCTTTGTCTTGATATTCGAACCGCGACCCCGCGAGCCGATGCACGCGCTCGCTCACGACAATTGTGTCGGGCTCGGCGACACCCTGGAGCCGCGAGGCGATAGCCATCGTGTCTCCGACGGCCCCTTTGCCGGCTGGCAGCACGACAACCAAGCCGCTCGCGATGCCGATGCGGACCAAGATGTGTCCGAGTTCGGCGAATTCGATCTTGGCCAGCATCG
This sequence comes from Allostellaceae bacterium, assembly GCA_035517635.1. GTDB lineage: Bacteria > Pseudomonadota > Alphaproteobacteria > ATCC43930 > CGMCC-115725 > DAHUYF01. The sequence continues at coordinate 1,603 of DATIYL010000195.1, read as the reverse complement.
CGATAATGTCGAGGGCAGCGCGGATTGCGCGTTCTGCTTCATCCTCGTGGGCCAGCGGATAGCCGAAAAACGCGACTATTCCGTCGCCGACCCGCAGAGAAACCTGCCCGCCGTAGCGCGCAACGCAGGCTTCGCACGCGTCTTCATAGGTTTTAACAATCCGCTGCAGGACTTCCGGATCGACACGACTGGCGAATTCGGTGAATCCGACCATGTCGCAGAACAGCACGGTGAGATGACGCCGCTCGCCGCTCTCGTCAGGGGGTGCGATACTTGCCGGTGCTGCCGCGGATTGGCCCGGCGTGGCGCCCGGCGCGATCGGTCCCCGCGCGCGCAAGGCCGGGTCGTTGAGCTCGGCGATGGCGCGAAGCATGCGCTTGCGATGGCCAAGCGAAACACCAAGTTTTTCCAGGTCGGTTTCGCCCAAAAGGCGCAATGCGTCGATGTCGATGTCGTTATCGGCGAAAGCTTGCTGATACTTTTCGAGTCCCAACTGGTTCAGCCAAACCCGCACTGAGTCCACGTCCATCCCCAATGGGTTCTGGATACTAGGGTATGTTACTAACTATGATGGTGTATCTTGCATTGAGCAAGCATTCCAAGAGCTCGGCATCATTGCTCAAGTGGCCGTGGCAGGAGCCGAAATGGACGCGAGACGCTTCACGCCGGCGTCGATCACGCGGCGGATAGCTTCGGACTCTGTAGCCAGGCGCTACTCGAGCCGATCGTCATGAATGGCCTTAGCGGCCTCAGCAGACACGTTCACCATTTTTCGGACCGGGTGCTCGACGTTCTTCGGGCGCGGCATGTGTCGACGCACGATACAATCTGAAGCCGCTACAGACGCAAGCTACGGAATTTCCCGTACCACTGTACCAACGCGCGTGTTACCTCTCAGCCGACGGCTCGGGACCGAATGACCGCCATGCGAATCGTCTATTTCAGCGACGTACATATCGAAATCCGGGAAAGTCAGCCGGCCGCGCCGTGGAGCGATATCCTGCCGCTTGGCTTTGGCCCCGAATTGTCGACGTTCGTCGGGGCGGTGGATCTGCTGATACTCGCGGGCGATATCGGTCGGGTCCACTCGACACGGAATGTGTCGCCGCTCTCTTACGCGCGCGAAGCCGCCGACTTTCTCGGATGCGGTGTCGTCCTGGTGCCCGGAAACCACGAATATTATCGCGGCTGCTTTCGAGAGGATCGCGCCGCCTTGCTCGCGGCGGGCGATCGGACGGTGACGGTGCTCGACAGGGGCGAGGCATCGCTCGCACAAGGCGGCGCGCCGCTGCGGATTCTCGGGGCGACGCTGTGGACGGATTACGCCGTCACCGGCGATCCCGCGTCGGCGATGACCGCGGCCGAACGGGAAATTTACGACCATCGCCTGATCCGCCGCAGCGAGGGCTCGGGCGTTTTCTCCCCCGCCGATGCCTTGGCGGAGCATAGGCTCTCGCGGGCGTGGCTCCTGCGGAAGCTCACCGAGCCGGCAGACGGGCCGACGCTCGTCGTCACGCATCACGTGCCGCACTCCGCCGCTCGTCATCCCGGCCACGGGCTCAATGAACTGGCGCCCGCCTTCTGCTCCGATTGCGACGATTTG
>DATIYL010000194.1:0-19271 GCA_035517635.1 Allostellaceae bacterium | reverse complement strand
TGCGCGACATGCCAGGCGTTCGAGTATTTGCCGCCGACGCGGGCGAGATCGGGTCCCTGGCGCTCCGAGCCCCATTGGAAGGGATGGTCGTACATGCTCTCGGCGGCGAGGCTGTAATGGCCGTAGCGCTCGACCTCGTCGCGGAAGGGCCGGATCATCTGGCTGTGGCAGAGATAGCAGCCCTCACGCACATAGATGTCCCGGCCGGCGAGCTCGAGCGGCGAGTACGGCCGCACGCCCTTGACGCGCTCGATCGTCGTCTCGATGGTGAACAGCGGCACGATCTCGACGATGCCGCCGATCGAGACGGTGATCAGCGTCATGATCAGCAGCAGCACCGCATGCTGCTCGATGAATTTGTGGCTCAGGAAGCGCATGGGCGTCGTCCTCACTCGGCGGGGCTGGCGAGAGGGCGTGCGCCGGCGGGAAGCAGCTCCGGCTCGCGCCGCATCTCGCCCCGCGCCGTGCGCCAGAGGTTGTAAGCCATGATCAGCGCGCCCAGCAGGAAGAGCACGCCGCCCAGCGCGCGCATGAGGTAGAAGGGATGCATGCGCGCCACCACTTCGGCGAAGGAGTATTGCAGGAAGCCTTCTTGGTCATAGGCGCGCCACATCAGGCCCTGCATGATGCCGGCGACCCACATCGAAACGATGTAGACGAGGATGCCGAGCGTTGCGATCCAGTAGTGGTACGCGACCAGCTTCACGGAATAGAGGCGCTCGCGCTTCCACAGCACCGGCACGAGGTAGTAGAGCGCGCCGAAGGTGATGAAGGCGACCCAGCCGAGCGCGCCGGAATGCACATGGCCAATGGTCCAGTTGGTGTAGTGGCTGAGCCCGTTGACCGACTTGATCGACATCATCGGGCCTTCGAAGGTCGACATGCCGTAGAAGGCGACGGCGGTGACCGAGAAGCGCAGCGCGGGATCGCTGCGCAGCTTCTCCCACGCGCCGGAGAGCGTCATGAGCCCGTTGATCATGCCGCCCCAGGACGGCATCCACAGCATCACCGAGAACACCATGCCGAGCGTCTGCGCCCAGTCGGGCAGCGCGGTGTAGTGCAGGTGATGCGGGCCGGCCCAGATGTAGAGGAAGATGAGCGCCCAGAAATGCACGACCGAGAGGCGGTAGGAATAGATCGGCCGATCCGCCTGCTTCGGGATGAAGTAGTACATCATCGCCAGGAAGCCGGCGGTGAGGAAGAAGCCGACCGCGTTATGGCCGTACCACCACTGGATCAGCGCATCCTGCACGCCGGAGAAGACGGAGTAGCTTTTGCTGCCATAGATCGAGACCGGCACCGTCAGATTGTTGACGACGTGCAGCGCGGCGATGGTGATGATGAAGGCGAGATAGAACCAGTTGGCGACGTAGATATGCGGCTCCCGCCGCTTCAGCACCGTGCCCAGGAACACCGCCAGATAGGTGACCCAGATGATGGTGAGCCAGATGTCGTTCATCCATTCCGGCTCGGCGTATTCGCGGCTCTTGGTGACGCCTTCGAGATAGCCCAGCGCCGCCATGACGATGAACAGCTGATAGCCCCAGAAGATGAACCAGGCCGTGGCGCGTCCGCCCCAGAGCGGCGCGCGGCAGGTGCGCTGGACGACGTGGAAGGACGTGCCGAGCAGTGCGTTGCCGCCGAAGGCGAAGATCGCTGCCGAGGTGTGCAGCGGCCGGAGCCGACCAAAGGTCGTCCAGTCGAGCCCGAGATTGAGCACGGGATAGGTGAGCTGGAAGGCGATGAAGACGCCGACCGTAAACGCGGCAAGGCCCCAGAAGACGGTGGCGATGACGAAGGCGCGGACGATGTCCTCGTTGTAGCGCTCGCTCGCGGTCGAAGCTGCGGTCACCACGTTAACTCCCCTCCCGGGCGCGGGTTGAATCGGCGACAGATGAGCAGGAAGAGCGCGCCTCTGCCTTGATCCAGGTCAATGAGCATCACCGAGGTTCAACCCAGGGCGTGGACGGCGAAGGCGGCCAGCGTCGCGGCGTTGAGCAGCAGCACCGGCGTCAGCGCGACCGCGCCGAGGCGGCGGAAGCGCTGCAGCGCGCCCGCACCGCAGAGGCCCAGAAGCGCCAGCGCCGGCGCCGTGCCGAGGGCGAAGCCCGCCATCGCGGCGGCGCCGCCGAAGGCGCTGCCGGTGGCGGAAGCGGCGATGAGGGCGGCATAGAGAAAGCCGCAGGGCAGGAAGCCCAGCACCACGCCCAGCGCATAGCCCCTCAACGCGCCACGGCCGAACAGCGGTGCCGCCCATCGCGCCAGCAACGAGCCGACGCCCGTGCCGAAGGATCCGGCCGGAAGCGGCAGGATCCGCTTCAGCGCTTGCAACAAGAAGGCAAGTGAAGCCGTTGCGAGGAGAGCGGCGATCAGCCAGCGGAACGGGCCCAGGGCGGCCACGGCGCCGCCCGCCGCCCCGAGAGTCGCACCGAGCGCTACATAGGTCGTCAGCCGGCCGAGGTGATAGCCCGGCAGCAAGCCACCGCCGAGTCGCCGGAGCATGGTCGGCGCCGCCTCACCGGGCAGCTGCAGCAGCACGAAAGGCCCGCACATCGGCGCGCAATGGGCAAAGCCGCCGATGAGGCCGGTGGTGAACAGCGCCGTTGCGATGCCGAAGAGCGCCCAAGGACTGCCCGCGCCGCAGAGCGCGGCGAGGTCGGGCATGGCATGGCCGGTGTGCAGCAGCTCCAAGGGGCGCCTCGATTGACGGCGCGCGATTGTCGCCCTAGCGATGGCCGATGCATTGATCTGAATCAGATACGCGCCGCTTCTGGTGGGCGATAAGTAAACGCGTCGACGCTCGACGAAGAGGAGGCCCTCGGTGAAGCTAGGCTTGGCGATTGCAACCGCGGCCTGTGCCGCTCTCGGTGCCGTCTCGGCTCACGCCGCCGGCGATGCCGCCGCCGGTCATGCGCTGGCGCGGCAATGGTGCACAGGCTGTCATGTCGTGGACAATACGGGCCAGGGCCAGGATATGGCGCCGACCTTTGCCAGCATCGCGCGCCGCCGCGCCGGCGACCCCACTTGGGTGCGCGCCTGGCTCGCCGCGCCCCACCCGTCGATGCCGAACTTCAATCTGGCGCGGCAGCAGGTCGAAGATATCGTCGCGTATCTCCAGAGCCTCGCGCCGGCGAAGTAGCAGCCAGAGGTCATCCCCACCTCACCCTCCCGCTGCGCGGGCCCCTCCCTCTCCGCCCCAGTGGGGCGGAGAGGGTTGGGGTGAGGTGGGGCAAGTGAGGAGTTCTCGATAGAGGATGCCGCTACGGCACCGCGTCAGCGCATTAATTCCGCGCCCCAACAGCTCGGTCGATCGCGTCGATCAGCTGTGTGCCGTCGAAGGGCTTCTCCAGGACGAGGAAAGCGCCGGCGGCTTGCGCTCTTCGGCGCAGCGCCGCGTCAACGCGGCCGGTGATCAGGATGGTGGGACGCGATAGGCCGCGGCGGGCGAGGGTCTCGATGAGATCGATCCCGCTCATCACCGGCATGTGGATGTCGCAGACGAGACAGTCGGCGGCACGCGGCATATCGTTTTGCAGCAGCGCTTTGCCGGAGTCGAAATCCTTGACCGCGAGCCCGTGCGTCTCGAGCAGCAGCTTCAGCGAATCTCGCACGGCTGCATCATCATCGACCAAGAATACCGTGGTATCACGCGCCATCGCCTTAACACCTTGCTACGGGCGTTAAGCGCCCGCGCGGCTTGAGACAATGCAACATGTACTAGCAGCGAGGCCTTCGCGCTATAAGGATATTTCCCTACGCACAGGCATCGGCTCGGTTGATCCACCTCAATGTTTGCCGATTACCGATCGCTTTCACTGCCGTCATCTGGATAAAGAAGCGGGGACAACGCCATGGAGTTCCGCACGATTCTCGCCGCAGTGAGCGGCGGCAAAGCAAGCACCGGCGTGATCGAGCTGGCCTGCCGGCTGGCGCGGCGCTTTCACAGCCATGTCGAGGCCTATCATGTCCGGGTCGATCCGCGCGAGCTCGTGGTTCTCGCCGCCGACGGCCTCGGCACGCCGCTCACCGGCGATATCATCGAGAGCGCAGCGCGCGATGCCGATGCGACGGCGGCGCAGGCGCGGCAGATCTTCGATGCCGCGGTGGCGCGGCACGCGCTGCCGCTGCAACCGGAGCCGCCGCCGCTCGGCAGCGATCCGGCGCTGCTGCATCGCGCCTCGGCAAGCTGGCGCGAGGAAATGGGCTATGGCTCGGTGAAGCTCGCCGATCGCGCGCGGCTCTTCGATCTGATGGTGCTCGGTCGCTCCGGCCGCGTCACCGACGAGCCCTATAGCGATGCCATCGAGGAGGCGCTGCTGAGCTCCGGCCGGCCGCTGCTGGTGGCGCCTGTCGAAGCGCCGCCGGCGCTCGGCGAGAACATCGCTCTCGCCTGGAACAATTCGCCCGAATCCGCCAAGGCGGTGACGGCGGCGATGCCGCTGCTCGCCGGCGCGCGCGAGGTGCATGTGCTCTCGGTGGGCGAGACCGGCGCCGATGCGCTGGCAAAGCACCTTGCCTGGTACGGCGTCCGCGCCATCGCCAAAGCGGTCTACCCCGTCAAGGGCGTGGGTGTTGGCGAACTGGTGCTGGCGGCGGCACGCGACCATGCCTGCGATCTCCTGGTGATGGGCGGCTATGGCCGCGCTCCGTGGCGGGAGATGCTGTTCGGCGGCGCGACGCGCCAGGTCGTCGGCACCAGCCTGTTGCCGCTGCTGCTGTCGCACTGATCACCGATCCCATGCCGACGACGTCGGAGACGGCGAGCCGCGTCAAATTGCGCCGCCTGGCCATCGACACCTATCGCGAGGCGGTCGCTTTTCTACCGCGCAATTCCGCCGCCTGCCGGCCGGGACAGCTGCAGGCACTGGAAAAGGTCGAGCTCGGCATCGGCGACCGGCGCATCCTCGCGACGCTCAACGTCATCGAGCATGGCGGCTGGGTCGCAGCCGACGAGGTCGGGTTGTCGGAGCAGGCCTTTGCGCTGCTGGGCCTGCCGGAAGGCACCGAGATCGAGCTCGAGCAGGCGGTGCCGCCGCGCAGCCTCGAAGCGGTGCACGCCAAGATCCGCGGCGCCGAGCTCTCTGCCGCGGCGCTCGACAACATCGTGCGCGACATCGCCGATCTGCGCTATTCCAAGATGGAGCTGGCGGCCTTCGTCGTCGCTTGCGCCGGATTCCTCACCACCGCGGAAGTGCTGAATCTCACCCGCGCCATGGCGGGGGCCGGCGCGCGGCTCGACTGGGGTGATCTGCTGGTGGTGGACAAGCATTGCATCGGCGGCATTCCCGGCAACCGCACCTCGATGATCATCGTGCCGATCGTCGCCGCGCATGGCCTGCCCATTCCCAAGACTTCGTCGCGCGCCATCACCTCGCCCGCCGGCACCGCCGACACGATGGAGGTGCTGGCCCGGGTCGATCTCAGCATCGAGGCGATTCGCGACATCGTCGCGGCGGAGAAGGGCTGCCTCGTCTGGGGCGGGCATGTGAAGCTGTCGCCCGCCGACGACGTGCTCATCTCGGTCGAGCGCCCGCTCAATATCGATGCGCCGGGCCAGCTCGTCGCCTCGATCCTGTCGAAGAAGGTCGCCGCGGGGGCGAAGCGCCTCGTCATCGACGTGCCGGTCGGGCCGAGCGCCAAGGTGCGCAGCGATGCTGCGGCGATCGAGCTGAGAAAGCTTTTCGACTATGTCGGTCGCGCCATCGATTTGCCGCTCGAGGTCGTCGTCACCGATGGCAGCGCGCCGATCGGCCGCGGCATCGGCCCGGTGCTGGAGGCGCGCGACGTCATGAAAGTGCTCGAGAACGCGCCCGACGCGCCGGCCGATCTGCGCGAGCGCGCGCTGCTGCTCGCCGGCCGCATCCTCGATTTCGATCCGGCGCTGCGCGGCGGCGCCGGCGTTGCACGGGCGCGCGAGCTGCTGGAGTCCGGGGCCGCGCTGGCCAAGATGGAGCGGCTCATCGCGGCGCAGGGGAAACCGGCGCAAGCGGCGGTGCTCGGGCCGCTGACGCGCGAGGTCTTGGCGCCGGAGGATGGCGTTGTCGCCGCGCTCGACTGCTACCGGCTGGCGCGGCTTGCCCGATTCGCCGGCGCGCCCGCCGACAAGGGCGCCGGCATCGATTTGTTGAAGGGCGTCGGCGATTCTGTCGATCAGGGTGAGCCGGTCTACCGCATCCATGCCGGTTTTTCCGCCGATTTCCGCAATGCCAGCGAAGCGGCGGCCGAGGATCCCGGCATGCGCATCACGCCCGCCCGCGCGGCGGGTACGTAGAATCCCTTACGTACAAATCCGAATTTCGGGCCGGTCGGGCGTGGCCGATGATGCCGGCATCGCTGGACCGGCGGAAGCCGGCCGCCTCTGGAAGAGTGGGGAATCGCATGCTGGCCATGGCCCTGACCGAAATGCCGCGCAACGCCGCCGCCGGCGGGCGTGCTCATGCCTGCGAGAGCTGCGCCGCGCGCGCCCTCAGCATCTGCAGCGTCATGGAGTCGCGGGATCTCGGCCGCCTGGCGGCCTCGCGGACGCATCAGAGCATCGCCGCGGGCGAGAGCCTGCTCGAAGAGGGCGAGGCGGCAACCTATTTCTTCAACATCATCGAAGGCGCGGTGAAGGTGTTCAAGCTGATGCCGGATGGACGGCGGCAGATCACCGGCTTTCTCTTCGCCGGCGATCTGCTGGGGCTCGCCTTCAATGACAGCTACACGTACAGCGCCGAGGCCATCACCCCGGTGAAGGTCTGCCGTTTCCCGCGCCGGCAGCTCGAGCGCCTGCTCGACGAGTTTCCGAAGATGGAGAAGCGGCTTTTGGCGATGGCGTCGAACGAGCTCGCGGTGGCGCAGGAGCAGATGATGCTGCTCGGGCGCAAGACCGCGCATGAGCGGATCGCCTCTTTCCTGCTCTCGGTCGCCGAGCGCCAGGCGCGCTCCGGCCGCGGCGGCGAGCGGCTCACCCTGCCGATGACGCGCACCGACATTGCCGATTACCTCGGCCTCACCACCGAGACGGCGAGCCGCGTCTTCACCAGCCTCAAGAAGCAGGGCTATATCGAGCTCGAGGCCGCCGGCAGCGTCCGCATCGCCGACCGCGAGACCCTCGAAGAGCTCGCCGCCGGATTGGAATAGCCCGAGCTAGTGCTCAAGCCCGAACGGGCCCGTCGTCGAGCGGCTTGCAGAAGATCGTCGCTTCCTCCCGGTACCCGGAAGTTCGGAAGCGCCGGGCCAGCGTTGCTCCACCTTTCTCGATGTTGACGCGGATCGTCATGCAGTGCAGGTCGCGCGCCTTTTCCTCCGCCACTTGCAGCAGCGCGTGCGTCGCCGCTTCTTCGCCGGTGACGTCGAGCGCGGCGAAGAGATCGACGTTCAACGCCGTGCCGTGCCGCAAATCGCGCTCGATGCGGTAGGTCAGAACGCCGCAGAGATAGCCGCCCTCGTTGCGCAGGCAGGCGCCGCCCGCCGGGTAGGGCGAGGGCAGGTCGACGATGCCGCGGGCAAAGCTGCGCCACATGGCAAGGTTGATCTCCGGCAGGGCCGCATGGACCAGAGGGAAGGCCACGGCGATGTCCTCGGTCGTCAGCGGAGCGGCGGTGAAAGAACGAGTCATGGCGCCAACGGTACCGTGCCGCCGCCGGCTTGCCCTTGACTTGAATCAACGGCGCGCCGCGCACGCAGGCGGCGCGACGCGGTCGTTGCTCATGGTCAATGAAAGACGCGTCCGGCGTCGATGACGATCGTCTGGCCCGTCATGGTCTCGCTCTGGCACAGGGCGACCACCATGTTGGCGCAATCGTCTTTGTCGGCGGCCTTCTTGAGCAGCGATCCGGCCGCAGCGCGCTCGATCTGCTCGGAGCGGAGGTTGGCTGTTGCGCGCGTGCCCTCCAGCAATCCCGGCGCCACGCAATTGACCAGCGTCTCGGGTGCCAGGGCCACGGCCATGCAGCGCGTGAGGTGGATCAGCCCCGCCTTCGATACCGCATAGGCGATGGACGAGCCGGTCGGCGACAGCCCCGCCACCGAGGAGATGTTGACGATGCGGCCCCGGCCTTGGCTCTTCATCACCGGTGCGACCGCCTTGATGAGGCGCAGCGGCCCCGTCAGGTTGACAGCCATGATCTTGTCCCAGAGCTCGAGCGTCAGGTTGTCGAGATCGGCAAAGGGGATCGCTTTGTTATAGGCGGCGTCGTTGACGAGAATGTCGAGGCGGCCGAAGCGCTGGGTCACCTGGCCGATCAGCCTTTCCACCGCCGCGCCATCGGTGATGTCGCAGGCAAAGGCTGCGGCGTTGATCTGATAGGTTGCGGCCAGGGCGCGGGCGACACCCTCGGCCTGGTCGCGGCTCTGCGCATACATCACGGCGATATGCGCACCCTCTTTCGCCAGCGCGTGGCAGATGCGCTGCCCGAGCCCGCCATTGCCGCCCGTCACCAGTGCAACCGCGCCCCTCAAATCCATGAGCTTCCTCCTGCTTGCGGGTGCGCGGGTCATCTCTCGCCGCCGCCCGGTATCGCGCGACAGTTTGCGGCCTGTTCGACGGACAGGGCAAGTCGGGGGGCGCGAACCCAGAACTGCCTTTCCCGCGCGGCTGAACTGACCCATACTGGCGCAGAGAATCCGGGATCAGGGAAATGTCGGACCGAAATCGAGGGAGGGATCAATGATCAAAGTCAGCGTGCTGTATCCCAATCGCGGCGATGCCAAGTTCGACATGAACTATTACGTCACGAAGCACATGCCGATGGTGCGCCAGAAGCTCGCTCCTGCCTGCAAGGGCGTCGCGGTTGAGCAGGGTCTCGCCGGCGGTGCGCCGAACACGCCACCGGCCTTCGTCGCCATGGGCCATCTGCTGTTCGACAGCGCCGACGCCTTCCAGAAGGCGATGGCGCCGCACGCCGCCGAGATCATGGGGGACATCCCGAACTACACCAATATCCAGCCGGTGATTCAAATCAGCGACGTGAAGATGTAGCGGCTCTCGCTGAGCGGTCTGATCCGCTCACCGATACATCTCTACCGCACCGGCAGCGGATGCATCAGGCCGCCCTCGGTCCAGAGCGCGTTGAGCCGCCGAGACAGCTTTAAGGGCGAATTCTCGCCCACCGTGCGCGCGTAGATCTCGCCGTAATTGCCGAGCGCGGCAATCACATGAGCCGCCCAGGCCCTGTCGAGTCCGAGCGCGTGTCCAGCGGACCAATCCGCGCCCAGCAGATGTTGGACGACGGGATCCTCGCTCTCGCTCATGGCGTTGAGGTTGGCCGCGGTGATGCCGCTCGCTTCCGCTTGCACCAGGGCATACACCGCCCAATCCGCGATCGCTGCAAATTGCGCGTCGCCCTGCCGGTAGGCGAGGGCAACGGGCGACAGCGTCAGCATCTCCGGCAGGATCTCGAAATCATTGACCATGCTGTGAAATTGCGCGCGCACTTCCGCCAGCTTCGAGATATCGGCGGTGACCGCTTCGCAATGGCCGACGACGACACCGGCATTCATTTCGCCTTCTTCCTGGAAGGGGAAGGGAATGAAACGGATGCCGCGTGCCTTCATGGCGGCGAACAGGATGGGCCCGGTCTCGGTCCCGTCGATGAAGCAGACCTTGCGCCCCGCCAGGTCGGCGAGCGAATGAATGCCCGAAGCCTTGTGCACCATGAAGCCTTGCCCATCGTAGAAGATGGGCGGGCCGAACGTGACGCCGTAGAAGGCGAGCGTGGCGGCACTCGGCGTGACGCCGACGACGATCTGTGCCGCGCCTTTCTGCAGCGCTTCGAAGCCGTTTTGCTCGACCGCGTAGGGCAGGATCTGCGCCTTGCCGGCGTCATCGAAGATCGCGACGGCGATGGCCTTGCAGATCTCGCGGTCGAGCGCGGCGAGCGAACCGTGCAGATCCTCCTTGTTCCATTCCGCCGGTTCGCTGACGATGCCGCAGGAGACCTGACGCGCTTTCCCCACCGCGTCGAGCACACTGCCTGCGCGAGCCGGCGAGCCGAAGCCGGCGGCGACGAAGAGCACGATCGTCAGCGCGGCCATTCCGGCCGCGAATCTAGAGCGCTTCACCCCTGCCTCCCTAAAGCGGTGGGCGGGAACCGCAGTTCCCGCCCTGCCCATCCCCCCGCGTCAATCAGTTGGTCCAGTTGCCGCTGGTCGGTATGCCGGGGCTCACCGTCGGCCGTGGATTGAAGTCCGCCGGCGGTGGATCGCTTTCCGCGCCGACCGCGTAGCCGTTGGGATAGTCGGTCGGGGTGATCTTGAGCGCCGCGCAGCCGGCGGCGTTGTAGTGCGGCAGCGAGGTCACGATGTCCCCGGCGATCGTCGCGTAGTCCGGCGCCAGGGGGGCGACGCTGCCGAGCAGGCGGCCATTGTCGAACGCCTCGATCATGTCACCCATCGGCACCTTGTCGTCGGCGGGGCCGAGATTGAGCTGTGCGGAGCCATCCGGCGCATTGAGCGCCGGGTTCAGGGCGCCCTGCGCGCGGCCAGTCTCCTCATCCGGCAAATCGGCGAGCGGCACGAGTTGGAAGAGCTCGTCGACGAATTTGATCACGGAGCTGTGCTCGCTATAGACATGCGAGACCGCATGCGCCTTGGCGTAAGGCGAGATCAGGATCGCCGGGATGCGCGGCCCGCCGCTGAACGGCGTGTGGTCAGGGCCCCAGCTGCGGATGGCTTCGGGCGCATGGTCGTAGAGACCATCCGTCTCGTCATAGGTGACGATGATCGCGCTTTCGTTCCAATAGGGGCTGTTCGCAATCGCATTCACCGTGTCGGCGACCTGCGCCTCCGAGATCTGCGCGTCGGAGTAGGCCGGGTGATCGTCATTGCCCGGGAAGGTCGCGCGAACATTGGGGTTGGGGTCGAGCACTTGCAGGTTATCGTTGTTGTAGAAGCCGCCGCGCACATAGAAGACGCCGCCCTCGGTCGGCAGCGCGTGATTGGCGACGTCGGTGAAGAATTGCGCCAGGCTGTGCATGTTGGCCACCTCTTGCGGGTTGTCGCCGAGATAGCCGAAATACTGCGGGCCATTGTGGTGCACGATATAGGAGGGATGCGGCGTGCTCGCCGGCAGCAGGTCGATCGTCGCCTTGCCGTCGAACGGTTCCGGCCCGAATCCCTGCTGGTACCAGCCCCAATGGACCTGGTCGGTCGCATTGGCGATGGTCTTGATGTCGTTCTGGACGTCGAGCAGATCCGCTGCCGGGTTCGGGTCCGACGCAATGATCTGCTCGATCTGATCGCCCATGAAGGAGAGCGGCAGCGTCGCGAAGGTCAGGTTTGCCTGCGAGGCGAACTTGCCGGTCTCCGCCCCTTTGAGCTGCACCGTCGTCAGCGTGCCGTTGGCTGGCGGCAGCGGCGTCGGTGCTCCGGTGCTGGCGAAGCTCTCTTCGTCAGGACCGAACGGCGCCTGAGAGGGCGAGCTGTCGGCCGTGCCGCCGGCGAAAGGCGGATTGTCCGAGGCATTCGGGATCGAGAAAGCCTCTGCCGCATTGGCGGCGGTGGCGGCATCGGGGTGCAGCGCCCACTGCGTCTGTCCGGTCTGGCCGGCGATCATGGAGATCGCGTTCGGTGTCGACGGACCGATCGTCGTCTGGTGGAAATTGTCGAACAGCGTGAAGCGGTCCGCGTATTGCCAGAGGAAGGGGATGGTGTCGCAATCGACATGCGCCAACATCAGCTCGCCTTCCTGCTTCACCGCAAGCGACGGTGTGCCGGTGATCGGCTGTCCGTTCTTCAGGACGACGCTGCCGGGTGTCGAAGCGTCGCCGGAGTAGCGCAGGCCTTCCTGGTCCAGAACATAGGCGTCGTTCTTCGAATGCGATTGCGTCGCGGCGTCGTAATGGGCGCTGAAGACCATGCCGGTGTGCGAATGGTCGACCGAGAACGTGTCCTCGGGGTAGAGCTGCACGTCGTTGCCGTTGACGTCCTTCACCGTGCGCGGGATCAGGAACGGCGTGACGGTGGAGAACGAGCCGTCGGTGTTCCAGATGTTTTGCGTGTAGCTCGCCGTCGCATTCGCCGGCTGCGCCATCGGATCCTTCGGGTCCGCGCCGGGATAGGTCGAGGTCAGCCCGTTTGCGCCGGGATAAGTGCCGAAATAATGATCGAAGGAGCGGTTCTCCTGGAAGATCACGAAGACGTATTTCACTTTTTGCCGGACCAGCGCGAGCTTCTCTGCCGCCGATAGCGGCCGCTCGTCGTCGCGGTCGAGCGCGAATTGCGCACCGACGGTTCCGCTCGAGGTCGCCGTTGTCACCAGCGGCGCATGCGGGTGCTTGGCGTCGTCTGCAAGTGAATTATTCATCAGGGCCGCCGTCGCGACGATGGCGGAGCAAGTCCTAAGGAGCGGCTGCTTCATCGTTCAGCTCCTCGCTAGGTTTCGAGGACGAATTCCATCAGAAGACGATGACGCGGGAATGGCTTCACCATGAAGGCTTTATGAGCAACGCACGGTTGCCCGCAGCGGCAGCCATGATCCGGAGCGCGCCGTGGCACCCGTGGATCTCGACGGTGCGCGGGCTTATCCGACGCGGCGTTGGCGCAGCAGCTGGTGGGTTTCGAGCCACTGCCAGACAAGCAGTCCCGGCACGCCCAAGGCCAGCTCGCGCACGCGTCGCGAAAACGAGATCGCCAGCGCGGCATTCGCCGGCAGGCCGAACATCGCGCCGAACACGACGAAGCTGCTTTCGAGGATGCCGAGCTGCCCGGGCACCATGAAGGCCGCCGCCCGGACGGCGGCGCCGAGGCTTTCAAGGATGAACGCTTCGACGACGAGGATCGGCCGGCCGAGGAAGTGCATCACCAGCCAGATCTCGCCGGTGCCGGCGACCCAGCCGGCGAACCGCACCAGGCTGGCGCGGAAGAACCCGATGCGGTCGCGATAGATGCGGAGAACGGCGTCGTCGATCGCCGAAGCGCTCGCGGCGGCGCCGGATGTCCGTTCGCTGCCCAGCAAGCGGCCGGCCAGCCGCGTCGACACCGCGAGCATGCCGGATCGCTGCGACAGGAAAAACGCGGCCGTTCCGACCGAGAACAGTCCGATGGCGCCCAACGCCAGCCACCCCACTTTGAGCGTTGTCGGCTCCGTCGAGCGTGCCAGCAGCAGGAGGGTGCCGATCGCCGCAAACAGCAACTGCGTCACGACGCCGACGGTCACGTCGACGATCATGCTCGCCGCGGCCTCCGTCTGCGGCACGCCGCGCAAGCGGGCAAGACGTACGCAAACGAGATCGCCGCCGACGCCGCCGGCGGGCAACAGCGCGTTGATCGATTCGCGGATCCAACGAAGCCAGATCACGCTGGTCACGGCAAGGCGGCGCGAGCGCGGCAAGAGATCGCGCCAGGAGAGAGCGCTGAGGGAAAGCGGGACGAAATGAAAGAGCGCGATCGGCAGCAAGCCCCAACCGACGAGGAGCATCGACCGCGCCACATCCTCGGTGCCGGCATCGACGATCAGCCAAACGACCAGCGCCAGGCCGAGAAGCGCGGCGCTGGCCGGCCAGAGATGAAGGAGACGGCGCATCAACCGCGATCAGCCCCAAGGGAGGGCTACCAAAAGTTGCCCCCTCATCCCAAATTCATCCTTCGTGTTCACGGCGGATAGACCGTTGCAATGTCGCACGCTTTGTCCAATCGCGCATCGATCCCGGAGGGCGAGGCTGCCGACGGGGGAGCGCCGCTTCTGGTCCTGGTGCCCGGCGCCGCCGCTGCGACGACCGGCGAGTCCGACCCGGTCATTCTCGGTCTCAGCCTGTCGCGGCGCATAGGCTTGGCCGCGCGTGCGGCCGGCTATCGGAGCATCGTCCATCTGTCGCCGGAGAAGGCTGCGGCGGCGGGAGGTGCGGAGGGTGCGGATTGGCCCGGCGTTGCCGCCCTTGCCGCAGCCGGCCGGGCGCCGGCCGTGCTCATCGCGCCGACGACCGTGCTGGGCGAGACCGCATGGTTCCGGCACCTCGCCGCGGTCGCGACCGAGGCGCGCGCCTGGGCCGCGGCGGGTCCGGTGATCCTGCTTCCCGCCGCGATCGCACGCGATGCGCTTGCCCTGCTCGAGGCGGGCGAAGCCGCTGCCGATTTGGCGACGATCCAGGATCGGCTCATCCGACGCTTCGGCCGGCCGGCTGAGCTCCCCGCCGATCTCGCGCCGATGGTGGTGACGACCGCCGCGGATGCCGTGCGGGCCGAACGGCATCTGTTGCGCTCGGTGGTCAAGGAAACCGACGGCTTCATGGCGCGCCATGTCGAGCGGCCGATATCGCTCGCCATCTCGCGCCGACTCTGTGCCACGCCGGTCACTCCCAATCAAATGACCCTGGTCTCCTTGGCGATCGGGCTTGCCAGCGCGCCGTTTTTCCTCTCCTCCAGTGCGGAGCTGCAAACTCTCGGCGCGCTGCTGCTGCTGGCTCACTCGATTCTCGACGGATGCGACGGGGAATTGGCGAGGCTGAGATTTCAGGAGTCGCGCTGGGGCGGGGTTCTCGACTTCTGGGTGGATAACATCGTGCACGGCGTCACCTTCGCGTGCATGGCGCTGGGCTGGAGCCGCGCGTCGGGGAGCGTCGTGCCGCTGTGGTTCGGTGCCGCGGCGGTGCTGGGGACATTGGGGTCGGCCGGGTTCGTCTATTGGCGGGTGATCCGCCGCAAAGCGGTCGCCGGCCCGGTCTATACATCGGTCTCGACGGCGCCGGACCGCCCTTTGGCGCGCCTCCTCGATGCGCTGTCGCGGCGCGATTTCATCTATCTCGTGCTCGCTTTGGCACTGTTCGGCAAGGTCAGCTGGTTCGTGCTGCTGACGGCGTTCGGCGCGCCGATCTTCTTCTTCCTCGTGCTCGCCCTCGCTTGGCGCGAGGGGCCGGCCGCCGCTTCCGGCGCTTGATCGCGGAGAGCGAGCCGCGCGCCTCCGGCGTCGCTCGAGCGCTGCGCCAGATCGATGAGGCGCATGCACAGCATCGCCTCATCCAGGTTCCCCGGCGCGCCGTCCGTCATCACGGCACAGAAATCGCGCGCCGATCCCGCGAACCAATCCGGGTGATAGGAGCCCTGCGACAGGGGCGGCGGGCAGAACCACTGTTGCTTCCCGGACCGGTCTTCAAGGATGACGTTCGCGCCGTCCACCCGGATGCGCCCGCGCTCGCCTTCGACGTCGATGTGATTGGCGCGCTCATCCGCCGCCCAGGTCAGAAAGACTTGGCCGCTCCGGCCGCCGCAGTCGAGATCGAGCGTCGCGGTGTCGTGGAGCGGCCAGTCGCTATGGCGGCGCGTCTCGAGCCGCGCTTCGACGCTTTGCGGCGCCGCGCCAAGCCAGCGCGTGACGCAATAGAGCGCGTGCCATCCATGATCGAACAGGATGCCGCCGCCGGCCGCCGCCGGATCGACGCGCCAGTTTGCGGTCTCGGCGCCCAAGCCGGCGGCGGGCCGGGTGCGCAGCGTGCGCCAACCGACGCTGCGGACGGCGCCGATGGCGCCTGCGGCGATCAGCTCGGAAATCTTGCGGCAAATCGGCGCTTCGAGCCAATTATGGACGGTGTAGACGGCGCGGCCGGCGGCACCCGCGGCTGCCGCGATCATCTGCGCGTCCGGCGCGCGCGTCACCAAAGGTTTCTCGCAGAGGACATGTAGCCCCGCACGCAGCGCTTGCCGGATCAGCCCGGCATGGCTCCCCGGCGGCGTGCAGATGTCGACGAAATCGAGCGCCTCCTCGGACAACAGCCGGTCGAGGGTCGCGTGCCAGCGACCGCCCGGGCAGGCGGCGAGGAACGCCTCGCGGCGTGCTTCGGCACGATCGGTCGCCGCGACCATGACGACGTCGTCGCGCGACTGCCAAACCGGGAGGTGAGCCTGGGCGGCGGCATTGCCGAAGCCGATGAAGGCGCCGCGCCGCGCATGCGATCGCATCAATCGAGCCCGAAGCGGCGCGCAATCGCGGCAAAGGACTGATCGAGGATATCGATGCCGCGCAGGGCTTCGCTCTCGCTGATGACCAACGGGGGATTGATGCGGATGACATGCGCGTAGGACATGGTCACGAGACCCCGCTCGAGCGCCTCGTGGAACAGCGCGCGCGTGATCTCGCCGCCGAGCGGCTCCTTGGTGGCGCGGTCGGCGACCATCTCCACGCCGATCATCAGCCCGCGCCCGCGCACGTCGCCGATGAAACGGTACTTCTCCTGCAGGCGCTTGAGCGCATCCAGCATCAGCGCGCCGATGCGCGCCGAGTTCTCGACCAGCTTTTCCGCGCGCATGGCTTCGATCACGGCGAGCCCTGCCGCGGCGGCGAGCGGATTGCCGCCATAGCTCGACGAGCTTCCGCTCGGCTCGCCGAACGGCGCCGCCGACATCCGCTCGAGCGAGGCGGCGACGGCGCTGAGCGGGAAGCCGCCGCCCATGCCTTTGCCGATGGTCATGACGTCGGGCTTCACGCCGAACTGCTCCGAGGCCCACATGGTCCCGGTGCGTCCGTATCCGGTCAGGATCTCGTCGACGATCAGCAGCGCGCCGAATTCGTCGGCGATCTCGCGCACGGCATGAAGGAAGGCGTCGGGCGGGACGACATTGCCCGCGGTGCCCTGCATCGGCTCGACGATGATCGCCGCCACTTCGTCCTGGGTGTCGTTCTTGACGACATTGCGCAGATGCTCGGCGCAAGCGAGACCGCAGGAGGGGTAGCGCAGCTTCCAGGGGCAGCGGTAGCAATTGGCATAGGGTGACATGTGCATGCCGGTCGGAAAGGGGCCCTGGTGATAGCGCTGGCGGCCGCCGAGCAGGCCGATGACGCCCGCCGTTTTGCCGTGATACCCGCCCCAGAAGCCGATGAACTCGAATTTTCCTGTCGCCGATTTGGCGAGGCGAAAGGCGGCTTCGACCGCTTCGGCCCCGCCGGAATAGAGCTGCAGGTGCGAGAGGCCGTCAGGCAAGGCGGCGCCGAGCAGCTCGAGGAAGCGGGCGCGGGTCTCGGTGGTGAGGCTGCCGAACGTGACGCGCTCGAGCTGCTCCTTGAGGCGCTTGACGTAGTGAGGATGCGTGTGGCCGAGGCTGCCGACAGCGATGCCGGCGATGAAATCGAGATACGCGTTGCCGTCGGCATCGGTGATGGTGCAACCCTGGGCGCGCTCGACGGCGAGCTGCGAATAGAGCGCGATCGACTGCAGCCCTGGCGCCATGACCTGCGCTTCGCGCTCGAAGATCGCTTGCGAGGCGGGCCCGGGTACTTTGCGGCGGTGACCCGCGCCGGCGGCGGGTTGGAGGACGTCTTCGGTGGAGATCTGATCCATGGGTCTATTCCGCGGCGGTTATGGCGCGCAAGCGTCGCCGAAAGCGGTGAGTGAGATGATCGGCGATCGCTTCTGCGGCCTGGTTGAGGAACGGCGCATAGCTGGGCCAGGCGTTGAGATCGATGATCAGGGGCTCGCCATCCGGCTGGATGATGGCATCGCCGCCGAAGATGTCGACGCCGAGCACCGAAGCGGCGTGCAGCGCCGCGACTTCGAGGCGCGCGGTCTCGAAGCGATAGCCGATCTTGCCCTGGTCCCGGTGATAGAACCATTTGAACCAGCTTGCGCTCGGTCCCGCGCCTCGGTCGCCGCTCACGCCATAGAATTTGACCAGATCGCCCTCGACATGCTGCTGCACGATGACGAAGGGGATGCCGCGCCGGGCGAAGCGGCGCAGGGCTTCGTGCCAACCCGCTGCGGACGCGGCATAGATAACGTCGTCCGGCTGCGTCGCATGGAAGTCGTATCGCTTGACCCAAACAGCGGTCATCGGGTGCGGCGCGACGCCATCGGTCGCGACGATCCGGCTCGGCGGCGCCGATACCTGGCGGCGCTGGAACAGTTCGACCATGCGGTGACGATAGGTATTGCCGATCGCCTGCGGCGCGTTGACGACGACGGCGCCTTGCCGGGCCGCGCTCGCCAGGCGGCAAAGGACGTCGCCGCCTTCGCACATCGCGAAAATATTGCCGCCGGGCCTCGCCAGCGCGGCATCGATGCCGTCCACGGCGAGCAGCTCGACGGCGAAGTTCCGCGCCCTTAAGGCGTCGCCGACGCGTTTCATGATCGCCGCATCGTCGGCGATGCGACCGGGCGAATGCGCGGCCTCGCGGTAGATGCCCCAGCAGGTCTCGCGCGCGCTCATCGCGGGCTCCAGTCGCCATGCGCGGCCGCCTGTTCCGCCGCGGCAATGTCGTGCATCCGATCGATGTCGTAAACGCGCGGCAAGGGGATCCCGCGCATCCTCTGCCCGTGCTCCAGCAGCCATCCGAGATAGTCCCGCAGGCGATCGAAGCTGCCGGCGGGCTCCCTCAAGCCATGCGCGGGCAGCACATAGAGCCCGGCGGTTACGTGGCTGCCGCGATCTCCGCCGAGCCGCCGGATGCTGCCGTCCGCCGGATCGAGCGTGACCCAGAGCGGGTTCTCGTCATCGACGAGATCCGTCGCGGCGAGGACCATTATATCCTCGGGCAGCGCCGCCGCGTGGCTCACGAAGCCGCAGAAATCCGCCGTCGCCATGATCGCATCGACCGTGGTGATCACCGCCCGCGCCCCGGCGAGGCGGTCTGCGACCCGGCGGAAGCTGGCATAGGAAGAAGGGGTCGTGCGCACGATCAGGTCGATGTCGAGATCGCGCGCATGATCCTCCAGCCATTGCCGGCAATCATCGCTCGCCTCGTTGATGATGATCGTCAGCCGGCGGATGGCGGCGGCGCGCAGGCGATCGAGCGCATGCTCGATCAAGGGGCGCCCGGCGACGGCGACCATCGGCTTACTGACGCGGCTGCCTTCGGCGCGCAGCCGACTGCCGCTGCCCGCGGCGATGATGCCGCCTTGGAGGATTGCCTGCGTCGCGCCGCGGGTCATAGCAGCATCTCCGCCAAGGCGCCGAGCCGCTCGATCGTGGGGTGGTCGGGCCGAGCGCCGGCGGTGCGGCGCTCGGTGGCTTGCGCTTCCGGGGGCGCGATCCAGACGAACCCCATCCGCATGCGCCGGGCGCCTTCGCGGTCGCGGCGCAGTGAATCGCCGATGAGGAGCGTCTTGTCGGGCGCCGCCAGCAGCCGCTCGAGCGCCGCGCGAAAGATCGCTTCGCTCGGCTTTTCGGCGCCTACCCGCGTGCTGTCGACAATCGCCGGGAACAGCGAGGCGAGACCCGCGCTGCGGCAGACCGCCTCGAGATTCCCATAGAAATTCGCCACGACCCCGAGCCGGTAGCGCTTTGCGAGCGCTTCGAGCACGGCGCGATTTCGCACCAGGGCAGCCGAAGCATCCCTTAGGAAGCGCGCGGCAATGCGGCGGCCA
>DATIYL010000193.1:0-2068 GCA_035517635.1 Allostellaceae bacterium | reverse complement strand
GGAAACCCTGGAAGAAGCGGCTCATCTGCTCGTGCACCATCGTGTGATGGGTCACGCGGTCGACGAAATCGGCCTTTTGCGTCGTGGTCGGCAGTTCGCCGTAGAGCAGAAGATAGCAGGTCTCAAGGAAGTCGCCGTGCTCGGCCAAATCCTCGATCGGATAGCCGCGATAGAGCAGCACGCCCTGGTCGCCGTCGATATAAGTGATCTTGGACTCGCAGCTTCCCGTCGAGGTGAAGCCGGGGTCGTAGGTGAAGATGCCCGCTTCGGCGTAGAGCTTGGAGACGTCCAGCACTTCGGGGCCGATGGTCCCGTCGTAGATCGGGAACGAATAGCTCTTGTCGCCGACTTTCAGCGTGCCGGTCTTGATGTTGGCGCCGCTCTTCGCGTCCATGATCATGTCCTCGATGGCTGATAACCGAAACGGCTCGTGACGCGCTCGCGATTGGAGGTCAGTGGCCTCGGCAGGGCCTGCGCGTTTCGGCCCTGTTGGGGGTAGCGTAACAAGGTGTGCACTGCAAGATAATAGCCATATGACGGCGTTCTAGCGACCGAAACTCACGCGCGATTGATCGTCACGGGCGGTGGCCTGATCGGCGATACGGGCAAGGCTCTCGAGCTTGCCGAGCAGCGCCAGCACCTCGAAGATGCCCGGCGAGGTGGTCCGGCCGGTCAGCGCCACGCGCAGCGGCTGCGCCACGGCACCGAGCTTTAGGCCCTTGGCCTCGGCAAAGCCGCGGACGGCGGGCTCGGTGGCGTCAGGCGCCCACGGCTCGACGGCGGTCAGCACGGTCGCGATATCCGCCAGCAGCGATCTCGCCTCCGGCGTCAGCAGAGCGGTTGCCTTGTCGTCCAGGCCGATCGGCCGGTCGGCCAAGAGAAAGTGAGCTCCATCAATGAGATCAAGGAGGGTCTTTGCACGTTCCTTGAGGCTTGGCATGGCCTGCAGCCACTGGGCGCGGACCTCGGGCGTCAGCTTGGCGGCTATAGCGGCGCCATGGGCGATATGGGGGAGCAGCGCCTCGATGGCGGCGAGGAGCTCGCCGTCGGCGCTGCCTCGGATGTAGTGGCCGTCGAGGTTCTCGAGCTTGGCGAAGTCGAAGCGCGCCGGTGACCGGCCGATCTGCGGCAGATCGAAAGCCGCGATCATCTCGTCGGTCGAGAAAATCTCCTGGTCGCCATGGCTCCAGCCGAGCCGTACCAGATAATTGCGCAGCGCCACCGGCAGATACCCCATGGCGCGGTAGGCGTCGACGCCGAGTGCGCCGTGGCGCTTGGAAAGCTTCGAACCGTCGGGACCGTGAATGAGCGGAATATGCGCCATCACCGGCACCGGCCAGCCGAGGCCGTCGTAGATCTGCTTCTGCCGCGCGGCGTTGGTCAAATGATCGTCGCCGCGGATTATGTGGCTGACGCCCATGTCGTGGTCGTCGACCACGACGGCGAGCATGTAGGTCGGCGTGCCGTCGGAGCGCAGCAGCACGAGATCGTCGAGGTTCTCGTTCTGCCAGACGACGCGGCCCTGGACCTGATCCTCGATGACGGTTTCGCCGGTCAGCGGCGCTTTGAGGCGGATGGTCGGCTTTACTCCCGGCGGCGCCTCGCTCGGGTCGCGATCGCGCCAGCGGCCGTCATAGAGCTTGGCGCGGCCCTCGCGCCGCGCCGCCTCGCGCATCTGCGCGAGTTCCTCCTGGCTCGCATAGCAGCGATAGGCCCGCCCAATGGCGAGGAGCTGCTCGGCCACCTCGCGGTGCCGCGCCGAGCGGGAAAACTGATAAATCGCCTCGCCGTCCCAATCGATGCCGAGCCAGGTCAGTCCGTCGAGGATGGCGTCGATGGCGGCCTGCGTCGAGCGCTCGCGGTCGGTGTCCTCGATTCGCAGCAGCATCTTGCCGCCGCGGCCGCGGGCGTAAAGCCAGTTGAACAGCGCGGTACGCGCGCCGCCGATGTGGAGAAATCCGGTCGGCGAGGGGGCAAAGCGGGTGACGACGCTCATTCTCGGTCTTGATCGTTGCGGACGCGGGCTCGTGTAGCACAGCTAGAAGTGAAAGAAAGTTAAGGAGTTCCG
>DATIYL010000192.1:0-2820 GCA_035517635.1 Allostellaceae bacterium | reverse complement strand
GGCGGACCCAGCCATGATCGCCGCCGCCGTCTCGCTGCTCTGGGCGCTCGTCGTTGCGACGCTGATCGGGCGTGCGCTGCGCCAATATCAGGCCTATGAGGTGGTGCAGCCGGCGCCGCTGCCGGGCGCGGCGCCGATGATCGACATCATCGTGCCGGCGCGCAACGAAGCCGACGCGATCGGGAACTGTCTCGCCGGGCTCGCGGCACAGGACTATCCCGCAAGCCGCGTTTCGATCACCCTCGTCGATGACGGCTCGACCGACGGCACCGCCGCGATCGCGCGCGGCATGGGCGGCATCGCGGTGCCGCTCGCCGTCATCGAAGCCGGGCCGCTCCCCGCGGGCTGGATGGGCAAGGCGCATGCCTGCTGGCGCGGCGCCGGGGAGGGCAGGGGCGAGTGGCTCTGCTTCATCGATGCCGACACGATCCCGGCGCCCGCCTTGCTGCGTTCGGCGATCACGGCGGCACAGCAGCGCAGCCTCGATTTCCTCTCCTTGGAGCCGCATCAGGTGCTGGTGACGGTGTGGGAGCGGCTCATCATTCCCGCCGGCCTCTGTGCGCTCGGCTTTGCCGGCGATCTGAGCCGGGTCGGCGATCCCGACGATCCTTCGGCGGCGGCCAATGGCCAATTCCTGCTGATCCGCCGGGCCGCCTATGAGCGCGCCGGCGGTCATCGCGCCGTGCGCGGCACCGTGTCCGAAGACAGCGCCCTCGCCGCGCGCGTCAAGGCCACGGGCGGGCGCATCGCGCTGATGGGCGCCGCGCCCCTCATCGGCGTGCGCATGTACCGGAGCCTGCCGCAGCTTTGGGAAGGGCTGAGGAGAAGCGTCATCGACACCTTCGGCGGCGTCGGCCGCACCGCCGTCATCGCCCTTGGCGGGCTCGTCATCGCCTGGTCGGCGCTCGCCATCCCGGCAGCGCTCGCCGTCCGCTTCGCGGCAACGCCCGCACCGCTCGACGCTGCCGCTCTGGCCGTCGCGCTCGCGGCATCGCTGGCGCTGTTCGGCGTCCATATCGCGGCGGCGCGCTATTTCGCCATTCCGCCCGGCTATGGTCTGCTCTTTCCCGTCGCCTACAGCCTGGCGGCGGTCCTGGCGCTGGCCGGGATCAGAGCCAGGCGGCAAGGTCGCGTCGCCTGGAAAGGACGCAGCTACCGCAGCGCCGCCGATAGCGGCGGTTGAAAGGGCGGGCCGATGGCGCAGGATCGTCGCGCGCCGGTGAACAAATGGGCGATCGCGCTCGCCGTCGGCGTCGCGCTCGCCTTTCTTTACGTCGTGCGGCTCGCGGTGCTGCCTTTCCTCATCGCCGCCGCGATTGCCTATGTCGCCGAGCCCCCCAATGTCTGGCTGCGGCGAAAGCTCGGCCTGTCGCGCGAAGCGGCGGCGATCGCGACCTACGCCGTGGTGATGGCGTTTCTCGGCGGGCTCGGTTATTGGGTTGCCGTGACGCTGTCGGCCGATCTGGGCAACGCCTTTCACGATGCGCCGCGGCTGCTTCACAAATTCTTCGCCGAGCTTTTCGGCGGCGAGCAGATCGATCTCTTCGGGCGGCGCATCGAAGCCGGGCAGTTGTCGCAGCAGATTCTGGACGCGCTCACCGCCGATATCGGCTCGCCGCAGCAAATCCTGAACACGGCCATCTACGGCTTCGCCGCGATCACCGGCGCGGTGCTGGTCATCGTCCTCATCTTCTATTTCCTGCACGCCGGGCCGCAGCTCGCCGCCGGCGCCCTGTGGCTGGTGCCGCCGGAATACCGCGAGGAGGTGGCGGAGATCGCGCGCGAGATCGATCCGCTGCTGCGCCGCTACCTCGTTGGGCTCTTCGTCATCTTCGTCTTCGCCACGATCGCGTCCTGGATCGCCATTCGCTTCGCCCTCGGCTTGCCTTTCGCCGTGCTGCTGGCGCTCCTCACCGGCCTCTTGGAGCTGATCCCGGTGATCGGGCCGATGACCTCGGCGGCGCTGGTCGGCCTGCTCGCGCTCGAGCGGCACGGCTTCTGGGCAGTGGTCGCTTTCGCCGTTTATGTCACCGTTTTCCGCCTGCTGATCGATCGGGTGGTGGGGCCGGTCGTGCTTGGCCGGGCGGCGCAGCTCCATCCGACGGTGGTGATGTTCGCCTTCCTCGCCGGCGGCCTCTTCCTCGGCGTCGCCGGCGTCATCCTCGCCGTGCCGGTCGCCGCCTCGGTCAAGGTCGTGCTCGAGCATTACTATTCGCAGCCGACGCGTCGCGCGCCGTGACGAGTGCGCCTGCCAATCGGCTGAAACACTGTTATCTCAAACTCTTTTCCGCCGTCCCCGCGAAAGCGGGGACCCAGAGCGATGCGCTCCGCTCATCGGGGCTGAAGCTCCTGGATGCCCGCTTTCGCGGGCAAGGCGAAACTTGAGACATGGCGCCGCTGCCGGTTTGTACATTCCGTAGCGCTTTCGCGGAGACGACAGGCTGGACCTGTCGCAGCGGCTGCGCTATGCGCAATATATCAGCGGGAAATAACATACATGACCAGCGCCAGCGAGTTCGTCGCCTTTCGCATCACCGTCTGCGGTATCGCCGAGCTCGAAGGGCACGGGGCCGCGGGCGTGACGCATGTCCTGTCGATCCTCGATCCCGGCTTTCCCGACCCCGACGCCTTCGGCGCCTTCGGCGAGCACGAGCGGCTCGATTTGCGTTTTCATGACATCACCGAAGAGCGGCCGGAGATGAAGCTGGCGCAGCGCGAGGACGTCGCGGCGCTGCTGCGCTTCGGCCGCGACCTCGCGAAGCTCCCCGATGCGCATCTTCTCGTCCATTGCCATATGGGCATCTCGCGCTCGACGGCGTC
>DATIYL010000191.1:0-9986 GCA_035517635.1 Allostellaceae bacterium | reverse complement strand
CGAGGCGCTGCTGCCAGTGTTGCACGGCGGCGGCGCCGCGGGCGCCGACACTGCGCCACCAGCCGAGAATGTCCTCGGAAATGGTAAAGGGCGGATCGGACCAGCCGAGTCGTTGGCGCGCGCCGGCGATCTCCGCGGCGCCGAGTGCCGCGCCGTGAGCGGCGGCGCTGCCCGCTTTGGTCGGCGCGCCGAACGCGATGGTGGTGCGGCAGGCGATGAGCGAGGGCCGCTCATCGGCGCGCGCTTCGTCGATCGCCGCGGCCACCGCGGCATGGTCGTGGCCGTCGACCGCGACCGCGCCCCACCCGGCCGCGGCGAAGCGCTGCAGTTGATCGTCGGAGGTGGAGAGCGCGGTGTCGCCGTCGATCGAGATCGAATTATTGTCCCAGAAGACGATGAGCTTGCCGAGCCGCAGATGCCCGGCGAGCGTGATCGCCTCCTGGCTGATGCCTTCCATGAGGCAGCCATCGCCGGCGATGACGTAGGTATGGTGATCGACGAGCGCATCGCCGAAGCGGGCATTGAGCAGCCGTTCGGCGAGCGCCATGCCGACGGCGTTGGCAAGGCCCTGGCCCAAGGGGCCGGTGGTGGTTTCGATTCCGGGCGCGTGGCCGTATTCGGGATGGCCGGCGGTGCGGCTGCCGAGCTGGCGGAAGCGCTTCAGCTCGTCCATCGTCATGCCGGGATAGCCCGTGAGATGCAGCAGCGCATAGAGCAGCATCGAGCCGTGCCCGGCCGAAAGCACGAAGCGGTCGCGGTCGGGCCAGTCGGGACGCGCCGGATCGAATTTGAGGAAGCGACTCCACAGCACCGTTGCGACATCGGCCATGCCCATGGGCATGCCGGGATGGCCGCTGTTCGCCTTTTCCACCGCGTCCATGGCGAGAACGCGGATGGCATTGGCCATGTGCCGCAGCTGCGGATCGCGCGGCAGCGGCAGCGGCGGAGCGGTTGCGGCGGGTGAGGGCTGGGGCGTTGTCATCGAACGGCCGCAACTTGCCGGGCGAGGGCCGCCGCGTCAACCGTGATGTCGGGTGCGCGGCGCGCCGCTCGGTTGCGGCGATTCCGCTTTGCCGGTAAGGTCGCCGCCATCCCGTTGGGGCGTAGCCAAGTGGTAAGGCAGCGGATTTTGATTCCGCCATTCCCAGGTTCGAATCCTGGCGCCCCAGCCAGCCTTCGCTTGCTTCGCAAGCTCCGGCTGGGCAAGCCATTCCCAGGTTTCTCCCGAAGCAAGCGAAGGCTGTCCCGCCGAAGCTTTAGCGAAGGCGGACGGAGCCAATTGTGCAATACGTCTATATCCTGCAAAGCCTACAGTACCCCGACAAATATTACGTCGGCTGCACGAATGATGTCTTCGAGCGCTTCCGACGGCACAATGCCGGTCAATCCGAATCCCAGTCACGTCATTCCGCGATACACGGTCCTTGGAAACTGGTCGTCCAAATTGGCTTCGCGGATAAAGCCAAGGCGTTCGCTTTCGAGAAATATCTCGGGTTCCGGCCGAGCTTTTGCCAAAAAGCATTTCTGAGCCCAGGACGCAAAGGCTCACATTCCCGCTGCCCGTGCAGCCGCGCGTACGGGAGCGGCAATCGAGATGGTGCGGGGCAACCGGTCAGGCGAGGCCTGGGAACCGTGCGTAGGAGAACAGCGACAGGTCCATCCGGCTTGTCCCCGTCACTGCCAGGTCTGCCAGCACCTCGCCGATGACGCTGGCGAACTTGAAGCCATGTCCGGAGCACGGCGAAGCCAGGACGATCTCTGGATGATCCGGCAGAGTGTCGATCAGGAAATGCTCGTCCGGCGTGTTCGTGAACAGGCAGGCGGCAAGGCGCAGGGTGGGGCCGTCCGCGTCCGGGAAGATGGTCCGAAGCGCCTGTCGCAGCGCCTCTTCGTCCGCCGCGGTCGGTTCCCGGGACAGCGCGTCGGCGTGTCCATGTTCCCGCAGATGATGGTAGAGGCCGATCTTGAATCCGGGGAGGCCCCAGATCGGGAACTGGTAGTAGTGACCGAACTCGGTGAGCAGGTTCGACACCGGAAAGACGTCCGGGGTGAACAGGGCTGGTTTTCGGGGCTGAAACCATCCGAGCACCTGGCGCTCTGGCACCGCCGTGCTGCGCAAAGCCGGAACCAGATCGGACACCCATGCCCCCGCCGAGACCACGACCCTGCCGGCCTCGTAGCGCGCACGATCGGTGACGACGACCACCCGGCCTTGCATGGGTTCGAGGGCGAGCACCTTCTCCCGCCCATGGATGTCCGCCCCCGCCGCGATGGCGAGCGCAGCATGGGTCAGGATCGCGCGTTCCGACGCGACGAAACCCGCATCGGGCTGGTAAACGGCCGCGTAATAGGCCGGAACGCGATAGCCGGGAAAGCGGCGCGCAATCTCTTTGCCCGTTAGGACCTCGTGCGGCAGATCGTGTGCTTTGCACGCGGCGAGAGAGCCGCGCACGACACGCCCATCTTCCAGACCCGCATCGAGCCCTCCGGTCACGTAAAGCAGCGTCTCGCCCGAGAGCGTCTCGGTCTCGCGCCACAATTCGTAGGCACGGCGCAGCAGGGGGACGTAGCTCGGGTGCTCGAAATAGGCCAGACGGATGATCCGATTGAACCCATGCGAGGATCCCATGCCGTGGCCGAGATCGAACCGTTCGAGGCCCAGGACCTTTTGACCACGGCGCGCAAGCTGCCAAAGCGCCGCCGATCCCATGCCGCCAATGCCAACGACAATCGTATCGAAGTGCTTCACAGAGGTGCTCCCGCTCGGCTTGGCGGATCCGACGACCGAAAAGTGTAGCCGCTTTCAGGCAAGCTGCGAACAAGCGAAGGCAATCTGCGCTTGGCCGAGACGTGCTGCCGGAATCGCTGAATTGGCGGTAGCGACGAATGCCGATCCGCTCAATTCACTGTAACCAGGAAGTGCGCGGGGGCGGGGGCTCCGGGTCACTCGGCGGCCCAGGAGCATGCCGCGGATCGTCCCGCGCTCGTCCGAGTGTCGGCTCCCACACGCTGCGTGCCTCGACCCCCGCGCGATAGTTCAGATGGAGTGTTGCCGGGCGATGTCAATATCGTCCCGCGCAAAGTACATGCGCTCGACAGGCGTGCTGCCTGATACTCGCATCGGCGAAGTCGTCATCGTCTCCAGTCGCTATTGAAATGTGGTTGCCCCGGAAGCAGGCCTGCTTCCGAGAGGAGGCTCATGGGAGCCGCCAGCGTCCGATATCCGCGCGCGACCGGTCTATTACCCCAAGAAGTAGCGCAGACGAGCGAGGAGCTGCGTGCACTGTTGTCGCAGCGTCGCGGTCGGCGCGTCCGCGAGCGGTTGCGGCGGCGGCTCGCCAGCCACGATATTGGCGCGCGCTCGGCTCAAGACCTCGAGGACGAGGGAATGAGTGGTCAAGGGCTGATCGTTGAACACTTCGATGCGCGTGTAGCTGTGGCCCGTGACCTGATTGATCGCCGTCAAGATCGGGGCCTTCAGCACCATGACGCCGTCGGCCGCCATGATGGCTCCGAGTATGCAACGCCTTCCGTCGTACGAGCGGAGTTGCTGTTTGCACCAGCGATCCTCACGTGAAAGCAGATCGATGACCTGGTTGATTTTGTCGAAGAGCTCGCCGCGGCTTTCCAAGCCGAATCCATCGAAAGGCATGTCGCATTCCTCTTTGCGTTCGCTTTATCAGCACCCGTGTTGAGGGTCACTGAAGCCAACAGAGGCGCGTCGTTTTCCGCGTCAACCAATCTCGACGCGCATGTTTCTGCCTTCGAGCGAGCCTTTCGGGTTCTGGCAAGGGCACCGCGGCGAGCCGAGCCACTGTTATGGACCTCGACGCAGCAAACGTGATTACCTTCGCCACTAAGGCAGGGCCGCTCCAACCAGGGCGGCAGCAATCGCGCAGAACAAAA
Source organism: Allostellaceae bacterium (assembly GCA_035517635.1). Taxonomy (GTDB): domain Bacteria; phylum Pseudomonadota; class Alphaproteobacteria; order ATCC43930; family CGMCC-115725; genus DAHUYF01. The sequence continues at coordinate 6,080 of DATIYL010000191.1, read as the reverse complement.
GAAGCTGCAGCACATCAGGTGTGGGCATGATATTGCAACGGCGACCGCATGGCACGGTTCCCGGGACGACCCCGGGGCCATCATCGCTCATGCGGCGCTGCGCGATGCGCGTTGAGCTGCCGGACAACAGCGTTGTTCCGATCTCATCTAGAGGGGGCGACGCTTGTCGACCAGAGCCATCACGATCGAGAACACGACGGCAAGGGAGCCGACGAGGATCAAGGCCCGCGAAGATCGATCTAGGCGCATGACCTATGATCAACACTGGCTGTTTGTTGCTGCTGCGGTTCCTGCTCGGCGCGCAAAGGAAAGCCCCGCGCGACGGGCGGGGCTAGTCAGACTGCATCGCACGAACACCGCCGTGGCCTTTTCCGGCGGCAACATTGAAACAGCGAAAATCGTCTATCGGTTCCGCTCGCTGCGGGAACCCGGCAACGATGATCATTGGGTGGAGCAAGCCGAGCGCCCGCGCTTAAACCAATATGTTCCGTTTTGCCGCTCTATGTCAGCCCCGCGCGAGATCGATCGGCGGTTTCTCATTCGTCAGTCGTCAGTGGCCGATGGGTCGACCACTGACAACTGACCATCGGCGACTTTACTTCGGGGGTGTCGATGAGCCGGACTCCTCGTTGAGGCCGAGCTTTTCTTCAGTCTGCGCGTCGAGCTGCCCGGTTTGCTGCAACTGGTTCTTCTTCTGGAAGTTTTTTAGCGCCGCTTGCGTGCCTTTTCCGTCGATGCCGTCGACCTTACCTTTGTAGAGCCCTTCCGACTGCAACTTCTGCTGCGCCTTCATCATCTCGCTGTGAACGGCAGCTGTGCCGTTTCCGGCGGCAAACGCCACGCCGCCCAGCGTCAGAGCCATCGCCGAAACGCCGGCAACAATCAAAGTCCGCATCCGTCCGCTCCTTGTGTTGGAATGCCCTTAGCGCAAACACCACAAAATGCGCACCGGCGCGAATTCCCCCGCCCGAAACTCTATCTTTTTCGCCCCGTGCGCGGCGACGACGGCGGCTGGATCACGGGTGCCCTCGGGGTGTTATAGGGGTTGAGTGGCCGAGGAATATCGAATCAGATACCGCGATCTCGACGGCCGCGAGCAGCTCTCGCTGGCGAAGCCGAGCCCCGCCGACGCGATCCATCATGCGCGCGTCATAGCGCTGCATCGCGGCACGATCCTGGCGATGGTCGAGCCGGAAGGCGAGGTGAGCTGGAACGAGGTGTTGGCGGCGGCGGAGGCAGCGGGGCGGCGCGTGCGCCCGCCGCGCTCTTCCGGTGCTCACCCGAGACCAAGCGCCGCCCTTTTGCTCTAACGCGGAAGCAGGCTTGAGCACGCGCCGCTGCGGGAACAAATCCCGCCAGGGCCCTGTTAAAAAATTGCGTCGCCGTCGGATACCACGCGAGGGGCGGCTGCTCAGATTTTGAGGCGCGAAAGAGCCGGATGAGTCGCCTGGCTGATCTTGCCCGTCGCGCATCGCGGGCGTTGGTTCCGGCTTTGGAGCCGGAGACGATGCCCAGCCGGGCGGACGTCGCCTATCCGGCCCTGCGTGATTATGCGCTGATTGGCGATGGCCATGGCGCTGCATTGGTGTGCCGCGATGGCGCAATCGACTGGTGTTGCCTTTGCCGCTTCGATGCGCCGCCGGTCATGGCGCGCTTGCTCGATGCCGAGCGCGGCGGTTATTTCGCGCTGGCGCCAGCAGGGCCGGCGCGAAGCCAGCGCCGCTATCTCGCCGACACCGCCGTGCTGAGCACGGAGTTCGCCGCTGCCGACGGCCGGGCGAGGGTGATCGACTTCATGCCGATGGGGTGCCGTCCAGGCACCGGCATGCATGATTACACCCATATCAATGCGCCGGGCTGGATCATCCGCATCGTCCAGGGGGAAGCCGGCAGGCTGCCCTTTCGTGCTGCCTATCGGCCCTGCCGCGGCTTTTCCGACGATCCGGTCGAGCTCCGCTGCACCGAGGGCGTCGTTACCGGAGCCGGGGTCCCGAGTCTCCAGGGCGAGGCGCGGTTTGCGCTTTCCGGCAGCGAGGCGGTGGCGGAGTTCACCATCGCCGCTGGCGAGACGCGCTGCTTCATTCTCTCGCCGGCGCCCATCGCGCGGCTCGCCATTGCCGAGACCGCGCGAAAGATGCTCGATGTCACCATCGCCTTCTGGCGGGAATGGATCGACTATTGCGCCTATGAGGGACCTTACCGTGCTGCGGTGCGGCGCAGCGCGATCACGCTGAAGCTGCTGATCTACGCGCCGACCGGCGCCATCATCGCAGCGCCGACCACCTCGCTGCCGGAGGCGATTGGCGAGGGGCGCAATTGGGATTATCGCTATTGCTGGATCCGGGATACCTCCTTCGCCCTCTACGCCCTGGCCGCGCTCGGCTTCATCGGCGAGGCGCGGCGCTTTGTCGAATTCCTGAGGGCCTGCCATGTCGAGCGCGGCCTTCACCTCATGTACGGGGTCGGCGGCGAGACCGATCTAACGGAGCAGGACATCAAGGGCTTCGCCGGCTATCGCAACAGTGCGCCGGTGCGCGCCGGCAACGCCGCCCATCAGCAGCTGCAGCTCGACGCTTATGGCGAGTTGCTCGACCTGGCGCTGCTCTATGACCGCCTCGGCGGCTCCATCGATGCCGAGGAACGCGCCGCGCTCGCTCATCTCGCCGATCGGGCGGCGCTGCGCTGGCGCGAGCGCGACAACGGCATCTGGGAGGTGCGCACCGAGCGCCGGCACTTCGTCCACTCGAAGATCATGTGCTGGGTCGCCGTCGACCGGGCGATCGCGCTCTTCGGCCGTCGCGACAATTGGGCGGCGGCGCGGCGCGAGATCGCAGCGGCGGTGCTCGCGGAGGGCGTCGACGAGAAGGGGGCGCTGGTCGAAGCGTTCCAACGCCCTTACGCCGATGCGGCCCTCTTGATGACGCCGTGGCTCGGCTTTCCCGTTGCCGACGAGACCTTGCGGCAGACGGTACGGAACACCATCGCCGAGCTTCGCGATGGCGACTATCTCAGGCGCTACGTCTCTTTCGACGGTCTCGACGGCAAGGAGGGCGCCTTTCTCATGGGCAGCTTCTGGCTGGCCGACGCGCTGCTCTTTCTCGACCAGCCGGAAGCGGCGCGCGCGCTCCTCGACCAGCTCGTCGGCAAGGCCAATGATGTCGGTCTTTTCGCCGAGGAGATCGCACCCGGTGATGACGCCTTTCTCGGCAACATGCCGCAGGCGCTCGTGCATCTGGCGCTGATTCACAGCGCCTTGCGTCAGCGCCTCTACCGGCGTCAGGGCCGTGGCGCGCTGACGGGAAGCCATGCCGACCGCGCGCGCCGCCATCTCGACAAGGCGATGGGCCCGGGCGCGGTTTGGACAAGGCTGAAGCACACACTGCGCCTCGGGCGGCTTGCTTCGTCCCGCCGCTCGGTTCTCGAACTGCCATAAGCGGAGACCAGGATGCCTGCGGAGACCGTTGTCATCACCGGAGCGACCGCCGGCGTCGGCCGCGCCACGGCGCGTGCCTTCGCGCGGCGCCACGCCCGCATCGGCCTGCTCGCCCGCGGCGCCGACGGCCTCAAGGCTACGGCGGCGGAAGTGCGGCAAGCCGGCGGCGAGGCGCTGGCGCTGCCGACCGAGATCGCCGATGCGGATGCGGTGGAGAGTGCCGCCGCTGCCGTCGAGCGGCGGTTCGGCCCGATCGACATCTGGATCAATTGCGCGATGGCGACGATCTTCGCGCCGGTGCATTCGATCGAGCCCGAGGAGTTCCGCCGCGCCACCGAGGTGAGCTATCTCGGCTTCGTCTACGGCACCATGGCGGCGCTGCGGCGCATGCGCCCGCGCAACCGCGGCACGATCGTGCAGGTCGGCTCGGCCCTGGCCTATCGCGCGGTGCCGCTGCAATCGCCCTATTGCGGCGCCAAGCACGCGATCCGCGGCTTCACCGACAGTCTGCGCTCGGAGCTCGAGCACGAGCGTAGCGGCGTCCATCTCACCATGGTGCAGCTGCCGGCGCTCAACACGCCGCAATTCGATTGGGCGCGCAACAAGATGCCGCGGCGGCCGAAACCGCTCGGCACGATCTACCAGCCGGAAGTGGCGGCGGACGCCATCGTCTTCGCCGCTCATGCGCGCCGCCGCGAGATCTATGTCGGCGGCTCGACCGTCGAGGCGATCATCGCCAACAAGCTCGCGCCCGGTTTCCTCGATCGCGTGCTGGCGCATCGCGCGGTCGGCGGCCAGCTCTCGCGCGTGCCGGCGCCACCCGACGGACCCGATAATCTCTTTGCTCCGGTCGCCGGCGATCACGGCGCACATGGCCGCTTCGACGAAGAGGCGACGGGGACGAGCGCCGAGCTGTGGCTCGCCAAGCATCGCCCGCTGCTGCTCGCTGGCGGCATCGGCCTGATCGGATTGCTCGCCGCGGTGTTTTTCGGCGGCGCCCGCGCCGCGCCGCGCTCAGCGGCGCAGTGACTGCCGCGGTTGTCGTAGCGTCCCTCGCCCGAGCGCGATGCCGAGCAGCAGCCCCGCGGCGACGATGCCGCCGGCCGCCAGCAGCTCTCTCCCAGAGTTGCGCCGCATCCGCTCCTGATGCGGCGCAAAGCCCATCGCTTCCGCGATCAGCTCGGCGATGTGCCGGGTCGCGCGGCCGCTGCCTTGCTCGATCTGCTCGCGGCAGCTGAAGCCGTTGGCGAGGATGAGCGCCTCTTGCGGCGCCCGGCGGAGCCGCGGCAAGAGCGCCTGTTCGGCGATCTTTTGCGACCAGTGGTATTTCCCGGCCTCGAAGCCGAAGGAGCCCGCCATGCCGCAGCATCCCGTGGCCATAATCTCCGTCGCGACACCCAGGCGCTTCAGCACGCGGCTCTCCGCCGCCGCATCGAGCACGGCATGCTCGTGGCAATGGACCTGTACCAGCGCCTGCTGGCCCCTGAGCTGCGGCAGCTCGAAATCGCCGCAATGCCGGTCAAGGAATTCGGTGAAGAGGTAGCTCTGCTGCTTGAGCCGCTGCGCCCGCGGGTCTTCGGGAAACAGCGCCACGACCTCGTCGCGGAAGGCGGCGATGCAGGCGGGCTCGAGTCCGACCACCGGCAGGTCGCGGTCAAGGTCAGGGCCGAGCGTCTCGAGTAGCGCGCGGATCAGCTCTTTGGCGCGGTCGAGCATGCCCCAGTCATAGAGCGGCCGGGCGCAGCAGAGGAGACGCGGCGGGATGGTGACGCGCCAGCCCGCCGCCTCGAGCACGCGGACGGCGGCGATCGCCGTGCCGGGACGGAAGAAATTGCTGAACGTGTCGGGGAAGAGGACGAGCTCGCTTCCGCTCGGATGGCGCGGCGCGTGGCGCGCGAACCAGTCGCGGAACGTCTCGTGCGCATAGGGCGGCATCTGCCGCTCGCGGGCGATGCCGCCGGCGAATTTGACGAGGTCGCCGATCCCGGGCGCTTGCGTCAGGAAGTTGGCGAAGCCCGGGGCAAGGCTCGCCGCGCGCGACCAGAGATGGATGAGCCCCATGGAATAGGCGGCGCGCGGCCGCAAGCGGCCCTCGTAGTAATGGGCGCGGAACTCGGCCTTGTAGGTAGCCATGTCGACATTGACCGGGCAATCCTGCTTGCAGCCCTTGCACGCAAGACAGAGATCGAGCGCCTCCTCGACCGCCGGCTGCTTCCAGCCCTGGTCGATGGCGCCGCCGTGCAGCATCTCGAACAGCAGACGAGCGCGCCCGCGCGTCGAGTGGCGCTCCTCGCGCGTCACCCTATAACTGGGGCACATGACGCCGCTTGCCGTGTCATGCTTGCGGCACTCGCCGACGCCGACGCAGCGCATCGCCGCGCGATCGAAGCCGCCGCCCTCGGTCTTGAAATGGAAATGGGTCGGAAGCTGAGGCGGGCGGTAGTCGGGGCCGAGGCGTAGATTGGAGGTGATCGGGTAGGGATCGACGATCTTGCCCGGATTCATCTTGCCGGCGGGATCCCAAATCGCCTTGAACGCGCGGAAGGCCTCGATCAGCTCGGGCCCGTACATCTTCGGCAGCAATTCGGCGCGCGATTGGCCGTCGCCGTGCTCTCCGGACAGCGATCCGCCGAGGCGGACGACGACG
>DATIYL010000190.1:0-3536 GCA_035517635.1 Allostellaceae bacterium | reverse complement strand
TTCCCGGCCCCGCCGCGACGCTGGCTGGTCACCGGCGGCGGACGCCACAATCCGGCGCTGATGGTCGAGCTCAAGCGGCGCCTCGGCGCCCCGGTCGAGCCGGTGGAGAAGGCGGGCTGGAATGGCGATGCGCTGGAGGCGCAGGCCTTCGCCTATCTTGCCGTGCGCTCGCTCGAGCGCCTGCCGCTGAGCCTCCCTGGAACGACGGGCGTCTCCACACCGACAGCGGGAGGCCGGCACTTCCCCGTTCCCTTGGCTCCGGCGCTCCCCTAAACCGGGCGGCCCCTTAGGCGTGGCGGTTAACGAAGCGTTTCCGCTTTCACGCCTAGATTTGCCGGCTGTCTCAAGGGGAGCCGGGCAGTGGCCGATCAGCAGGTCGAGACGGGCACCGCCGGCAAACCGCCGGTTCGTCTCGGCGAACGCTTCGAAATTCACCCCGATCGGCCGCTGCCGGACCTGCGGTCGCCGAATGCGGCCGGCTTCGTCGCCGTCGACCGCGATCGTCCGACCGCGAGCATGTTCGGCCTCGTCTGCGATGCCGATCAGCCGCCGCGGCACGACGTGCTGGCGGCGCTGCACGGCTTGCGCTCCGAGGCGCTGCTCGCGCCGCATGAGTGGGGGGTGGTCGACTGGCCGGCGACGGGGCGGCGGCACTTCGCCATCATCTTCGACCGTCCCACCGGCGGCCGCGTCGTCCAGTCGCTCACGCAGACGGTCGCGCCGATGCATGAGGACGAACTCATCCATCACGTGCTTCCGCCGTTGATCGTATCGCTGCGCGATCTCTTCGCCGCCGGCTTCACGCATCGCGCGATCCGCCCCAACAACCTGTTCTGGCGCGACGCGGCGCATCGCACCCTGGCCCTCGGCGACTGCGTGAGCGCGCCGCCGGCGGTGCTGCAACCCGTCGTCTGCGAGACCATCGAAAGCGGCATGGCGATGCCCGCCGGGCGCGGCAATGGCACGCCCTCCGAAGATCTCTATTCGCTCGGCGTCACCATCATCTTCCTGCTCTTCGGCCGCAATCTCGTCGCCTCGCTCAGCGACGACCAGATCCTCGCGGAGAAGATCGGCCGCGGCTCCTATTACGCCCTGCTGCGCGGCGAGCGCCTCAACGGCGCCATCATCGAGGTCTTGCGCGGGCTCCTCACCGACGATCCGCGCGAGCGTTGGAACGTGCAGGATGTCGAAATGTGGCTCGAAGGCCGCCGGCTCTCGCCGAAGCAGCCGGCCCTGGTGAAGCGGGCGGCGCGTCCTTTCGAATTCGCCGGCCATCCCTTCTACACCGCCCGCGCGCTCGGCTACGCCTTCTCCCGCGACACGGCTTCCGCCGTGCGCACCTTGAAGGCGCCGGACTTCGAAATATGGATGCAGCGCAGCCTCTGCGACGAGGATCGCCTGAAGATGTTCTCGGCGGCGGTCGCCGAAGGACACGATGTCGGCGCTGGCGGTCATGACGAGAGGCTGGTGGCGCGGGTGTGCATCGCGCTCGATCCGGCGGCGCCGGTTCGCTACAAGGGTTTTTCCGCCGCCATCGACGGCTTCGGCACGGCGCTTGTCGCCGCCTTCCGCGGCCGCGGCTCGGTGCAGCAGATCGCCGAGGCGATGGGCGGCAGGCTGCCGCAGTTCTGGTTCTCGGCGCAGAGCGGCCTCAAGCCCGAGCTCGTGCCGTTCCTCAAGAGCTTCGAGCGGCTCCGCCTCCATCTCGAGGACCGGCGCCCGGGCTTCGGCATCGAGCGCATCGTCTATGAGATGAATCCGAAGCTGCATTGCCTGTCGCCGTCGATCGAGGCCGAGTATGTGATCGAGGCCGGCGACGTGCTGACGGCGCTCGAACGCGTGTCGGAGAAGCGCAAGGACGATGACTTCCAGGTCGACCGCCATCTCGCGGCCTTCATCGCCACGCGCTATCGCGGCGCCGGCACCGACTGGTTCGACTCGTTGCACCACCAGGATCCGGCGCAGCGCGTGCTCGGGGCGCTTTATCTGCTGGCGCGGCTGCAATCCTTCAAAGGCCCGTCCGCCGTGCCCGCGCTGGCGCATCGCCTCGGCCGCCAGCTGCCGCTGGTGATCGATCGCTACCACAGCCGCACCCGGCGCAAGCGGCTCAAGGCCGAGCTGCCCAAGATCGTCGGCAAAGGCAATCTCGCCGACATGCTGGCCTTCGTCGACAACGCCGCCGACCGCGTACGCGACATCCAGGGCTTCCAGCAGGCGCTGCGCGACTATGCCGTGATCGATCGGGAGCTCGACCTGCTGCACCTCGAGGCGCCGCGGCGCCCGGAAAGGGCGGCGGAGCTCGGCGCGCGCTACGCCGCGACCACGGCGAGCCTGCTCGCCTGGATCATCGCGCTCTCCGTGATCGTCACGATGAGCTGAGCCATGGCGCGCGGCACGACCACGGCCAAGACCACGGCCAAGACCAAGACCCCGACCAAGCCCGGCGCCCAGCGGCGCGGCCGCAATACTGGCAGCGCCGCCGTCACGCTGACGGTGATCGTCATCGTCGTGCTGGCGCTCACCGCCCTGCCGCTCTGCCTTCTCGTCATCGGCGGGATGCTGCCGACCGCCGTCGCCGTCGTCGTCGACCGTCACCAGCGCCGTTATCTCGCGCGCACGGTCGGCGCGATGAACCTGGCCGGGGTAATGCCGGGTGCGCTCCACATGTGGGAGGCGGGCATCACCTTCGACAGCCTGCAGCAAGTCATCAACAGTCCCTATAACTGGCTCGTCATGTACGGTGCCGCCGCGGTCGGCTGGGTGCTTTATTTCTGCGTGCCGCCGGTGGTCGCGATGGTGATCGAGGTCCGGGTCGACGAGACCAAGCACCGCCTCGAGGCGCAAGCCAAGGCGCTGGTCGAGGAATGGGGCGAGGAAGTGACGGGGCGCAAGCGCGACGGCTGAAGCCCGTCGCCCAGGCTCCTAGCTCGGCAGCAGGCGGCGGTCCATCGCCGCGGTCTTGATCGCTTTCTGCAGCTTCTCGAAGGCACGCACTTCGATCTGGCGCACGCGCTCGCGCGAGATGCCGTATTTCTGCGACAGATCTTCGAGCGTGGTCGGCACGTCGCGCAGGCGCCGCTCGGCGAGGATGTCGCGCTCGCGCGGCGTCAGATGCGACATTGCCCCGCGCAGCAAGTCCCGGCGCAGGCCGAGTTCCTGACGCTCGCCGAGGCTCGTCTCCTGGTCTTCGACATCGTCGACGAGCCAGTCCTGCCATTCGCCTTCGCCGTCGCTGCGCAGCGGCGCGTTGAGCGAATGGTCGGGAGCCGCGAGGCGCCGGTTCATGCTGACGACGTCGGCCTCCGGCACGCCGAGTTCGGTGGCGATCTTCGTGACGTTCTCGGGCGAGAGATCGCCATCCTCGATCGCCTGGAGCTGACCCTTGAGCTTGCGCAGGTTGAAGAAAAGCTTCTTCTGCGCGGCGGTGGTGCCCATCTTCACCAGCGACCAGGAGTGGAGGATGTATTCCTGGATCGAGGCGCGGATCCACCACATGGCGTAGGTGGCCAGGCGGAAGCCGCGATCGGGATCGAAGC
>DATIYL010000189.1:0-12339 GCA_035517635.1 Allostellaceae bacterium | reverse complement strand
CGCCATGGTGCGGCTGCGGAAGGCATCGAGCGCTTCGGCCGAAGCGGTGACCTTCGGCGCGATCGACGGAACCGTGGGCAGCACGAGCACCGTTCCCGCGGGGATGAGACGGCGCAGATGGTCGCGGACGCGCTCGGCGATGGCCCGCGCCGGCGCTTCATCCGCCGCGGTGAGCGTTGCGGCATAGGCCATGCGCTCGGCGATGCCCGGACCAAGCTGAGGCTTGTTGTGCTCGATCCAGTCGCCATAGATCTCCCAGATTTCCCGCCCCTGGATGGTGCGGAAGCTGGCGCGCCACGGCTCGAACCCGTCGGGCGCGACGACGATTTCTTCGCGCCCGGAAAGCACAGCGCTAGCGCGCGCCAGGAAGGCATGAAGCACCGTCTGCACCGCTTCGTCTGCCTGAGCGAAAGCGTCGGTCGCGAGCAGCAGCCGGCGCAACGGGGTCGACTCGCTGCTGCCGTCGATCATCACCGGGCCGAGCTTGCGCAGCAGCCCGGGCCCGGCAGCGAACCAGCCGACCGTATCGAAGCTCGGCGCCATGGGCATCGCGCCACTGGCGCTGACGCGACCATGGCTGGTGCGGATGCCGTAGATGCCGTTCAGCGCCGCCGGGACCCGGACCGAGCCGCCGGTGTCGCTGCCGAGCGCCAAATCGCAGGCGCCGGCGCCCACCGCCGCCGCCGAGCCGCTGGAGGAGCCGCCGGGCAGCCGGCCCGGCGCCCGCGCATTGACCGGCGTGCCGTAGTGAACGTTGACGCCGGCAATGCTGAAAAAGAACTCGTCGCAGACGGTCTTGCCGATGACATCGGCGCCGGCCGCCAGCAGGCGGGAGACCGCCGAAGCGGTCGTCGTCGCCGGACTCCGGGTCGAGAGCCAGGTGGGGTTGCCGCCGCCGGTGCGTTCGCCGGCGATGTCGAACATATCCTTAACGGCTGCCGTGAGCCCGGACAGCGGGCCGCCGGCGGCGCCGCGCAAGGGCGCCGGCAAATCATGGGGAACGAAAGCGCTGCTCTTGCGGCGCGGCGGATACTGCATCGTCACTCGCCCTCTTGCTTCCGCAGCCTCCGTGGAGACACAGGGGAGAGGCTGCCCGCTTTCGCCCGCCGCGGCAAGGCGCGGCTGTGCTTGGCGCCTGCGCAAAGATGCGGCACCCTTGAGCGATCGCCCGGCGCCCCAGGGAGGAGGCCCATGGACAAGACACCAAGCCCCTACGACACCGATCTCGACCGCAACCGGGCGAATCACGTGCCGCTCTCGCCGCTCGGCTTCATCGCCCGGAGCGCCGCCGTCTTTCCCGATCGGACCGCGGTGATCCACGGCAAGCGCCGCTATAGCTGGGCCGAGAGCTATGCGCGTTGCCGCCGCCTCGCCAGCGCGCTGCGCCGGCGCGGCATCGGCAAGAACGACACGGTGGCGGTGATGGGCACGAACACGCCCGAGGTCTTCGAGGCGCATTTCGGCGTGCCGATGGCGGGGGCGGTGCTGAATGCGCTCAACATCCGCCTCGATGCGCCGATGATCGCCTTCATCCTCGATCACGGCGAGGCGAAGGTGCTCATCACCGACCGCGAATTCTCAGGCGTGATCGAGAAGGCGCTGGCGCAGGTCAAGCGGAAGCCGCTGGTGATCGACATCGACGACGCGCTGGCGCCGCCGGGGAAGCTGCTGGGCGAGATGGATTACGAGCGCTTCATTGCCGGCGGCGATGCCGATTTCGCTTGGGAGAATCCGGACGAGGAATGGGATGCGATCGCGCTCAACTACACGTCCGGCACCACCGGCAATCCCAAGGGCGTCGTCTATCACCACCGCGGCGCCTATCTCAATGCGCTCGGCAATGCCGTCGTCTGGGGGATGCCGCAGCATCCGGTTTATCTCTGGACCTTGCCGATGTTCCACTGCAATGGCTGGTGCTTTCCCTGGACGGTAACGGCGCTCGCCGGCACGCATGTCTGCTTGCGCCGGGTCGAAGCGCCGGCGATCTATGCCGCCATCGACGAGGAAGGTGTCAGCCATCTCTGCGGCGCGCCGATCGTCATGAACATGCTGATCAACGCGCCGGAGGAGCTGCGCCGCAAGGCCGCCGGAAGCGGCGTGCGCATGATGACCGCCGGCGCCGCGCCGCCCGCCGCGGTGATCGAAGGCATGGAGCAGCTCGGCTTCCAGGTTATCCATGTCTATGGGCTCACCGAGACCTATGGCCCGGCGACGGTCTGCGCCTGGCACGACGAATGGGATGCGTTGCCGCGCGAGGAGGCGTCCGACCGCAAGGCGCGCCAGGGGGTGCGCTACCACGTGCTCGAAGGCTTGATGGTCGCCGATCCGCAGACGCTGGAGCCGGTGCCGAGCGACGGCCGGACTATCGGCGAGATCTTCATGCGCGGCAATATCGTTATGAAAGGCTATCTAAAGAATCCCAAGGCGAGCAGCGAAGCCTTCGCCGGCGGCTGGTTCCACACCGGCGATCTCGGCGTCATGCACGCGGACGGCTATATCGAGATTAAGGATCGTTCCAAGGACATCATCATCTCCGGCGGCGAGAACATCTCCACGATCGAGATCGAGAGCGTGCTCTACCGCCATCCCGCCGTGCTCGAAGCGGCGGTGGTGGCACGGGCCGACCCGACCTGGGGCGAGACGCCCTGCGCCTTCGTCACCTTGAAGCCCGGAGCGGCCGCCACCGCCGAGGACCTCATCCGCTTCTGCCGCGACCATCTCGCGCATTTCAAGGCGCCGAAGCGGGTGGCCTTCGGGCCCTTGCCGAAGACCTCGACCGGCAAGATCCAGAAATTCCAGCTGCGCGAGCAGGCAAAGGCGCTGCCCTAGCGCCGCGTGGGCGGCGGCCGGGACCGAAAACCCTAATAGAGGGTCGATTAAACGGGTCTGGCTATCAAGCTTGAGCAGTATGCTCGAGGCTGAATATTTCGTCTTTTATACGGAGCTTTTGGCGCTTCAGATCGGCGAGGACTTCGACATTGGGCATCGGACGGCTGATTTCCTGATCGATGGCCTCCTCCAGGGTGCGGTGACGGGCCCGGAGGGATTCGACTCGATCCTGCAGCGACATGGCTCCTCCTAATCCTGAACAAGATGAGGGCTGCTGACGGCTCCATGCTAACGCCGATTGGAGCGCCGTACCAACAGAGATATGCTCGCCGTCGGCGGCGTTCCAGCACCGCCGAAAGGATAAAGATGTCTGCGTCAACTCGCCTCATCGTCGGCATCAGCGGCGCCTCGGGGGTCACCTATGGCGTGCGGCTGCTCGAGATCCTGCGCGACCTGCCGGTCGAGACCCATCTGGTCATGACCAAGGCGGCGGAGGTCACCCTGGCGCATGAAACCGGGCACAAAGTGGCCGCGGTCCAGGCGCTGGCGAACCACGCCTATGCCGTCACCGACATTGCCGCGGCGATCGCCTCGGGCTCTTTTCGCACCTGCGGCATGATCGTCGCCCCCTGCTCCATCCGCAGCATGTCCGAGATCGCGCATGGCACGACCTCGACCCTTCTCACCCGCGCCGCCGACGTCACCTTGAAAGAGCGCCGTCCGCTGGTGCTGATGGTGCGCGAGACGCCGCTCCATCTCGGCCATTTGCGCAGCATGACGGCGCTCGCCGAGATGGGCGCGATCATCGCCCCGCCGGTGCCCGCCTTCTATGCCGAGCCGGCGACGCTCAACGACATGGTCGACCACACGCTCGGCCGCCTGCTCGACCTTTTCGGCCTCGACGCGCCGCAGATGACGCGCTGGGGCGAGAGCGACGCAGCGCCGGCGACATTGCGCGCGCTGCGCCGCACCAAGCCGGGTTGACGCAGCGCATCAGCGGCTGCGCGCCGCCGCCAGCCAGATGCCGCCGCCGATGAGACAGAGCCCGCTCGCGCGCGATACCAGACGGATGCGGCGGCGCGACAGCAGCGCGCCGGCACGGCCGGTGAGCAGCGCGTAAGCGCCGTCCGACAGCGCCGCCACCGCCATCGCCGTGAGCGAGAGCAGCACGACCTGGCCGACATAGGCGCCGTGCGGATCGACGAATTGCGGGATGAAGGCGCCGAAGAACAGCAGCATCTTGGGATTGCTCAAGGCGACCAGCATGCCCTGCAGCAGAAAGCCGCCGCGCGGCCGCCGCGCGCGCCGCGCCTCGTCCAGACCGCCCGAGGCGCGGAGGAGCTTCAGGCCGATCCACACGAGATAGACCGCGCCCAGCACGCGCAGCCAATCGAACCACCATCCCATCGTGGCGATGACGGTCGAGAGGCCGATCACGAGAAGCCCCATCATCAGGCCGATACCGAGCTGGGTTCCCGCAACGTTGAGCAGGCCGGCGCGCGAGCCATGGGTGAGGCTGTTGGCGACGATGAGCGTCACGGTCGGTCCGGGAATGACCGCAATGAGCGCGCAGGCGACGAGATAGGCGAGATAGGCTTCGAGCGACATGGGGCCAATCCTCCGCGGCGCCGGGAGCCGGCAGCGAAATTCTCGCGCTCTATCCTAGAGACGCCGCTTGCGTTTCCAAGGACCCGATCACGCCTTCGATCGCCGCCACTTCCGGATCATGCCATCCCCTTGAACAAAGAAGCGTCTCAGGCGGCGCAGCGGCAACACAGCGCGCTCCGAAGCCGCGCCTGCGCCCGGCCGATGACGCCGCGCAATGCCGGCTCGGTCACGCCGTCGCGGCGCATGACCTGATGGACCAACGGATCGGCCAGCACCTCTTCGAGGCGCGGCTCGATCCCGGCCCGCGCCCAGGGATCGCGCGACGGCGCGCAGGGCGGCAGGCTCACTTTATTTGCCTGAAAAGCGTCCATGACGTCCTCGTCTCCTTGCTCTCCGCGCGGGGCGCGGCTCGTTGCGGAAAACGGGCCCGGTCATGACAAGCCCGCCGCAGCATGAGAGCGTCGGCGGGTGCCAGGCGCTTTAGCTGCATTTGTTACGCGCCCGCAAGCTGTCTGCTTCAAATCGGCGCGAGACCCACATCATCCCAACACATTTTTCGCATGTCAATTCATATTTAATAACAGAATAATTTTGATATATATGTCATATTGACATTTAAAACTATGTTGTTCATGGTCAAGGCGTTCGGTCGAGGCCGGACCGCGGGAATTTGAAGGGCAGCTTGCGCCGCGTCACCAACCGCTAAAGCGCCACGGAGCGATCCGTGGGCCCCTTGTCTTTCGACATGGAGACCGCGATGCGTCCATCCTCTCGCCTTCCCCCGGTCTTTTATCGCGCGCCCGCCGCCACGCGGCGTCGGCGCCAAGTGCTCGCCTGACCGAGGCGCTTGAACCCATGTGCGAGCTGCTCGGTATGAGCGCCAACGTCCCGACCGACCTGCGCTTCAGCTTCACCGGTCTCATGCATCGCGCCGGTCGGACCGGCCGACACACCGATGGCTTCGGCATCGCCTTCCATCAGGATGATGGCTGCCGTCTGTTCCATGATCCGGCGCCGGGCGCGCACTCGCCGCTGGCGCATTTCCTACGCGAGCAGCCGATCCGGAGCCGCATCGCGCTCGCTCATATCCGCCGCGCCAACCGGGGCCGCGTCTCGGTTGCCAACACCCACCCGTTCCAGCGCGAGCTGTGGGGCCGCTGGTGGAGCTTTGCTCATAATGGCCAGCTGCGCGGCGTAAAGCGCTGGCCGCTCGCGCATTATCGCCCGGTCGGCACCACCGACAGCGAGCACGCGTTCTGCTGGCTGCTCGACCAGCTGCGGCAGCGCTTCGAGACCTTGCCCAAGGAAGCGACGCTGTGCCGTGCCATCGCCGAGCTGTGCCGCCAGCTCCACGCGCTTGGCACGTTCAACGCACTTCTGAGCGACGGGGTGCGTCTCTATGCCTTCTGCAGCAATCGTCTCGCCTATCTGACGCGCCGCGCGCCTTTCGGCTGCGCCCGTCTGATCGACGCGGAGCTGCAGGTCGATTTCGCTCAGGAGACCGCACCCGGCGACATCGTCACCGTGCTCGCCACCAGGCCGCTCACCGCCGACGAGCCATGGCAGGCGCTGGCGCGCGGCGCGCTCGCCGTGTTCCGAGACGGGAAGCGGATCCTGACGGACGCACCGCCGGCGCAACCTGCCGCGCCGGACGAAGCGCGACAGGGCGCATGAGCGCCGCCATCATTCCTACGTCATCGGTCCGCCGCTGGCAGGGCCTGCAACAAAGGGATATTCTGGCTGGCGACAAGCTTGTCGCGCCGCGAACGCCGATGTTCGCAGACCATTGCGGCGCTTGCGCGCGGGCTCCGAGAGAGCCCGGCCGACCACACGGCACAAAGAAACTTCCGCTCAGATCATTCGCTCGACCCAGGGGCGCGCGAGCCGAATCTCAGGGGCGGCTCTCGCGCTTCGATAAAAACAGGGAGGAATTCCGATGACGATGCGGCCTGACCCGACCTTCCACGCTTCACCCAAGCAGGCGATGGAAGCCGCGCCGGAGAACTTTGCTTACACGTTGCTGCTGAGCCCGGACTTCTCGAAGCCCGACGCGCTCGCCGTGATCGATGTGAAGCCGCGCTCGCCGAGCTTCGGCAAGGTCGTCCACACCGTGACCATGCCCTACAAGGGGGACGAGTTCCACCATTTCGGCTGGAACGCATGCTCGTCGGCCTTGTCGCCGCTCACCGGCCACGCGTTTCTCGAGCGGCGCTACCTCATCATCCCCGGGATCCGGTCGTCGCGCATCTACGTCGTAGACACGAAGCCGGACCCCACCCAGGCGAGGATCCACAAGATCATCGAGCCGGAGGAAGTCTTCAAGAAGACCGGCTATTCGCGGCCGCACACGGTGCATTGCGGGCCCGAAGGCATCTATGTCAGCACCCTCGGCGGCGGCGGCAAGAATGGCACCGACGGGCCGCCAGGCATCTTTATCATGGACTGCGAAACCTTCGAGGTTCTCGGGCGCTGGGAGATCGATCGCGGGCCGCAGAAGCTGCATTACGATTTCTGGTGGAACCTGCCGCGCGACTACATGGTGACGAGCGAGTGGGCGCTGCCGCCGCAATTCGAGAATGGCATCGTCGCCGAGGATCTGCTCGCGAACAAATATGGCCATCACATCCACTTCTGGGATCTGCGCGCCCGGCGCAATGTCCAGACGATCGATCTCGGCGCGCATCATCAGATGGCGCTCGAGGTTCGGCCGGCGCATGATCCCGTTCGCGAGTACGGCTTCGTCGGCGTCGTGGTCGACACGACGAATCTCGAAGCCTCGATCTGGACCTGGTGGCGCGAGGACGGGAAGTTCCACATCGAGAAGACGGCGACGATCCCGCCCGAGCCGGCGCCCAAGAATCAACTGCCGCCGCTGCTGCAGGGCTTTGGCGCGGTGCCGCCGCTGCTGAGCGACATCGACCTCTCCCTGGATGACCGGTTCCTCTACGCCGCGTGCTGGGGAACGGGCGAGATGCGCCAATACGACGTCACCAATCCGAGGAAGCCGAAGCTGGCGGGCTCTGTCCGCATCGGCGGCATTGCCCGCCGCACGCCGCACCCCGGCGGCAAAGCCTATGCGGGCGGCCCGCAGATGGTCGAGATCAGCCGCGACGGCAAGCGCGTCTACTGGACCAATTCGCTCTATTCGACCTGGGACGACCAGTTCTATCCCGATGGCGTGCCGGGTGCCGAGGTCATGGCGCATGCAGGTCCGAACGGCGGCCTCGAGCTGGCAATGGACTATTGCGTGAGCTTCCCCGACGGATATCGGGCGCACCAGATCCGGCTCGAAGGCGGTGACTGCTCGACGGATTCCTTCTGCTATCCCTCGGTTTGATTGCGGGCGGAGTGGATTTGACGCTGGCCGGGCTCTGGCTGGCTGTCGTCGCGAGCGGCCTCTATCACGGGGTAAACCCCGGGATGGGTTGGCCGCTCGTGGTTTCAGCCGGCCTCATGGACAGGAGCTCGCGTGCGCTCGTCAAAGCACTGTGGCCGCTGACCCTCGGCCATCTGCTGGCGATGCTCGTGATGATCCTTCCCTTCGGCTTGCTGCTCGCTCTCGTCGAATGGCAGCAGCGGATCCGCATCGGCGCGAGCCTCTTGGTCATCGGGTTCGGCATCTTCCGGCTGATCAACCGGCGCCATCCGCGGGCGCTGGCGCGGATACCGCCGACGCAGCTCGCGCTCTGGTCCTTCTTCGTGGCGATCGCGCATGGCGCGGGATTGATGCTCGTGCCAATCTATCTCGGCCTCTGCCGCGCCGCCGACCGCGACAGCGGTCACGAAGCGGCCGGCGCGCTGATCAACGCCAATCTCGGCATGGCCGTGCTGGTCGCCCTCGTCCACTCCGTTGCGATGATCGCCGCCGGCGGGTGCCTGGCGTGGCTCGTCTACCGCTATCTCGGTCTCAAATTCCTGTCGCGCAGCTGGTTCAATCTCGATGCGGTGTGGGCCGTCAGCCTCATCGCGGTGGGTATGCTATCGCTTTCGTTCAGCGTCGCGAGCCGACACTGAACCGCATCAGCGCACAAAAATGCGGACTTCCGAAGCGGCCCCCGTCTGCGGCGTGGCGAGGGTCAAAGTGAGCTGATTCGACGGCACTCCGGCGCTCATGAGCGCGCGAACGACCCCTTCCGCGTCGGCCTTTGACTTCTCCCGGGCGCTGGCGACGGCGTCGGGCGCGCCTTCCGCCGGCGCCGAGGCGACGACGTCGAAGATCGCGGTGGGCTTGCGCTGGAGCGCCAAGGCGGCGGCTTTTCGGACGGGCTCGTCATAAGGGACGTTCGGCTGGTCGAAGCGGATCACCACCAGCGGCGCCTTTCCGTCGAGATCGCCTGGCGGCGACGCGGGCGGCGCAGACGTGCCCGAATGCGCGGGCGCGGCCTTGGCGATCGCGGCCGCGGATTTTACAGCGGCGGCGCGCGGCACGGCGGAACTCTGGCCCTTGCCCGCCGGCGCGCCAGCGATGGCGGAGGCGAGCCGCATCAATTCCGCGCGGTCATGCGTCACAGTCGCGCTCTGCTTTTCGATTTCGGTGCCGATCGCCGTCTTCTGCGTTCGCGACGCTTCCGCCGTCGCGGCGGCATCGGCCGCGATCGCCGCCAGGCGCTGTCGATCCGCCGCGCTCCCCTGGAGGGCGCCGGCACGTTTGGCCGAATCAGCGATATACTCGGCGGAAGCGGCGTCTTGCGAGCTTTGGACCGAGAGCGCGACGAGCTGGGCCATGCTGCCGTCCATCCGCGCAAGGGCCGCTTGGGCGTCAGTCCAATGCCCGAGAAGCACGGGATCGCCGGTCGCCTTTCCGCTCTGAATACCGGTTGCGACCGCGCTCGTCGCGGCCTGATAAGCGGAGGCGTCGCGGGCGACGCCGTCTCGGATCTGCTGGAGCGATGTGCCGCGATTGGCGATGCGGCCCTTGATCTGATCAAGCTCGCCTTGCAGCCGCCCTGCGTCGCTGGCGAGGAACGGCGGGGCCGTGCTCGCCGGCATCGCGGCTTGGCCGGCCGGCGCCGGCATCGGCGCCCCTGTCCCAGGGCGCGCTTGGGCCGGCCCCGCGCCATTGCTCATGAGACCGCCGGCCGGCGCACCGATGTTCGGCCCGTCCTCCGTGACGACGCTGCTTGGCGCAATCGCCTCTACCCGCCCGCCGGACGCTGCCGAGTCGGATGAGGAGTCGCTTGAGCATGCACCCAGCGGCGCGGCGAGGAGCAGTGCCGCCGCGGCGCTCACACACCACGCATGAATCCGCATCGCGTCCCTTCCGGCCCGGCAGCGCCCGCTTCGCGGGAATGCATCACGATGCCGCCGCTTCGTCTCCAAACCGGGCTGCTCCCATTCACGCATCCGCGGCTGCCGCCGCAAATCGGGTACTTCCCCAGTCTCGTTGGGAATTTCCTGCAGCGCCGCGGCGATGTCCGCTCCGTGTCAGAGCGGGAAGTGCGGCGCTCGCGTATCAAATGTCGGCAATACACACGCGCAGACTCGTAGCAGGCGACGCGCTTCGTCAAGGCTTGACCTAAAACGGACATTCCCCCGCAACCAGAGGACGACAACGATCATCCATTCGCGTTTTCGACGCCGATCCGCTTTGGCTTGAGCCTAGGGTTGACTATTCGCCGCGGTGCTGGCGGGACTCGGAGCGTCCGCGCACGGCATAAGTGACCACCGGCTCGGCGAAGCCCTTGACCGGTTCCGCGGGCATGGGCGCGAGCACGAAGCCAGCGTCGAGCTCGGCGCGCAACGCCTCGGTGACCAGGATGTCCACCTCGTGGATGCGCGTCAGGCCTTGTATGCGCGCGGCGAGGTTCACCGCCCGTCCGATGAAGGCGTACTCTCTGCGCGCGCGCGAACCCATAAGCCCGGCGAGGCCGGGGCCCCGGTCGATGCCGATACCGATGGCGAGCGGCGGCAGCCCCTCGCTCTCGAGCTCGGCATTGTAGGCGCGGATCGCGGCCCGCATGGCGAGGGCAGCGTGCACGGCGTCGTCGCATTGCCAGGGATTGGGCTGGATCGCCCCGAAATAGGCGACGACGCCGTCGCCGACGAAGCTTCCGACCTGGCCGCGATGCTCTTCGATGGCATCGCTCACACGCTGATAGTAGCCGTTGACCACGCGCACCAGGAGCGCCGGCTCCAGCCGCTCGGTCATCTGGGTGAAGCCCACGAGATCCACGAACATGGCGGTCACGACCTTGCGCTCCGCCCCCGGAGCATCGTCGAGCGCGATGCCATCCGCGATGAGGCGCTGCACGACTCCCGCCGGCGCCAACCGGGAGCAGGCGTTCTGCAGCTGCTCGAGGTCCGCGGCCGCTGCTTCGAGCTGTGCTTTGAGCCGCTCCTGGTCGCGCCGTTGGCGCCAGAGTGCTCCGGCGAGAACCGCGATGAACACGAGCGCGACGACCAGGGCGGCGGTCCAGGTCATGGATGCTCCAGCACCATCGCGCCCAGGCGGCAGAGGCCGTTCGCCAGCGATGCCACGCCGGCAGCCTCGATAAGCTGGGGGCCGCTGAGCTGAGCGCTGAGGGTGCGCGCGCGGCGCTGCAGCACCGCCGGCTCGTACCAGATCGTCTCGCGCGCGAAGCGGACCAGCAACCGTTCGATGTCATCCAGCTCGGGCGCGTCGAGATGCGTGAGGATCTGGGCAAGCGCCGGCGTGTCGAGACCTTCGCGCTGCAGCGCCTCCCCGATCTCCAGCGCGCAAACTTCGCAACCGAGGCCGCGAGCGATGACGGCGAGCATCAACAGCTTGCAGCGCCGGCTGAGAACGGGCGAGGCCCACATCTCGTCGATGGTCTGTCCGAGCGCCGGCGCGATCGGCGAGCCGGCATAGGCGCCGACGAGGCGGGCATAGGGATAAAGCGGCGCGCGTTCGAGCGGGGTCGCCCGGCCACGGAACCGATGCTTTTGCAGGATGTGATTGATCAAGGGCCGGAGCAGGCGCACGGGAAGCTGATCGGGCATGCGTTCCAGCGAGCGCGAGGGGATCGCCGGGATCGTATGGACGCGGTTGAGGAAATCCGTGCTGGCGACGACGAACGCTATCTCCCTCATCTCGTCCTCGCCGATGCCGGCGGCGCGGAGCGCCTGCCGGGCATCCCGCGCACCGCCAGGACCGACACGCGACTGGCTTCGCCCGAAGGCGATGCTCGCCGCGGTTCGTGGCGCGAGATCATTGGCGCGGCTCAGATGCTGCTCCACCCGCTCGATGCGGGCATCGCTCATTCCCTGCGCTCGCAGCATCATCCGCATGACCGCGTAGCAGAAGCGGCACGAATTCTCCTGGCTTACGATGAGGGTCAGGGCGTCTGCCACGGTCTGTTCGAGATGCATCAGCAGCCCGAGCTCGGGGTGCAGATCGACCACCGCTCGCGCCAGCCACGGGACCGAAGCGAAGTAGCGGAGGGACGGAACCGGTACGCCCATCCTGCGCCGCGCATAGGATTCCAGCGCCCGGTCGGGACGCGGCTCGACCAGGCAGGTCTCCCAGGAGACGTGCTCGAGGGCACTGGCCATCGCCTCACTCTAACGCCATGCCCGGCGGAGAGCACGCGCCGTTGGCTGCCTCCCGCCATTGATTGGACGCGAACTTGACCCTCCCGGCCCGCCGGGGATAGCGTTCAGGCAAAAGCGCCCTAGGGAGGAATCAGCCCATGCCGTCCTCGACCGTCGCGCCGTTGACCGACCATACCGGCGCCGAAGTCACGGGCATCGACTTCACCAAGCCCGTCGATGATGCGACCCGCGCCATGCTCAGCGCCGCCTTCGCCGAGCGTCACGTGCTGGTGATGCGCGATCAGCACTTCACGCCGGACCAGTTCAAGGCCGCGGCAAGGCTCTTCGGCGAGCTTCAGCAGCACGACAAGCGAGCGCATCACGTCCCGGGCCATCCCGACGTCTATTACG
>DATIYL010000188.1:0-6878 GCA_035517635.1 Allostellaceae bacterium | reverse complement strand
CGGCCGGTCTGAGCCCTGTGCCGCCAGGCGAACGGCTCTGGCGTCAAAAAGGCAGATCAACCGCGCTGCAACCGAGAAGCCCGCTCGCTTCTTTCGATTTACTGTCAGGCTCTCAGGATGAGGCGATTTTCTTTGTGCCATCAAAGTTCTACCTCATCCTGAGCTTGTGCCCGCAGGGCGCCTGTCGAAGGACGCACGGTAGAAGTGCAGCCCCAGTCAGCCGGTGCTCCCCGATCAATTCAAGCTTGAGAGCGGGCGTCCAGTGTCTCGGCTTGGGTGAGCGGAGCGCATGCTTGAAGGGCGCCGCAGCGCGCCAGCCGCCCCGTCGGAGAACAATAGCGTTTGCCGCCGGGCTCACTTGATCTCCGCCGCCAGAAGCTGTAGCAGCAGGCAAAACCCGCCCGCCCCCGCCCTCCAGGAGCCATCCCATGTCCGTCACCGGTCATGATTCATTGAAAGCCCGCCGCACGCTCAAGGTCGATGGCAAGGAATACGATTATTTCAGCCTCGAAGCGGCGGCGCAGGCGGCAGGGCTCGGCGATGTGTCGCGGCTTCCCTTCTCGATGAAGGTGCTGCTCGAGAATCTGGTGCGGCTCGAGAATGGCCGCACCGTCACCCCCGACGACATCAAGGCGGTGGCGGAATGGCTGAAGACGCGCCACTCCGAGCGCGAGATCGCCTTCCGCCCGGCGCGCGTGCTGATGCAGGATTTCACCGGCGTTCCCGCCGTCGTCGATCTCGCGGCGATGCGCCAGGCGATGGCGAAGCTCGGCGGCGATCCCAAGCGCATCAACCCGCTGTCGCCGGTCGATCTCGTCATCGACCATTCCGTCATGGTCGACGTCTTCGGCTCGGGCAAGGCTTTCGCCGAGAACGTCAAGCACGAGTTCGAGCGCAATGGCGAGCGCTACGCCTTTCTGAAATGGGGCCAGGAGGCTTTCGACAATTTCCGCGTCGTGCCGCCCGGCACCGGCATCTGCCACCAGGTCAATCTCGAATATCTGTCGCAGGTGGTGTGGACGACCGACGAGGCCGGCAGGACGGTGGCCTATCCCGACACGCTCGTCGGCACCGACAGCCACACCACCATGGTGAACGGGCTCGCCGTGCTCGGCTGGGGCGTCGGCGGCATCGAGGCCGAGGCGGCGATGCTGGGTCAGCCGATTTCGATGGTGCTGCCGGAAGTAGTCGGCTTCAAGCTGTCGGGCCGGCTCAAAGAGGGCGCTACCGCCACCGATCTCGTGCTGACCGTGACGCAGATGCTGCGCAAGAAGGGCGTGGTCGGGCGCTTCGTCGAGTTCTACGGGCCCGGTCTCGCGCATCTCGCCCTCGCCGACCGCGCTACCATCGGCAATATGGCGCCCGAATACGGCGCCACCTGCGGCTATTTCCCGATCGACCAGGTGACGCTCAACTACCTGACCTTCACCAGCCGCGATGCCAAACGCGTCAAGCTGGTGGAGGCCTATGCCAAGGCGCAAGGGCTCTGGCGCGACGACAAGACGCCCGATCCCGTCTTCACCGATACGCTGGAGCTCGATCTCGGCACGGTCGAGCCGTCCCTCGCCGGGCCGCGCCGGCCGCAGGACCGCGTCGCGCTTTCCGGCGTGGCGAAATCCTTCGCCGCCGAGCTGCCGAAGCTTGCCGCCGGCGCCAATCTCAGCCGCTCGGTGCCGGTCGCCGGCAGCAACTACGCGCTGAAGGACGGCGCCGTGGTCATCGCCGCCATCACCAGCTGCACCAACACCTCCAATCCCAGCGTCATGCTCGCCGCCGGCCTTGTGGCGCGGAACGCGCTCCAGCGCGGCCTCAAGGTGAAGCCCTGGGTCAAGACCTCATTGGCGCCGGGCAGCCAGGTGGTCTCCGATTACTACGCGGCCGCCGGCCTGCAGCAGGATCTCGACGGGCTCGGCTTCAACCTCGTCGGCTATGGCTGCACCACCTGCATCGGCAATTCCGGGCCGCTGCCCGATCCCATCGCCGAGGCGGTGGAGCAGGGCGATCTGGTCGTCGCCGCCGTGCTCTCCGGCAACCGCAATTTCGAAGGCCGCATCAATCCCTATGTGCGCGCCAACTATCTCGCGTCGCCGCCGCTCGTCGTCGCCTATGCGCTCGCCGGCAACATGAACGTCGATCTCGCCAAAGAGCCGCTGGGCGAGGGCAGCGACGGCAAGCCGGTCTATCTGCGCGACATCTGGCCCTCGAACGACGAGGTGCAGGAGACCATCCGCAAGGCGCTCACCCCCGACATGTTCCGCCGGCGCTACGGCAATGTCTTCCAGGGACCGGTGGAATGGCAAAAGGTGAAGGTGGCGAAGAGCGAGACCTTCACCTGGGATATGGGCTCGACCTATATCGCCCATCCGCCCTATTTCGACGACATGCCGAAGGAGCCGGCGCCGCTCAGCGATGTGAGCCTGGCGCGGCCGCTCGCCATCCTCGCCGACAGCATCACCACCGACCACATCTCGCCCGCCGGCTCGATCAAGAAGGACAGCCCGGCCGGCGAGTATCTGATGGGCTTTCAGGTGCGGCCCGCGGACTTCAACTCCTATGGCGCCCGCCGCGGCCATCATGACGTGATGATGCGCGGCACCTTCGCCAATATCCGCATCCGCAACGAGATGGTGCCGGGGGTCGAGGGCGGCATGACCAAGCATCTGCCCGATGGCGAAGTGATGCCGATCTACGATGCCGCCATGCGCTATCAGAAGGAAGGCGTGCCGCTGGTCATCATCGCCGGCAAGGAATACGGCACCGGCTCGTCGCGCGATTGGGCGGCCAAGGGCACCCGGCTCCTCGGCGTCCGCGCCGTCATCACCGAGAGCTTCGAGCGCATCCATCGCTCCAATCTCATCGGCATGGGCGTGCTGCCGCTGCAATTCAAGGACGGCACCGACCGCAAGACCTTGAAGCTCGATGGCGGCGAGCGCTTCGACATTATCGGCATCGCCTCGGGTCTGAAGCCGCGCATCGATCTCACCTGCCGCATCCATCGCGCCTCGGGCAAGGTCGACACCGTGCCCCTGCTCTGCCGCATCGACACGCTGGATGAGCTCGAATACTTCCGCCATGGCGGCATTCTGCAATACGTGCTGCGACACATGGTAAAGGCGGCGTGAGCGCCCTGCTCGGGCATTCACCCCATTGTGATGGCGAATGACTGGCAAGGCGGAGGCTCACACCCCATCATGATCGGATGCTCAACGAACGGACGATAAGCCGAGCATTCATTCTCCTATTGCTCGCGCTGCCACTCGTATCCCCACCCGTTGCGCGCGCGACCGACGCGCCGCCGGTGGTGGTCGAGCTCTTCACCTCGCAAGGCTGCAGCTCCTGCCCGCCGGCCGACGCTTATCTCGGCGAGCTGGCGCAGCGGTCCGACGTTCTCGCGCTCGCCTTCCATGTCGATTACTGGAACTACATCGGCTGGACCGATCCTTTCGCCAGCAAATTCGCCACTCAGCGGCAGCACGCTTACGCCGGCCATCTCAACATGCGCTACGTCTACACGCCGCAGATGGTGGTGAACGGCACGACCGAGGGCGTCGGCTCCGAACGCACCACCGTCGCGCGGCTGATCAAAGCGGCGGAAGATGAGCGGATGCCGCATCAGCGCGTGACGCTGGCGCGCAATGGCGACGGCACGCTTGCTGTCCATGTCGATGCCGGCACGGCCGCGGAGCCGGCGACGCTCTGGCTCGTCGGCTTCGATGGCGAGCACAGCACGCGCGTGCTGCGCGGCGAGAACGAAGGTCAGACGCTCAAGGATTACCAGGTGGTGCGGAGCTTGAGCTCGCTCGGCACTTGGCAAGGCGCCGCGCTCGATCTCACCGTTCCCGCCGACAAGGTCGGCGGCGATGGCGGCGTCGCCGTGCTGCTGCAACAGGGCAACGGCGCCGGCCGCATCATCGGCGCCGCCGTGCTGAAAGCGCCGACGAGTTAAGCTTCACCGGCACTCACTAAACGCCCCACCTCACCCTACCCCTCTCCGCCCCTCAGGGGCGGAGAGGGAGGGACCCGCGTAGCGGGAGGGTGAGGTGGGGTGTGCGATCCAGCTACGCCGCCAACCCCTTTTCCAGCACGGTGGCGAGGCGGCGGGCGAAGGCGGCGGGGTCGGGGAGCTGCTCGCCTTCGAGAATGCGTGCCTGATCGAGCAGCAGCCAAGCGAAATCGCCAAGGTCCTCCGCCGCGCCTTCCTTGCCGACCATGGCGGCGAGCCGCGCGATCAGCGGATGGCGCGGATTGATCTCGAGAATGCGCTTTGCCGCCTCGGCGAGCTGGCGATGCTGCTTCAGCAGCCGCTCCAGATGCATGTCGAGATCGCCTTCATCGGCGACGAGGCACACGGCACTGTCGGTGAGCCGCGCCGAGACGCGGACATCCTTCACGGCATCGCCGAGCGACAGCTTGAAGAGCGCGATGAGACTTGCGATCGTCGCTTCGGGGGCGGCGGACGCTTCCTCCTCCGCCTTCGCCTCGCCCGCGATCTTGGCGAGATCGGCGGCGCCGCGCGTCACCGATTTCAGCGGATGGTCCTTGACGCTGCCGACCGCCGGCATCCAGAACTCGTCGATGGGATCGGTGAGCAGCAGCACCTCGACGCCCTTGGCGCGATAGCCTTCGAGCTGCGGGCTCTTGGCCAGCAGATCGAGGTTGTCGCCGGTGATGGTGTAGATCGCCTCCTGCCCCGGCTTCATCCGCCCGACATACGCCTCGAACGAGACGAGGCCGTCGCCGGCGGTGCTGCGGAAGCGCAGCAGCGGCAGCAGCTGGTCGCGATGCTCGTGATCCTCGTAGAGGCCTTCCTTGAGCACGGCGCCGAAATTCTCCCAGAATGTCGCGTAATCCTCGGGCGCATCCTTGGCCTTCCGCGCCAATTCGGAGAGTACCCGCTTGGTGATCTGGCCGCGCATCTTGGCGAGCATCGGATTGTGCTGCAGCATCTCGCGGCTGACATTGAGCGGCAGATCCTCGCTGTCGACGATGCCGCGCAGGAAGCGGAGATAGGAGGGCAGCAGCTCCGGGCAGTCATCGGTGATGAAGACGCGGCGGACATAAAGGCGCGCGCGCGGCTTGCGCATCGGATCGAACAGATCGAAGGGCTTCGTGCCCGGCACGTAAAGCAGCGTCGTATATTGCAGCGTGCCTTCGGCCTTGCTGTGCAAGGTGAGCCAGGGCTCGTCGAAGCTGTGCGCGGCGTGGTGATAGAACTCGCGATACTGCTCCTCGGTGATCTCCGATTTGGACCGCGTCCAGAGAGCGGCAGCCGTGTTGAGCGTCTCCTCCTTGCCGTCCTCGACGAGCACGATCGGCAAGGCGATGTGGTCGGAATAGTGCTTGACGATCTGCTGCAGCCGCAGCTTCTCCAGATACTCGGCCGCGTCCGCCATCAGATGCAGGGTGATGACCGTGCCGCGGCCCGGCTTCTCGGCGGGCTCGACGGTGAACTCGCCCTTGCCGTCCGAGACCCAGAGCCAGGCCTTGTCGTCGCCCGCCTTGCGCGACAGCACCTCGACCTTGTCGGCGATCATGAAGGCGGAATAGAAGCCGACGCCGAACTGGCCGATCAGCGCCATGTCCTTGCGCTGGTCGCCGGAGAGCTGCTGCATGAAATGCGCCGTGCCCGAGCGCGCGATGGTGCCGAGATTCTCGACCAGCTCGTCATGGCTCATGCCGATGCCGTTATCGCTGATGACCAGCCGGCGCTGCGCCTTGTCGGGCGCGAGCACGACGCGCAGCTCCGGCTCGTCGGCAATGAGCTTGGGCTCGGTCAGCGCGAGGTAGCGCAGCCGGTCGCAGGCATCGGAAGCGTTGGAGATGAGCTCGCGCAGGAAGATCTGCTTCTCGCTGTAAAGCGAGTGGGCGACGATGTCGAGGAGGCGGCTGACCTCCGCCTGGAAGCTTCTTTTCTCGGTCGACATGGGCTCTGCCGGTTGGGTTGAGCGGATTGGCGCAGACATATGCAAAGCTCTGGCCGGTTGCAAGGCCGGGGCCCCCGCCCTGCGCCGGGCGGGGCACCGCGACCCGCCCTCCGGCGTTAGACTGGAGCGCAACCCGGAGGTGGCAAAACCATGAGCTATGTGCGGAAGGTCCTGCTGCCAGGGGAGCAGGTCGTCTACGAGACCGGGCTGCACTGGCTGATCTTCGGCCGCGCGATCCTGGTCCTGATCGCCGCCTTGGCGCTGGCCATCGGCTCGTTCTACGCGCCGGGCAACATGGGACCGCCGCTCCTGCTCGCAGCCGGGATTATCGCCCTGTTCGGCCTGGTTTTGCTGCTGGCTGCGCTGATCCGCCGTGCGGGCACCGAGCTCGCCGTGACCGATCAGCGCGTCGTCTACAAAAGCGGCATCATCGCGCGCCATACCATCGAGATGAATCGCGCCAAGGTCGAGAGCGTCGATGTCGACCAGAGCCTGCTCGGGCGGATTCTCGGCTACGGCACGGTGCAGCTGCGCGGCACCGGCGGGTCGCTCGAGCCGATGGCCATGATCGGCAACCCCCTGAGCCTGCGCAGCCACATCACCGCCGACCCGGTGGGCCGTCCGCCGCAGGGGGCAGGTCCCGCGCGCTGAGCGCCGTCAGCGCGCCGGCGACAGCGCGCGACTGAGATAAAGCGTGCCCGCGATGGGGCTCGGATAATAGGGAGCGATCTCGGCGAAACCGAATTTGCGGTAAAGCGCCGTCGCCGCTCCCATCGAAGGCAGTGTGTCGAGCTTCATCTCGGCGTAACCGAGCGCCGTGGCCTTGGCAACGCTCGCCGCGACCAGGGCTTGGCCGAGGCCGAGCCGGCGTCCGGCGGGGCGGACGTAGAGCCGCTTCATCTCGCAGAGACGGCTGCCCTGGAGCGGCCGAAGCCCGACGCAACCCAGGGCCTG
>DATIYL010000187.1:0-21226 GCA_035517635.1 Allostellaceae bacterium | reverse complement strand
GGGCTCGGCGTCGTGCCCTACAGCCCGATGGCGCGCGGCGTGCTCAGCGGCAAATACCGCGCCGACGCGCCGCCGCCGGCGGAGAGCCGCGCCGGGCGCCAGGACAAGCGGATGCTGGAGACGGAATGGCGGCCGGAATCGCTGCGCCTTGCGCAGGAGATCAAGGCCTATGCGCAAAAGCGCGGCATGACCGCCGGCCAATTCGCGGTCGCATGGGTGCTGAACAACCGCCTGGTCACCGCGGTGATCGGCGGCCCGCGCACCGAGGAGCAGTGGCAGGATTACCTGGGCGCTCTCGACTGCCGCTTTACCGCCGAGGACGAGGCCTTGATCGACCGGCTCGTCACCCCCGGCCATCCCTCGACGCCCGGCTACAACGATCCGCAATACCCCATCGAGGGCAGGCCGGTGCGCAGCGCCGGGTGAGGGGCGTTTCCTTTGGAGGGGTTGTGGATTAGAACGACCAAGGATTATCGGGGGAAGGATCCATGCAGCACCGCTACGCCGTCGCGCTCTCGGCCGCTCTTTTGCTCGCCGCCGCAACGCCCCTCCATGCCGAGGACAAGGTCACGCTCGGCACCGATTGGAAGGCCGAGGCCGAGCATGGCGGCTACTATCAGGCGATCGCGACCGGCCTCTATAAAAAATACGGGCTCGACGTTTCCTTGCGCCAGGGCGGGCCGCAGGTGAACCAGGCCGCGCTGCTGGCGGCCGGGCGACTGGATTTCGACGAGGTGCCCAACTCTTTCATCTCGCTCAACTTCGTCAACGAGAAGATCCCGATGGTCGCGGTCGCCGCGATGTTCCAGAAGGATCCTTCGGTGCTGATCGCGCATCAGGGTGTCGGCAATGACAGCCTGGCTGCGCTCAAGGGCAAGCCGATCATGATCGGCGCCGATACGCGCGTCGGCTGGTGGCTCTTCTTGAAGGCGAAGTTCGGCTACACCGACGATCAGATCCGGCCTTACACCTTCAACGTCGCGCCCTTTCTGGTCGACAAGCAGGCGATCCAGCAGGGCTATGTCACGAGCGAGCCTTTCCTGATCGAGCAGCATGGCGAGAAGCCGCGCGTCTTCCTCCTCGCCGATGCCGGCTACAGCAGCTACGGCTCGATCATCGAGACCTCCGAGAAGCTCGCCCGCGAGAAGCCCGATCTGGTGCAGCGCTTTGTCAATGCCAGCATCGAGGGCTGGTACAGCTATCTCTACGGCGATCCCGCGCCGGCGAACGCGCTCATCAAGAAAGACAATCCCGAGATGACCGACGCCGTGCTCGCTTATGCCGTGGCGCACATGAAGGAAGCCGGGATCGTCGACAGCGGCGACGCCAAGACACACGGCATCGGCGCCATGACCGAGGCGCGCTGGCGCGACTTCTTCGACGTCATGGCGCAACAGGGTCTCTATCCCAAGACGCTCGACGCTCGCCGCGCCTATACGCTCGCCTTCGTCAACAAGGGCGTGGGCATGAAGAAGTAGGGCGGCGCGCGCTCGCTATGTCGGAAGAGAGGGCTGCAAAACCATCCCGCGTCCTTCGACAGGCTCAGGATGAGGAGCGACGAGAATGGCATCTTCCAAGGGCCATAAAGAAACGTCCTCATCCTGAGCCTGTCGAAGGACGCGAAGTTGAATTGCAGCGCTTCTTCTCCAGATGACTGAGACGCCCATCGTCGCGCTGAAGGGCGTGGAGAAGCGCTTTCGCCAAGGCGTCCTGGCGCTCGCCGGGATCGACCTTGCGGTGGCGCCGGGCAGCTTCCTCAGCATTCTCGGCCCCTCCGGCTGCGGCAAGAGCACGCTGCTGCGCATCATCGCGGGGCTGGCGCCGCCTTCGGCGGGCCTCGTCCAATACGGCGAGAGCGGGGTCGAGCGGCGTCTCGGCTTCGTCTTCCAGGAGCCGACGCTGATGCCTTGGGCTTCGGTGTGGGACAATGTCTATCTGCCGCTGCGGCTGGCCGGGCAAGGGCGCGACGCCGTCGCCAGCCGGATTGCCGAGACGCTCGCCTCGCTCGGCCTCGAGGGCTTCGAGAAGGCCTATCCGCGCGAGCTGTCGGGGGGCATGCGCATGCGCGTCTCGATCGCCCGCGCGCTGGTGACGGAGCCGCGCCTCCTCCTGCTCGACGAGCCTTTCGCCGCGCTCGACGAGCTGACCCGCTTTCGCCTCAACGAAGATCTGCTGCGGCTGTGGCAGCGCCATCACTGGACAGTGATCTTCGTGACGCACAGCGTCTTCGAATCGGTGTTCCTCTCGAGCCGCATCGTCGTCATGACGCCGCGGCCGGGACGCCTTCTCGCCGATCTGCCGATCGCGCTCGACTATCCGCGCGACGCCGCGCTGCGCACCGCGCCGCGCTATGTCGAGGAATGCCAGCGCGTCTCGCGCGTCCTCAGCGAGGCGGCGGCATGAGCGAGCGCCTCCTCCGCATCGGCGCGCCGCTCGCCGTCGGCTTGCTCTTCCTGCTGGGCTGGGAGGCGCTGGTGCGGCTCGAGCAGCTGCCGCCCTATGTGCTGCCCGGGCCGATCCGCGTTGCCGAGGCGCTGTGGCAGGATGGGCCGAGCCTTCTGGGCTCGCTGCTGGTGACCTTGCGCATCACGCTGGCGGCGCTCGCGGCGGCGGTGATCCTCGGCGGCGCGCTGGCGATCCTCTTCGCCCAATCGCGCCTCCTCGAGCTCAGCCTCTTCCCCTACGCCGTCATCCTGCAGGTGACGCCGATCGTCGCGATCGCGCCGCTCATCATCATCTGGCTCAAGGACCAGGTGTTCCTGTCGCTGCTGGTCTGCGCCTGGATCGTCGCGTTCTTCCCGGTGGTCGCCAATACGACGCTCGGCCTCAACAGCGCCGACCGCAACCTCGTCGACCTGTTCCGGCTCTATGGCGCGTCGCGCTGGCAGACCTTGCGCTACCTGCGCATGCCCTCGGCGCTGCCCTATTTCCTGACCGGGGTGCGCATCAGCGGCGGCCTCGCGCTCATCGGCGCGGTGGTGGCCGAGTTCGTCGCCGGCACCGGCGGCGCCGATACCGGGCTCGCCTCGCGCATTCTCGAAGCCGGCTACCGCCTGCAGATGCCGCGGCTCTTCGCGGCGCTGCTGCTGCTGGCGGCGACGGGCATCGGCATTTTCGCGGTGCTGAGCTGGCTCGCGCGCCGGCTCATCGGCCATTGGCACGAAAGCGCGCTGCCGGGCGAGGAGTGACGGGCTTAGGCGAAGATGTTGAGGAGGTAGCCCTGCATCTTCTGCGCCGTCTCGACCACCTGGAGATTGGCGTCGTAGGAGGCGTTGGCGATGTTGGTGTTGACGAGCTGCTGCGCCAGGTCGGTGTTGGGCGCGGCGACCTGGCCATTGGCGTCGGCAAAGGGCGAGCCCGGGTCGTAGATGGCATTGCTCGCCGGGGTCACGGGCTCGAACGTCGCCAAGGTGCCGCCGCCGGCGACATGCTTCTGCACCACGTCGACCGGTTGATAGGGCTGCGGGTCGCCGGGCTGCGGCGAGAGCGGCGCCGTGTCCTGGCTGTTGGCGATATTGCTCGCCGCCGCGTCGAGCCTGAGGCTCGCCGCCGTCAATCCGGACACCGCGATGGAGACTGGGTCACCCATGGCAGGGAATCTGGCCCCCACCGCCGCCGCTGGCGAGGAGAATCGCCGCGGATTTTACGCGTGTTTTAGACAATCGGGACTACCCGACAGACCCCACCTCACCCCATCCCTCTCCGCCCCTCAGGGGCGGAGAGGGGGGACCCGCGCAGCGGGGGGTGAGGTGGGGCGCTGCCGAATCTGATGCGCTGTCTCAGGCATTTTGGTTCGGAGGGCTAAGCCGTCTCCGGGATCACCACGGCGATGAGTTCGGCGACGCAGGCCGGGCGATCGGAGCCTTCGAGCGCTAGGGTCGCTTCCGAGGTGATGCGCACGCCTTTGGGCGTTTCCTCGACATCGGCGAGGCGGATCTGCGCGCGGATGCGGCCGCCGCTCGGCACCGGCTGGGTGAAGCGCACCTTGTTGCAGCCGTAATTGAGCCGCGCCGCGACCTTGCCGACGTGATAGACGCGGTCGAGGAGCCGCGGGATCAGCGACAAGGTGAGGAAGCCATGGGCGATGGTGGTGCCGAACGCCGAAGCCTTGGCGCGCTCGCGGTCGACATGGATCCATTGGAAATCGCCCGTCGCTTCGGCGAAGCGGTCGATCATCTCCTGGGTCACGGTGACCCACTCGCTCTCGCCGAGGACTTCGCCGATGGCGGTCTTGAGTTCCTCGACATCGGCAAACTGGCGCATCGGCAAGGTCCTTCATTTGACGGGCCGGCCCGTTATTCTTCCCCGCCAACGGCGCCGCGTCCAGAGCAGGGTTGACACAACGGGGGGTGTGGGCAAGGCTCCCGTCAAAATCCGGAGGAGAGGTCCATGAGAGAAGCCGTCATCGTCTCGACAGCGCGCACGCCCATCGGCAAGGCGGTGCGGGGCGCCTTCAACAACACCCATGGCGCGACGCTGGCCGGCCATGTCATCGGCAAGGCGGTCGAGCGCGCCGGGGTCGAGCCGGGCGCGGTCGAGGATGTCATCATCGGCTGCGCCAATCCCGAAGGCGCCACCGGCCACAATATCGCGCGCGACGCGGCGATCCGCGCCGGGCTGCCGGTGACCGTACCGGGCGAGACGATCAACCGCTTCTGCAGCTCCGGCCTCATGGCGATCAGCATCGCCGCGCAGCGCATCATGGTGGACGGCGTCGATGTCGCCGTGGGCGGCGGCCTCGAATCCATCAGCCTCGTCCAATACAACATGAACAAGCATCGCTTCGTCGATGAGTGGCTGGTCGAGCACAAGCCCGACATCTACATGACGATGATCGAGACCGCCGACACCGTCGCGCAGCGCTATCAGGTGACGCGCGAGCAGCAGGACGAATTCGCGCTGCTGAGCCAGCAGCGCACCGCCGCGGGACAGAAGGCGGGGCGCTTCGATGCCGAGATCACGCCGATGAAATCGGTGAAGCTGATGGCCGACAAGGACAGCGGCAAGACCTGGACCGAGGAGGTGACCCTCGCCAAGGACGAGGGCAACCGGCCGGAAACGACCCGCGACGGTCTGGCGACGCTGAAGCCGGTGCGCGAGGGTGGCTACATCACCGCGGGCAATGCGAGCCAGCTTTCCGACGGCGCTTCGGCGTGCGTCGTCATGGAGGCGAAGCTCGCGGAAAAGCGCGGCCTCGAGCCGCTCGGCATCTATCGCGGTCTCGCGGTCGCCGGCTGCGAGCCCGACGAGATGGGCATCGGCCCGGTCTTCGCCGTGCCGAAGCTGTTGCAGCGGCACGGGCTCAAGATCGACGATATCGACATCTGGGAGCTCAACGAGGCCTTCGCCGTGCAGGCGCTCTATTGCCGCAACCGGCTCGGCATCGATCCCGCGAAGTTCAACGTCGATGGCGGCGCCATCTCGATCGGCCATCCCTACGGCATGAGCGGCGCCCGCCTCACCGGCCACGCGCTCATCGAGGGCAAGCGCCGCGGCGCCAAATACGCCGTCGTCACCATGTGCATCGGCGGCGGCATGGGCGCGGCGGGGTTGTTTGAGATAGCTTGAGGAGCTGTCAGCCGTCAGCCGTCAGCTTTCAGCTGAGTTTTCAGTTTTCAGTCGTCAGTGATCAGTTGGCTCAACTGAACTGACAACTGAAAACTGACGACTGACAACTCGGCTGACGGCTGAGAGCTGATAGCTGACGGCTTCTTACCCCCTCCCCGCGATCGTCACCCCGCCGTCGACGACTATGGTCTGGCCGGTGATGAAGCGGCCGGCGCTGGAGGCGAGCAGGATGGCCGTGCCGGCGATGTCGACGGGCTCGCCGATCATGCCGAGCGGCGCCTGCTTCAGCGTCTGCTCCAGCACTTCCTTGTTCTCCCAGAGCGCGCGCGCGAAATCCGTGCGCACCAGGCCGGGCGCGATGGCGTTGACGCGAATATTGTGCGCGCCCCATTCGACGGCGAGATTGCGCGCGAGCTGCATGTCCGCGGCCTTGGAGATGGCATAGGCGCCGAGCATGGTGCTGCCGCGCAAGCCGCCGATGCTGGAGACGATGATGACGGCGCCGTCCTTGCGCTCCGCCATGCCGGGCAGCACCATGTTGCAGAGCCAGAGATTGCTGCGGATGTTGCTGTCCATGATGCGGTCGAAGGCCTCGTCGCTGATGCCGGCGAGCGGGCCGTAATAGGGATTGACCGCCGCGTTGCAGACGAGAATGTCGATCCGGCCGAACGTCTTGATGGTGCCGTCGACCAGGTGCTGCAACGCCGCCTTGTCGCCGATATGGGCGGGGATGGCCACCGCCTTGCCGCCGGCGCGCGTGATGCCGGCAACCACCTCCTCGCAAGCCGGCGCCTTGCGGCTCGACACCACGACATTGGCGCCGAACAGCGCCATCTGCTCGGCAATCGCCCGGCCGATGCCTTTGGAGGAGCCGGTGATGATCGCGGTCTTTCCGGTGAGATCGAAGATCGACATGGCTGGACCCCCTTCCGTCAGCCGGCGCAACCTACAGGATGACCGCCGCTCTCGCCACCCGCGTCACCTTGGGACGACACCGGGCGAGGCGCTTTGTGGTATAATCCGACCGCGTTACCGAGACCACTGAGGCATTCCACCCGTGGAATATAGAGTTCCTGACGCTCGAGACGGCGCCACCGCGGCGCCCGCCCGGCGGTTTCCCCGGAAGACGATGTCAGGGGTCGCGCTCGGCCTGGCGCTCCTGCTGCTGGCGGGCTGCGGCAGCAGCGAGAGCGGCATCGATCCCGCCAAGGACCAGCGCGAGGCGGCGCAAATGCAGAAGAACTGCAGCGATCCCAAGTGGAAAGACGCGCATCTCGGCATCTGGTACAGCGTCTGCCGCCCCAACGACGCGCTCCAATAGCTGCGAAAGGCTTGACATAGGTCTCGCGGCGGAGTACCCGCTTGTCATATCCGTGGTGATTTGAGCCGACCGGCTTGCGGCCACGTAAAACCAACCGCTAAAAGGTCGGAGGTCCCTCCTGGAACCCTGGCCCGTCGCGGAGCCGGGGTTTTTCGTGTCCTGACCGGACTGTTTGAGGAGCGAGGACCATGCCCGACGCCTTCCGCGAGCTTCCCCCCAACCTCCACCCGCGCACCGTGATGGCGCGCGCCGGCCATCTGCGCAGCCAGTTCATGGAGACCTGCGAAGCCGTCTATATGAGCTCGGGCTATGTCTACCGGACGGCGGAGGAAGCCGAAGCCGCCTTCGCCAATGACGGCTCGCGTTTCGTCTATTCGCGCTACGCCAATCCCACGGTCGCGATGTTCGAGGAGCGGCTCCGCCTCCTCGAAGGCGCCGCCGCCTGTCGCGCCACCGCGAGCGGCATGGCCGCGGTCTTCGCCGCGCTCGCCTCGCAGCTGAAGGCCGGCGACCGCCTCGTCGCCTCGCGCGCGCTGTTCAATTCCTGCAACTACATCATCACCCAGATCCTGCCGCGCTATGGCGTCACGACCGAGCTCGTCGACGGCCGCGATCTCGCCGCGTGGAAGAAGGCGCTGGCGCCGGGGGTGAAAGCGGTGTTTTGCGAGAGCCCGTCCAACCCGACGCTCGAGCTCGTCGATCTCGCCGCCGTGGCGGAGCTCACCCACCGCGCCGGCGGCGTGCTGGTGGTCGACAACGTCTTCGCCACCCCCCTGCTGCAGCGGCCGCTGCAGCTCGGCGCCGACATCGTCGTCTATTCCGCCACCAAGCATATCGACGGCCAGGGCCGCAGCCTCGGCGGCGCCGTGCTGGGCAGCGAGGCTTTCGTGCGCGACAGCCTGATGCCGTTCCTGCGCCATACCGGGCCGGCGCTCAGCCCGTTCAACGCCTGGCTGCTGCTCAAGGGCATCGAGACCCTGCCGCTGCGCGTCGAGGCGCAGAGCCGCGCGGCCGCCGAGATCGCCGGCTTTCTCGCGCGCCACAAAAAGGTCGAGCGCGTGCTCTATCCCGGGCTCGAGAGCCATCCGCAGCACGCGCTCGCGCGCCGGCAGATGAGCGGCGGCGGCACGTTGCTGGCGCTCTCGGTCGGCGGCGGCAAGCCCGGCGCCTTCCGCTTTCAGAACGCGCTGAAGCTCGTCGAGATCTCGAACAATCTCGGCGATGGCAAGAGCCTCATCACCCATCCCGGGACCACGACGCATCACCGCTTGAAGCCCGAGGAGCGCGCCGCGCTCGGCATCGATGACGGGCTGGTGCGGCTCTCGGTCGGGCTCGAGGACGCGGCCGATCTGATCGCCGATTTCGACCAGGCGCTGGCGGCGGTGTGAGGTGGCATGGCCGAGCTTGCGCCCGATCGGCGCGGCATCCTCGTTTCGCCCGAGCAGCTCCGTCCCGCCTACGACTACGTCATTGTCGGTGCAGGCTCGGCCGGCTGCGTACTGGCGCATCGTCTCGGCCAGGCAAGACGACGGGTGCTCCTGATCGAGGCCGGTGGTCCGGCGACGCTCGCCGCCATTGCCGACCCGCCAGACTGGCCTCAGCTTCAGGGCGGTCCGGTGGATTGGCGCTATGCGACGACCCCGCAGCCGGGGCTGGGCGGCCGTATCGTTCCCTATCCGCGCGGCAAAGTGGTGGGCGGTTCGAGCGCCATCAACGCGCTCGCCTATCAGCGAGGTCATCCGGCAGCTTATGATCGCTGGCCCGAGGGGTGGCGCTCTTCCGACCTCCTGCCCTATTTCAAACGCGCGGAGACCTTTTCCGGCGGAGCCGACGCTTGGCGCGGCGGCGATGGTCCTCTGCACGTGCTCTCGCTCGCTGATGTGACGGACCGCAATCCTGTCGCGTCAGCGTTCATCGACGCGTCGCGAGAGCTCGGATTCGCGATGACGCCCGATCTGGGAGGCGCGATGACCACGGGCGTCGGCTGGAACCAGCTCAGCATCAAGGGACGTGTTCGGGACGATGCCGCGACGGCCTATCTCGCAAGCCTGCAGGGCGCGGACGTCGATCTGCTCGTCGGCACCGAGGTGCTCGGCCTGGAGATCGGGAATGGACGGTGCATCGGCGTTCGGCTCGCCGAACGTCTCGTGCGGCCCGACAGGGAAATCCTGCTCTGCGCGGGTGCGATCGATTCACCCCGCTTGCTGATGTTGTCGGGTATCGGCCCCGCGGACCAGCTTCGATCTCTCGGCATTCCCGTTCACGAGGATCTGCCCGATGTCGGCCGGCATCTTGAAGATCATCTGCTGCTCGCCGGCGTGGCGTATGCGGCGCGGCGCGAGGTGCCGCGCTCGCATTACAACCATGCTGATGCTGTCCTCTACGTGCCGCACCGCGACCCAAAGGAGAGTCCCGACATTCTCGTGATGTGCCTTTCCTTGCCGTTCGTCTTGCCAAGCGTGGGCCCGCTGGCTTCGCCGGCATATGTCCTCGTGCCTTGCTTGATGCGGCCGCGCAGTCGAGGCAGCGTGACGCTCGCCTCCAGCGATCCGCGCGCCCCGGCTCTGATCGACCCGAATTACCTGTCTGAGCCCGCTGATGTCGATGTGCTTGCGGAAGCCGTGGGCCTCTCCCGCGACCTCGGCGCGGCCGCCGCTTTTGCCGATTGGCGCGCGCACGAGGTCTACCCCGGCTCAAACTGGGCAAACATCGCCGACCAGCGCGACTTCATCCGCCGCGCGGCCAACTCGTTCCACCATCCCATCGGCACATGCCGCATCGGGCCCGTTGTCGATGGCAGCTTGCGAGTCAAGGGTATCACGGGCCTGCGGGTTGTTGACGCTTCGGTGCTGCCAGGAATACCGCAGGCGATGATCAACGCTGCCACGACGGCCGTTGCCGAGAGAGCGAGCGACCTCATCCTAAATCCTTCTCCGCCCTGAAGGGCGGAGAAGGATTTGATCGGAGGGCGCCATGACCAGCTTCACCTCCGCATCCATTACTGGCGCGAAGGCAGCGGCGCGCCGCTGCTGCTGCTCGAGGACGCCGCCGATCCGATCGCCGATCTCGACCAGGCGCTGGCGGCGGTGTGAGGCGCTAACGCCGCAGCGCCGCGATCGCCGGCGCTACCGTCGTTTCTGTCTACGCCTTCCGCCCGTCGGGCGGGTCGCACGCCGTTGTCCCCATCTCGCCGGGCACGGAAACCTCGAGGATTTCCATCGTCTCCGACGTGCGGATTTCATTGTGCCGCATGAACCCGGGGATAAAAAGCGAGTCCCCTTCGTCAACTCGAAGTGTTCGCCCGTCCTCGAATTCCAGGTCTACCCAGCCCTTCAATATGTAGATGAACTGGCCGACGCATTCGTGATAGTGCCAGCCGGTCGGTCGGCTCATCCCC
Organism: Allostellaceae bacterium; assembly: GCA_035517635.1. GTDB lineage: Bacteria > Pseudomonadota > Alphaproteobacteria > ATCC43930 > CGMCC-115725 > DAHUYF01. The sequence goes on along the minus strand of DATIYL010000187.1, from coordinate 10,940 downwards.
TGGCTCGACGCCATCACCTGCGCGCGCATGGTGCCGGCGCTCGCCGCTGCGACGCCCAAGTCGCGATACGTGAAGAAATCACGCCGTCCTTTGACCAGCACCGGCTCGCTGAGGCGAGCATGGGCGATGCGCTGTTCGGGCGCCTGGGGCGATCTTCTGGCGGCTTCGGTGAGCATTGCTTCCTCCGTCGGGCTGCTTGTGGTTGCACCGTGCTCTTGGGGTCAATCAATACTGACGACGTTCTGACAGCGATTCAACGTTCCTCGAAGGGACCTCGTTGACGGCGGCCAACCAAATGCCGATCCTGGACCGAGGTGATGTTGCGGTTCCCTAGCAGGATCAAGCCCAATGCAAACTCTGAACGGACGGGCGGCACTCGTGACCGGCGCAGCCGGGGGGATCGGCCGGGAGCTGGTGCGGGCGCTCTTGCGTGCCGGCGCAAACGTGGTGGCGACCGACGTTGCCGATGCGCGGCTGACGGAATTGGCCGCGTCCCTGGCGAGCGAGAAGCTCGGCGAAGGCCTGTCCACGCGCCCTCTCGACATCGCCGATCACCGCTCCTGTGCGGCATGCGTCGATGCGGTGCACGCGCGCTTCGGCGCGCTCGATATTCTGATCAACAACGGCGCGCTCGGGATGGGCGCGATCCGCGATGATCACATGACCAAGCTGGTTGCGATCGAGGAAATCACGCCGGAGATTTGGGACCGGTTCGTCGCGGTGAACTTCTCCGGCGCCTGGTATCTCACCCGCGCCGCCGTGCCGGCGATGAAGCGCGCGGGATGGGGGCGTATCATTACCGTCACGACCAGCTTCTACACGATGCTCCGCGGCCGGTTCCACCCCTATGGACCGGTCAAGGCCGGCCTCGAGGCCATGGCGGCCGGACACGCCAAGGAATTCGACGGCACGGGCGTCACCGTCAATGTCATCGTGCCCGGCGGTCCCGCCGACACGCCGATGGTGCCGGTGAGTTCCGGCTTGAGACGGACAGACCTGATCCCGCCGGTACAGATGACGTATCCACTGCTGTGGTTGTGTTCCGGCGAAGCAGATGGGGTGACCGGCAAACGCTATGTCGCGGCGCGGTGGGACGCGGCGGCACCGGTAGCGGACGCACGCCGCGCGTCCGAGGCGCCGATCGGCTGGCCCGACCTCGCCACGGCGCCGGTTTGGCCGGGCGGCACGCCGAAGGCGTAAGGCTGCTGGCGTATTGCGCTCAGCTGAGTTCTTGGGCGAGTCCGATGAGAAGCCCTTCAGGCCCACGGATGTAGCAGAGCCGATACGCGTCTTTATACGGGACGACTTCGCCGACGAGCTGCGCGCCGCGCGTGCGGAGCCTTTCAAGCGTCTCGTCGATGTCGTCCACGGCGAACATGACGCGGAGGTAGCCGAGGGCGTTGACCGGCGCGTTCCGGTGATCTGCGACGACAGGCGGCGTGAGGAAGCGGGAGAGCTCGAGCCGGCTGTGGCCGTCCGGTGTGCGCATCATGGCAATCTCGACACGCTGATCGCCCAGTCCAGTGACACGTCCGGCCCATTCCCCTTCGATCGTGGCCCGCCCTTCGAGCTCGAGGCCGAGTTCGCGAAAGAAATCAATCGTTCCTCCGAGGTCTTCGACGACGATTCCGACATTGTCCATCCGCTTGAGCGCCATGTTCCAATCTCCAAGGTGTCGTTGACCGGCTTGCCTAACCAAATTTGGGGCCTGCTTTGAATGGACAGTCCTGTCTCCCTATCCCGGATAGCGCAGAGCGACGCCCTGGACAGCGTGTTTCGCCAGGACCATCATTGCACGGCGGGGGATGCAGGATACCATTATGGACCTCGGCGGTTGGCTCCGGGGCCTCGGTCTCGACCGATATGAGACGGCGTTCCGGGAGAACGAAATCGACGCAACGGTCCTGCCGAATCTGACGGCGGAGGACCTGAAGGATTTGGGCGTCGGCATTGTCGGGCATCGCCGCAAGCTGCTCGACGCCATCGCAGCGCTACGCGCTGACGCCGGGGCGACATCGGACTCCGCCGCGGCGCCATCGGCAGCAAACGCGCCGTCTCATGCCGAGCGCCGGCAGGTCACCGTCATGTTCTCCGACCTGGTCGGTTCAACGGCGCTGTCGGCGCGGATGGACCCCGAAGACCTCCGTGAGGTCATCGGGGCCTATCAGAAATGCGTCGCAGAGACGGTGCGGCCTTTCGGCGGTTTCGTCGCCAAATACATGGGCGACGGTGTGCTCATTTATTTCGGCTATCCCCAGGCACATGAGGACGACGCCGAGCGGGCAGTCCGGGCCGGATTGGCCTCGATTGACGCCGTCGGCGGCCTCGACCTCGGATCCGCCAAGCTCCAAGCCCGCGTCGGGATCGCCACCGGGCTGGTGGTCGTCGGCGATCTCCTCGGCGAGGGCTCAGCGCAGGAACAATCGGTGGTGGGCGAGACGCCCAATCTCGCAGCGCGGCTGCAAGCGCTTGCTGCGCCAGCCAGTCTCGTCATCGCCGCCAGCACACGGCAACAGATCGGCGAGCTGTTCGAGCTGGAGCCCCTTGGCCCGCAGCAACTTGCCGGCCTCGCCGAGCCGCAACACGCCTGGCGCGTGTCGGGCGAAAGCGGTGAGGTCAGCCGGTTCGAGGCCCTGCGTTCCGGGGCGACGCCGCTGGTCGGGCGCGACGAGGAAGTCGAGCTGCTCCTGCGTCGCTGGGAGCAGGCTAGGACGGGCGAAGGGCGGGTGGTGCTGATTTCCGGTGAGCCCGGCATCGGCAAGTCGCGGCTCACCGCCGCGCTTTCCGGGCACATCCGATCCGAACCGCACACGCGCCTGCGCTATTTCTGCTTGCCGCACTACCAGGACAGCGCGCTTTATCCATTCATCGTCCAGCTCGAGCGCGCGGCCGGGTTCGCCCGCGACGACACGGTCGACGTCAAGCTCCACAAACTAGGGTCGCTGCTCGTGCCGGGGACGCGGGATGACGGCGATATCGCGCTGTTGCGCGAGCTGCTGTCGTTGCCGAGTTCTGCCGCGGACCTCAACCTCAGCCCGCAGCGCAGACGGGAAAAGCTCTTCGAGGCACTGCTGAGCCAGCTCCAATCCGAAGCGCGGCGCCGACCCGTACTGATCCTATTCGAGGACGCCCACTGGATCGACCCAACCTCGCGCGAGCTGCTGGATCTGACGGTCGACCGGGTGCGACGACTCCCGGTGCTGCTGGCAATCACCTTTCGTCCCGAGTTCGATCCGCCCTGGGTGGGCCGCTCCCACGTCACGAGCTTGGCGCTCAATCGGCTCGGCGAACGCGATGGCGCGGCGCTGGCGCTAAACCTCGCCGGCGATGCCGCGCTCAGCGCCGATATTGTCGCGGAGATCGTCGAGCGCACTGACGGCGTGCCGCTCTTCGTCGAGGAGCTGACCAAAGCGGTCGTGGAAAGCGCGGGGCAGGGAAACCGGGTTGCCGCGGTACTGGCGACGACGTCGCTTGCCGCGCGGTCGGTGCCGGCGACATTGCATGCGTCATTGTTGGCACGCTTGGACCGGCTCGGGCCGGAGCCCAAGGAGATCGCCCAAATTGGCGCGGTGCTCGGCCGCGAGTTTGCCTATGAAGTGATCGCGCCGGTGGCGCAGCGCGATGAGAGGGATCTGCAAGCGGCGTTGGGTCAGCTCAGCGACGCGGGATTGCTCTTTTGCCGCGGCGCCCCGCCGCATTCCTCCTACCTCTTCAAGCATGCGCTGGTGCAGGACGCCGCCTATGGCACGCTGCTGCGCGGACGGCGGCAGGAGCTGCACGCCCGGGTCGCGGCGGTGCTTGAGCAGAATTTCGCTGATCGTGTCGAGCGCCAACCCGAACTGCTCGCGCATCATTTGGCCGCCGCCGGCAATACCGAGCGTGCAATCGATGAATGGCTCAGGGCCGGCCGACTTGCCGCGGCGCGCTTGGCGCATCTTGAAGCGATCCGCCATTTCGAGCGCGGCCTCGCAACATTGGCGGCATTGCCCGAGGGTCCGGCGCGTGACCGACGAGAGGTCGAACTGCAATTGGCCCGGGGGCTGTCGCTGTTCACCACCGAGGGGTTCCAGGCTGCCGAGGCAGCCCAGGCCTATACGCGCGCCTCCGAGCTGGCCGAGCGGCGGCACGATCCGCACCAGCTCTTCATGGCAACCTATGGTCTTTGGCAATCCGCCAACGGCGCCAGCAGAATCCCCGAATGCCGCAGATTGTCGAACCAACTGCAGCAGCTGACCGCTCACAACGCGGACGACGAATTGCGTCTGCAGGCGCACCATAGCGCCTGGGCGACCGGCTTGTTCTCTGGCGAGCCCACGGTCGCGCGCGAGCACAGCGAGGCGGGTCGCCGGCTCTATGATCCCGAGCGACACCGCCGCCACCACCAGCTCTATGGCGGGCACGACCCGGGCATGTGCGCTCGCTACTTCGGCGCGCAGATCCATTGGCTGCTCGGGTATCCCGATAAGGCCTTGGCGATCGGCAACGAAGCCTTCGTGTTGGCCGAGCGGAACGCTCACCCATTCAGCGTTGCACTCGCCTTGCAGTACAACTCGATGCTCCTCCTGGATCGCGGCGCGCCGGAATTGGCCCTGCAACGCCTCGAGGCGGCCGAGGCGCTCGCCGCCGAGCAACGGCTTAGCTTCGTCGTGGAGCGACAGCTCCTGCGGGGTGCCGCACTGATGGCGCAGGGAGCGCTCGAGGGGGCCGTCGCTTGTTTGCGCGAAGGCCTGGGCCGACCCGGCGCGGTACGGGTGCGATGCTACGGCCTGGCCAAGCTGGCCGAAGCACTGACTGGCCAGGGTGAGCATGACGCGGCTCTCGGCTCGGCGACAGACGGGCTGAGCGCCGTGGCGAAGACGGGCCACCGCCAGTGGGAGGCGGAGCTGCATCGCGTCGAAGGCATCGCCTTGTTGGGGCTCAACAGGATTGAGGAGAGCGAAAGCGCCCTCGAAGAAGCGATGCGCGTCGCCCGCAGCCAGCAGGCGAAGGCCTATGAGTTGCGCGCGGCGATGAGCATGGCGCGGCTGTGGGGCGATCGAGGCAAACGGCAGCAGGCCCGCGATCTTCTCAGCCCGATCTATGGCTGGTTCACGGAAGGCTTCGACACGATGGATCTCAAGCAGGCCAGGGCCCTGCTCGGCGAGTTGGCGTAAATTACCGTCGCAGGAACCCGACGAGAATGTCACTGACTTTCTGCGGTTGTTCTTGCTGCACCCAGTGCCCGGCACCGTCGACCAGATGAGAGCCAAGAAACTGCGCGCACGCGGTGCGCTGCATGCGCTCCAAGGTCCCGGGCACCTGATACACGCCCCAATCACTCTTCCCCGCGACAAAAAGCGACGGTACCTCGATGGCTCGACCGGCGAACAACTGCAGCTCGGCCTCGTATTTGCCGCCGGTCCGGCAGCGGTACCATTGCAAGCCGCCTTGGAAGCCCGTGCGCTCGTACTCGGCGCTGTAGACCCTGAGCTCCGCCTCGGTAAGCCATGAGCATGCTGCGATCGCCTGGGCTGACGGCATTTCCGCCGCCGCCGTCTCGGCCATCCCCTTGTCCAGATCCATGATGTAGTAGGTCGGCATCTTTGCGAGTTCGGCGGCGCTCCACGCGCTTAGGGGGTGGGGCTTGTTGCCGGGCCAATCGGCGCTCTTGTAGTGATAATAGGCGTGCAGGAAGGCATGGACGCCTTGTGGGCAATCGCGCATGTCGGCATTGGCCTCACGCGTCGAATAGTACCATTGGTAGTGCTTGCGCGGCGGGTTCAGCGCGGCGAGAGCCGCATGGATATCGGGTTCGCGCGAACGCGCCTCGGCGGCGGTCTGCGCAACGTCGCTCGCCGTATTCCAAGGCAAGGCCGGCGGACCCGGGAATGGCGCGCTCATCAGCGCGACAGAGCGGAACACGTCGGGCCGCACGAGCGCGCACCAAGCGGCCACCGGAGAGCCGAAATCGTGTCCCACCACAGCCGCTACGCGACGGCACCCGAGCGCGAAAACGAGGCCCAGGACATCTCTCACCAGATTCAAAAGCCTGAACGACCCGAGATCGCCGTCGTAGTCGCCGTCCCAGCCGGTCGTGCGGCCATAGCCTCTCTGGTCGGGTGCCACGACATGGAACGCGGCGGACGCCAGGGGCGCCATCACCTTTCTCCAGGAGTAGGCGAGCTCCGGGAAGCCGTGAAGCAACAGGACACAGGGTCGGCCGGGCGGCTCGAAGCCAGCTTCCAGGATATGCATCCGGAGACCGTTCACGCCATTCACGAAGCGCGACCGAACACCGGAGGGAAGACTGCCGCTGTCGAAGGGACCTGTCATGACCAGCCCCGCATTTCCCGCTCCCCCGAGTATACCCGACGATGCTGCCGCCGATAGGCTTGCGACAATTGCGGTCGCCGAGAGGGCGAGCGATCTCGGGCTTGGCGATAGGGGCAACTCGAGGCCTACGCGGAAGGAGCCGCAGATCGACGAGCCCTCGCTGAGCGCCGTCCCTTGCCCTATACTGCGCCCGGTCATCGCCGCTGCGGGAGGCCGTCATGAAAGTCGAGCTTCTGTATGGCAAAGCGACGATCAAGGTCTCGGTGCCGCCGGGCTGCCGCGAAACACTGATTCGCAAAGAGGGGCGCGCGCCGCTGCCCGACCCCCGCTCAGCAATCGCCGACGCCCTGGCCCGGCCGATCGGCGCACCGTCGCTCGCGGCGCATGCGAAGGGCAAGCGCAGCGCCTGCATCCTGATCTGCGACATCACGCGCCCGGTACCCAACCATCTGTTCCTGCGCCCGGTGATCGAACAGCTCCTGGGCGCCGGCGTTGCGGCCGAGGCGATCACGGTGCTGGTCGCCACGGGGCTGCACCGGCCCAATGAGGGCGATGAACTCGCGCGGGTTGTCGGCGATCCCTGGGTGCTCGATAAGTTCCGGGTCGTCAATCATTTCGCACGGGACGACGACGCGCATGTCGATCTCGGTCGCACCAAGGGAAGAGGCGTGCCGATCAAACTCGACCGCCGCTTTGTCGAGGCCGATATTCGCATTGCTACCGGCCTGGTCGAGCCGCACTTCATGGCGGGGTACTCCGGCGGGCGTAAGGTGGTCGCGCCCGGAGTGGCTCATGCCGACACGATCCGAACCTTCCACTCCGCGGCGTTCATGGAGAACCCCGCCTCGATGTCGTGTAATCTCGCCGGCAATCCCCTGCACGAGGAGCAGCTCGAGATTGTGCGCTTGCTGGGCGACGTCATGTCGCTCAACGTGGTCATCAACGAAGAGCGCGAGCTGATCTTCGTCTCTTATGGCGAGGTCATCGCAAGCCATGCGGCCGCTGTGCGCTTCGTCGAGAACTGGATTCAGGTGCCGGTACCGCGCCGATTCAAAACCATCGTCACCTCGGCCGCGGGCTTTCCGCTCGACCGGACCTATTATCAGACGATCAAGGGCATGGTGACGCCGATCGACATCCTGGAACCCGGCGGCACGCTCATTGTTGCGTCCGATTGTTCCGAGGGGCTCGGGTCGAGAGAATTTCGCGCGGCGCAGCGCCGTCTCGTCGAGATGGGCCCAGACGGGTTCCTGCGCAGCATCCTGCCCAAGGCGCTCGCCGACATCGACGAATGGCAGACCGAGATGCAGCTGAAACCCATGCGGGTCGGGCGGGTGCAGCTTTATTCAGGCAGCCTGCCGCAGGAGGATCGCGCGCTCACCGGCGTTGAGATGGTGAGCGACCTCGATGCCGCTATCCGCGACGCGGTCGCCGCCGGGGGCGACGGAGCGGCGGCCTTCATCCCGGAGGGGCCGTACGTCATTCCCAAATACGTGGCGGCATGAATGAGCGCGGCCCCGCTTCCGTCGCTGGTCGTTCTCGATCCCCTTGGCGGCGTGAGTGGCGATATGTTCATCGCCGCGGTGCTCGACGCTTATCCGGATCTTGCCGCGCCGGTGCTGCGTGCAATCGGCGACAGCGGCCTGCCGCGGGGCTGCAAAGTCTCGCTCGTTCAGCGCCGCAGCGGCGGCCTTGCGGCAGCAGGCTTTGTCTTCGAAGGAAACGCGGCCGTGCCCAGCGGCGCCTACCCCGATCTGCGCCGCAGGTTCGCGGAAGCGCCGCTCTCGCCATCGGTTCGCGATCACGCTCAAGCCATTCTGGCCCTACTGGCGGAGGCCGAGGCGGCAGTGCATCGCGTGCCGATCGAAAGCGTGCATTTTCACGAGCTGGCGGATTGGGACACACAGGCCGATATCATCGGCGCCGCCGCTATTATCGACCTCTTGGCCGAGGCGCGCTGGCAGTGCCGCCCGCTGCCGCTCGGCAGCGGCACGGTGCGTTCGGCGCACGGGCTCTTGCCGGTCCCGGCCCCCGCCGCCGCCTACCTGCTCGCGGGTTTCGCGTTCCGCGCCGATGACGGTGCGCCCGGCGAGAGAGTGACGCCCACGGGTGCGGCGATCCTACGGTACCTCGCGCCGAGCGGCGTCGCAGACGGGCCTCCGGGAACATTGTCGGCGAGCGGCATGGGTGCCGGCAGCCGGGACCTGCCGGGGGTTCCCAATGTGCTGCGCGTCCTCGGCTTCGCCACCGCGGAACCGATCGGCGATAGGGTCCTTGTCATCGAGTTCGACATCGATGATCAATCGCCCGAGGATCTGGCGACGGGATTGGAACAACTGCGGGCCATGCCGGGCGTTCGCGACGTCGTTACCTTCGCCGGCATCGGCAAGAAGGGGCGTTGGCTGCAGGCGGTGCGTGTGATGGCTGACCCCGCCCATCGCGATGAGGTGGTCGGCGCCGTCTTCGAAGAAACCGCGACGCTTGGCCTCAGACTGCGGCACGAGGAGCGTGCGGTGTTGGCGCGCCAGACCGTCGTGGTCGAAGATGAGAACGGCCCGGTCCGCGTAAAGCTGGCGGATCGTCCAGGGCGGCGAACCGGCAAGGCCGAGGCCGATGACGTTGCATCACGGGCGGGTGGTGCCATCGGCCGGAGGCGCGCGCGCCGCTCGGCCGTGGGCCGTGCCTTGCGTGCGACGGAGCGTGCGCCGTGACGTCGTCGGAGCACATCCTGGGGCAGCTGTTCGCAACGCTCGACCGCGTCGCGGTCGCGGTCAGCGGCGGCGTCGACAGTATGACCCTGGCGCATCTCGTCCACCGTCACCACGGATCGCGGTCGCAGATGGTTCACGCCGTCTCGCCGGCAGTGCCGGCTGAGGCTACGGTACGGGTGCGCGCGCATGCGGAGCGCCATGGCTGGGCACTGGCGCTCATCGACGCCGGCGAGTTTGCTGATCCGCGCTACCGTGCCAATCCCGTCGATCGCTGCTATTTCTGCAAGAGCAATCTCTATCGCCGGATTGCCGGCAGCTTCGCGGGCGTCGTCCTGTCGGGAACCAACACCGACGATCTCGGCGACTATCGCCCCGGATTGAAGGCGGCGGCCGAGCACGGCGTGCGCCACCCGTTCGTCGAGGCGGGAATGGCCAAATCCGACATTCGCGTGCTTGCCCACGCGCTCGGTCTCGATGATGTGGCGGAGCTGCCCGCGGCGCCATGTCTTGCCAGCCGCATCGAGACCGGCATCGGCATCGATCCCGATGATCTGGCACTTGCCGACGAGGTCGAGCGGCGCCTGCGCGCGGCGCTTGGGGCGGCCGATGTGCGCTGCCGCATTACGCCACGGGGCGTGCGGCTCGAGCTCGGCGGCGACGCGCTGGAACGGCTCAACGCGCCGCCAGGCGCCGCCACGCGCGCGGCGGTCGAAGCGCTCATTGCGGGATCGGGCCGCGCCTTCCTCGGCTATGCCCCCTATCGCCGAGGCAGCGCCTTCCTGCGCGAGACCTCGCGTGGCTGAGCCGGGAATTACGCCGGATTGGGAGCGCCGATCCCGCGTCGGTGTCGCCGAAGCGGTCTATTGCGCGGGCAAGACGGCGGCGCAGATCGGCCGGATCCTGGCGCTGGCGGAGGAGCGTCGACAATCCTTGTTTTTCACCAAGCTCGACGCCAGCCGTTTTGCCGAGCTGGATGCCGTGGCGCAACGCCGGCTCGACTTCGATCCGCTCTCGCGGACTGCCGTGCTTGACCATGGCCTGGCGAAGGCGGCGCCGGCGGGGGTCGGCATCGTCTGCGCCGGCACGTCCGACATGCCCGTCGCCGTCGAGGCGCAACGTGCCCTGGCGTTCAATGGCGTAGCGTCGCCGCTCATCGGCGATGTCGGCGTCGCCGGGCTGTGGCGGCTGCTCGATCGCGCCGATGAGATCGCCGCCTGGCGTGTGGTGATCGTCGCCGCCGGGATGGAGGGGGCGCTGTTCAGCGTCGTCGCCGGCCTGGTGCCGGGGCTGGTGATCGCCGTGCCGACCTCGGTCGGCTACGGCGTTGCGGCCGGCGGCATGACGGCCTTGCACAGCGCGCTGGCCTCCTGTGCGCCGGGCGTTGTCGCGGTGAACATCGACAACGGCTTTGGCGCGGCCTGCGCCGCACTCAAGTTGCTGCGCGTCTTTGCCGCCTTGTGAGAAGCCGCAAGACCTTGCGCTTGATGGGAGTCGGCCATGACCAGCTTCACCTCGCGCTTCATCACGGCGAACGGCATCCGCATCCATTACTGGCGCGAAGGCAGCGGCACGCCGCTGCTGCTGTTGCACGGTTGGCCGGAATTCTGCCGCGTCTGGCGCAAATGCATCCCCGATCTGGCGCGCGACTTCGACGTCATCGCGCCGGACCTGCGCGGCTTCGGCGACAGCGACAAGCCGGCGCGCGGGCCTTCCGCCGAAGCGGGCGCCGATGTCCATGCCGCGGATATGCTGGCGCTGCTCGACGGGCTCGGCCTCGCTCGCGCCGGCATCGTCGCCCACGATGTCGGCGCCTATGTCGCGCAAAGCCTGGCGCGCCAGCATCCCGAGCGGCTCTCCGCGCTCTTCTTCTTCAACTGCCCCTATCCCGGCATCGGCACGCGCTGGGCGGCGCCCGAC
>DATIYL010000186.1:0-28482 GCA_035517635.1 Allostellaceae bacterium | reverse complement strand
TAACCGAGCGCGTACGCTTTCTCGGCTGGCGCGACGATACGGCGGCGCTGATGGCGGCGGCGGATGTCGTCGTCGTGCCATCGCGGCGCGAGCCGCTTGGCAATGTCGTCATCGAAGCCTGGGCGGCGGGCGTGGCGGTCGCGGCGACGGCGAGCGAGGGTCCGGGCGCGCTGATCACCGATGACGAGACGGGCGTTTTGGTTCCCGTGGACGACGCGCGCGCGCTCGCCGCGGCCATGCGCCGGCTTGCGCAGGACAAGGCGCTGGCGGCGCGCCTTACCGCCGCGGGCCGCGCCGCCTATGACGCGGAATTCTCCGAGACGCGGGTGGTGGCGCTCTACCGCGACTTTCTCGAGCGGGTGGCGCGCTGATGTGCGGCATTGCCGGCATCATGACCGCCGATGGCGAGATGCCGCCGGCCGCCGCGCTCCAGGCGATGTCGGCGGCGCTCGCGCATCGCGGCCCCGACGGCAACGGCCATTATCGCTCCGGCAATGTCGGCATGGTGCAGACACGGCTCGCCATCATCGACCTCGCCACCGGCGACCAGCCGCTTTACGAGCCCGGCGGCGCGGCGCTGATGGCGAACGGCGAGATCTACAACTATATCGAGCTGCGCGCCGAGCTGGCCGGCGCCGCCTTCTCGACGGGATCCGATTGCGAGCCGCCGCTCCATCTCTACCGCAAGCATGGGCTCGACTTCACCGAACGCCTGCGCGGCATGTATGCGCTGGCGCTGCACGATCCGGCGGCGGGCCGCCTGGTGCTGGCGCGCGATCCCTTCGGCATCAAGCCGCTCTACTACGTCGAGACGGCGCTGGGCTTCGCTTTCGCTTCGGAGCCGCAAGCGCTGATCGCCGGCGGGCTGGTGCCGGCGCAGCTCGTGCGGCAGGTGCGCAACGAGCTGCTGCAGCTGCAATTCACCACCGGCCGCGAAACGATTTTCGCCGGCATTCAACGCGTGCTGCCGGGCGAGACCGTGGTGGTGGCGCGCGGCCGCGTCGTCGAGCGGCGGCGGCGCGAGCCGCTGCCGGCCGAGCCGCCGCTGCCGATCGAGGAGGCGCAGGCGTTGCGCGAGTTCGACCGCGTCTTCGCGGATTCCGTGCTGCTGCATCAGCGCTCCGACGTGCCTTACGGCATGTTCCTCTCCGGCGGCATCGATTCCTCGGCCGTCCTCGCCATGATGGCGCGGCTCAACGAGCGCCCGGTGAAGGCGTTCACCGTCGGCTTCACCAGCGGCAAGGTCGCCGATGAGCGCGAGCTCGCGCGCGCGGTCGCGCAGTCGCTCGGCGCCGAGCATGTCGAGATCGAGTTCCGCGAAGCGGATTTCTGGCGGCTGCTGCCGGAGATCGCGCGCACCATGGACGATCCTGCCGCCGATTACGCGATCCTGCCGACCTACAAGCTCGCCGGCGCGGCGCGCGCCGCTGGGCTCAAGGTGATCCTCTCCGGCGAGGGCGGCGACGAGCTGTTCGCGGGCTATGGGCGCTATCGCAGCGTCATGCGGCCGTGGTGGATGGGCGGCAAGCTGCTGCGCGGGCGCGGCAATCTCGACAAGCTCGGCGTGCTGCGCGGCGACCTCGCCGGCTGGCGCGACGGCATCGCCGCCGCCGAGCTGCGCGGCGCCGGGCGCGGGCGGACGCGGCTGCAAACGGCGCAGGCGACGGATTGCGCCGACTGGCTGCCGAACGATCTCTTGGGGAAGCTCGACCGCTGCCTGATGGCGCACAGCGTCGAAGGGCGAACGCCGTTCCTCGACCCGCTCGTCGCGGCTTTTGCCTTTCGCCTGCCGGACGATCTCAAAGTGAGGCGCAACACGGGCAAATGGCTGCTGCGGCGCTGGCTCGGCGAGCATGTGCCGGCGGCGGCGCCCTTGGCCAAGAAGCGCGGCTTCACCGTGCCGGTGGGGGCCTGGATCGCACGCCGCGGCGCGCAGCTCGGGCCGCTGGTGGCGCACCAGGCGGGAGTGCGCGAGATCTGCCTGCCGCAAGCGGTGGAGAAGCTGTTCCGCGAAGCCGATGCACGACATGCCGGCTTTGCCGCCTGGACGCTGCTCTTCTACGCGCTCTGGCATCGCCAGCATATCGAGCGCTTGCCGGCGGGGCCGGACGTGTTCGCGACACTCGGCGCGGCACGCTGAGCAGCCGGGCCCGTCCTTTCATCGGCCGATGCGATCAGGACTCCGAGCGCGGGTCCCAGGTGACGTGATGCTCCTGGTTGAGGTTGTCGAGCCGCGCCATCGGCTCGGCGCCGAGCGAGAAATCGAAAATCGCGGCGTTCTCGATGATCCGCTCTTTCTTCACCGATTTAGGGATCGTCACGAAGCCCTTTTGCAGGGACCAGCGCAAAAGGATCTGTGCGGGGGTGCGCCGCGCCTCCCGCGCGATGGCGGCGAGACCTCGATCGCTCAGCTTCATGCCCTTGGTCAGCGGGCTATAGGCGACGACGGCGATGTCATGGGCGTTGCAGAAGGCAACGACATCGCGCTGCTGGCACCACGGGTGAAGTTCGATCTGATTGACCGCCGGCGGAACCTTGGCGTGGCTCAGCAGCTCTTCGAGATGGGGGACCATGAAGTTGCTGACGCCGATCGCGCGGCAGCGACCTTCGCCGAGGATGCGCTCGAGCGCGCGCCAGGAGTGCAGGCGGCGTTGCGGTACCGGCCAGTGAAGCAGAAAAAGGTCGACCTGATCCAATCCGAGCCGGCGGTGGCTCGCATCAAAGGCGCGCAAGGCCTGGTCATAGCCGTGATCGCTGTTCCACAGCTTCGTCGTGACGAAGACCTCTTCGCGCCGCACCGATCCGGCGGCGAAGGCGCGCTTCAGCGCTGCTCCGACCTCGGTCTCGTTGCCATACATCGCCGCGGTATCGACATGCCGGTAGCCGGCGTCGAGCGCCCAGCTCACGGCATTTTCGGTGGCGCGACCGCGACCCGATTGATAGACGCCGAGGCCGAGGCGCGGGATCGAGATCCCGTTGTTGAGAGCGATGGTGTCTGCGTGAGTCATGCCGAAACCTCGTCAAGATCGGGCGATTGGGGTATGCGGCGCAGCTTAGCAGGTCCCAGCGTCACAGCTCCCGCTCGGCGAGCGTGCGAAACGCCTCCGGGACGGAACCGGTGAGGCCCAATGCGACTGTCCCATAACCGACCGCTTCCCAGCCAAAGCGCTCCCGGATCTTGTCCACAGCACGATCGGCGGCGCAACGCGCTATGCCTTTCCTGCTGCCGGGGCGGCGACCTTCATCGCCAAGCCCAAGCGGAAGTTCCAGCTGCAGCTCCCGATGCTTCATGAGATGCGACACGGAGATAGCCAAGAGCGAGATGGTGTTTTCGCCGGGGTGATCCGCGAGGGCCTTGCGTACCAGCTCCGCCGCGACCTCGGCGAGGATCGCCGTCGCCGTGATGGGCGTGTCCAACGTCATGGAGCGAGTGATCGAGCGGAGATCGGCAAAGCGAACGCGGACCGTGACCCTTCGACCGGACAGAGACTTGGCCCGGAGCCGGGCCGCGATCCTGTCCGCAAGATGCCAGAGCGCGGGACGGAAAACCTTCTCGTCAGCAGGCCGCTTGCCGAGGGCCGATTGTGCGCCGGCCGACCGTGCCCGACGACGCGTCTCGATCTCCCGCGGATCGCGATTCCACGCGAGCGCCGCGAGCTTCTCGCCGGCCGCGGGGCCGAGCAGCCGATCGAGCGACCATCCCGGGGTCTGCGCCAGTTGCCCGATCGTCTGCACGCCGATCTCCGCCAGCCGCGCCTTGGCGACGGGGCCGACGCCCCACATCAGCTCCACCGGCAGATCGTGCAGGAACGCGAGCTCGGCGTCGGGATCGACGACCACCAGGCCATCGGGCTTGGCGACTTGCGAGGCAATTTTCGCGAGGTGCTTCGTGCGCGCGACGCCCACCGAGATCGGCAGCCCGAGCTCCGACCGCACGCGGCGGCGGATCGCCCGCGCAATGTCGGCGGGCGATCCAAACAAATGCGTGCAACCCGCCACATCCGCAAAAGCCTCGTCGATGGACATCCGCTCCACCAGCGGCGTGAAATCGCCGACGATCCCGATGGCCGCATCGCCCAGCCGCTGGTATTCGCTGAAATGGCCACCGACAAAGGTGAGTTGCGGGCAGAGTGCGCGGGCCCGCCATCCCGACATGCCGCTGCATACCCCGAAGGCTTTGGCTTCATAGGAAGCGGCGAGCACGACCCCGCCACCCACAGCGATCGGCTTGCCGCGCAGGGACGGGTCCAGCAGCTGCTCGACCGAGGCGTAGAAGGCGTCCAGGTCGGCATGGAGAATTGTCGCTTCCATCCTGCTCACCCGGATTGGAACATAAAGTGAACATGGCGCTTGGCACTTGTCAAGCCGGACGGTCGGCCCAGGGGAGCGGAGGTAGTGGGTCAGTTTGAACCGGCTGACCTGTCGCGATATCCACGATCAGCTTGGCTAGCTGGATCGGGCGGGCGCTTAAGGCGTTTTGTCGCCATTTCCAGGCTTTACGGCTATTGCCATAAGGTCCGGGTGCAGCCGATTGGGAGAAAGCAGTTCGATGCCGATTAGATGCCCATCGGCATCGAAATCGAGATTGACCCCCGGGGCAACATCAGGGACGGTGCGCGCCGCCTCGCCCCAAACTGAGCGGGTACTTGAGATAGATATAGGCCGCCTTGGTTTCGGGATCGTAGGTTACTCGCATGGTGCAAATGTGGCATCGCGCCGCGGCGCTCGCAACCAGCGGGTTCCGCTATGGACTCACTGCCGAAGCAGAAGACCAGGGCAAACCCGCTTGACTTCACGCGCCGAACATACATACTGGTCGGTATGTTGGGCGCGCGAGCAAAGAAACACGGCAGCAAGGCGACGGTGCGCGATCCGGTGCGGACACGGGAGTCGCTGCTGCAGGCGGCGTTCGAAGAGATGCACAGATCGGGCTTCCGCGGTTCCGATCTGGAGACGATCTTGCGCAAGGTCGGCGTGACGAAGGGCGCGATGTACCATCACTTCGACAACAAAGAGGCGTTGGGTTACGCCGTCCTCGACGAAGTGATCGCGGCGATCACGGAAGAGAAATGGCTTTCGCCGTTGCGGAATGCGGAGAACCCGATCGATGCGTTGATCGCGATTTTCGAATCCGGGTCGTTGAAGCCCGAGCACATCCGTGTCGGCTGTCCGCTGAACAACATGGCGCAGGAAATGTCGCCGCTCGATGAGGGCTTCCGGAAACGGACAGCGCGGGTGTTCAGCGCGTGGCATGGAGCGTTGGCGACGGCGCTGCGTGAGGGGCAACGCCGCAGCGTGGTGCGCCAGGATATCGATCCCGACGAGACCGCGAGCTTCCTGATCGCTGCTTATGAAGGCTACATCTCCTTGGCGAAGTGCTTCCAGGACGCGAGCCAGCTCAGAGGCGGGGAGAAGACTTTGGTGCGCTACCTGGAAACGCTGCGCCCCGAAAACGCCGACCGGACGTCGCAGCGCAGGCGCTCCCGCTGAGGCGTCGCCGCAGAGCACGCCGACCGACCGGCACTTTAGAGGCGCATCGTTCCGTTCGAGAGGGAGGGGCCGACCATGAAGCTTTTCTACGGCGAGGTGCTGAACCCCCGAAAAACCTGTGCCGCGGCCCGCTACCTCGGTCTGCCCGTCGACTTCGTCCGCATCGACGTCTTCCGCGGCGAAAGCCGGACGCCGGAATTCCTTGCGCTCAATCCCAACGGCCAGGTTCCGGTGCTGCAAGATGGTGCGCGACTGTTGACGGAGTCGAATGCCATCATGTGCTACCTCTCGGACAAGGCCGGAGCCGATCTCTGGCCGCATGACGCGCGGCAAATCGAGGTTCTGCGTTGGCTCTTCTGGGACGCGCAGCATTTCAGCCGGCACGCCGCGGCGTTCTATTTTCAAAACATCGTCAAGCCCATGGCCGGACGCGAGCCCGACCCGGCTGCGCTCGAAGAGCCAAGGGGTTTGTTCCGAACCTATGCCGCCGTACTCAACGATCATCTGCGCGGCCGCCGCTACGTCGTCGATGACCGCTTGAGCGTCGCCGATTTCGCTTTGGCCGCGACGCTGCCCTACGCCGAGAAGGCGCGACTGCCGCTCGACGGTTTCACCGAGATTGTGCGCTGGCATGAAGGGATGAACGAGCTGCCCGCCTGGCGCGCGCCGTTCCCAGGTGTCTCATCGTGAGCGTCGCCGGAGGGGATGGGACATGAAGCGACACTACCGGTGGGTCATCGTCGCGGTCGGCGCCTTGATGACCTGCGTCGGCATCGGCTCGATGTTCTCGCTGGCCGTCTTCCTGCAGCCGATCTCGGAGGCGACGGGCTGGACGCGCGCCGGCGTGTCGAGCGCGATGACGCTCGATTTCCTGACCATGGGCGTCGCCGCCTTCGGCTGGGGCGCGCTCAGCGACCGCTTCGGCACGCGGATCGTCGTGCTGACGGGCGCGCTGCTGCTCGGGCTTGGGCTGGTCTTGGCGAGCCATGCCACGCACCTCATCGAGTTCCAGCTCGTCTACGGCGTGCTCGTCGGCCTTGCGGCCGGCAGCTTCTACGCGCCCATGATCGCGGCGGCCGCGTCCTGGTTCGAGGATCATCGCAGCCTCGCCGTCTCGCTCGTATCGGCGGGCATGGGCGTCGCGCCGATGACGGTCTCGCCCTTCGCGCGCTGGCTGATCACGACCTATGATTGGCGCACGGCGCAGCTCACGATCGGTATCGCCGCCTGGTCGCTGCTGGTGCCGGCATCGTTGCTGGTGCGTCGGCCGCCCACCGCCGGCGCCGCGTCGCGCGCGGGCTTCGGGAATGATCCCGGCATGACGGTGAGCGAGGCGCTGCGCTCGCCGCAATTCATCGTGCTCGCGCTCACCTTCTTCGCCTGCTGCGCGGCGCATTCCGGACCGATCTTCCACACGGTGAGCTACGCCATCAGCTGCGGCCTGCCGGTCATGGCGGCCGTCACGATCTACAGCGTGGAGGGGCTGTCGGGACTGGGCGGCCGCCTGTTGCTCGGCATCCTGGCGGATCGCCTCGGCGCCAAGCCGGTGCTCGTCGCCGGACTCATGATTCAAGCGCTGGCGGCGGGGACCTATTTCTTCGTCAGCCGTCTCGGCGCGTTCTATTCGGTCGCGGTCGTCTTCGGCCTCGCCTATGGCGGGGTGATGCCGCTCTACGCCGTGCTGGCGCGGGAGTATTTCGGGCCGCGCATCATGGGCACGGTCTTTGGCGCGGCGGCGATGGTCTCGAGCCTGGGCATGGCACTCGGCCCGCTGGTCGGCGGCTGGATCTTCGATACTTTCGCGGGCTATGGCTGGCTCTATATCGGCTCATTCGGGATCGGCATGGGCGCGGCCGCGATCGCGCTCGCCTTCCCGCCGCTGCCGTCCGAGCGGCCCAGCGTGCTGCGGCCGGTGTAATGCGGCACAGATCGATCTCGGCGGGGCGTGACCAGCGGTAGAAGAGCGCCGCGTGATACGCGCAGCGCGGGAGTCCGCGATGCCGTCAGAGTTGGCCGGTGCGGAGGTGAGCGACCCGCCGGTTTGCTTTCGGAAAGGGCAGGATGACGCATTCCGGCGATGCCGCCGGCACTTCGATCCATACGGTGTGCCCGTAGCAGCAGCCGCGCTCGACCTCGACCTCCAGCTCTGCGGCCAGGGCATGCAGCACCTCGAGATCGACGAGATCGCCGAGCTCGCAGAAGAGATGAACGTAGACGAACAGGGTCTCAGGCCTGTTCGGAAATACCCGAAGATCGATCACGCCGCGCCCGTGGAAATGCTCGCGCAACCGCGGGGTCAGCCGGCGCGTCAGCTCGCTCGTGGTCAGTCGCTTCATGCCGCATCCCAATCCAAAGGCATTGCGCGCAATGCTATGCGGAAGGATCGAGCGGATTTCGCGTGGCAAACGCGGCGGCCCGATGATTTTTTTATCGAGCGTTGCAAATTCATCACTAGACCGGCGCGGGTCCGAGTCGCTCAATGAGCGTTCGCGCGATTGCGACGTTTGTCGGGGACGTCGTGCCTCCGCTCCGAGCCGGGGGGCGAGGCTGAGGCGCCGCGATGATCGGAGGAGCTCTCGCATGACATCGGCCTATGACGCCATCATCATCGGCGCCGGCCAAGCCGGGCCGCCTCTGGCCGGGCGGCTCACCGCCGCCGGAATGTCGGTCGCCGTGATCGAGCGCAAGCTGTTCGGCGGCACTTGCGTCAATACCGGCTGCATTCCGACCAAGACGCTCGTCGCCAGCGCCTATGCCGCGCATCTGGCGCGCCGCGCTGCGGAGTATGGCGTCCGCACGGAAGGCGCGGTCGCGGTCGACATGAAGGCGGTGAAGGCGCGCAAGGACATGATCTCGACCCGGTCGCGCAAGGGCGTCGAATCCTGGCTCGAGGGCATGGAGCGCTGCAGGGTCTATCGCGGCCATGCGCGCTTTCTCTCGCCGCGCGAGGTCGAGGTCGGCGGCGAGCGGCTTACCGCGGAGCGCATCTTCATCAATGTCGGCGGCCGTGCGAACTATCCGGACCTGCCCGGGATCGACCGTGTCGCGCCTTTGACCAATACCTCGATGCTCGCGCTCGACACGCTGCCGCGCCACCTCGTCGTGGTCGGCGGCAGCTATATCGGGCTCGAATTCGGGCAGATGTACCGCCGCTTCGGCAGCGCCGTGACGATCGTGGAGAAGGCGCCGCGGCTCACCGCGCGCGAGGACGAGGCGGTCTCGGCGGCGATCAAGGAGATTCTCGAGGCGGAAGGCATCGCCATACGCGTCGACGCGGAATGCATCCGCTTCGAGCCCCGCGGCGCCGATATCGCCGTCATTGCCGAATGCACGTCCGGCCCGCCGGAGATCGTCGGCTCCCATGTGCTGCTCGCAATGGGGCGGCGGCCCAATACCGATGATCTCGGGCTCGACAAGGCGGGGGTCGCGCTCGACGCGCGCGGCTATATCACCGTGGACGATGAGCTGCGCACCAGCACGCCGGGCATCTGGGCCCTCGGCGACTGCAATGGCCGCGGCGCCTTCACCCATACCTCCTACAATGATTTCGAGATCGTCGCCGCGAATCTGCTCGATGGCGGCCGCCGGCGGGTCAGCGATCGCATCCCAGGCTATGCCCTCTACATCGATCCGCCGCTCGGCCGCGCCGGCATGACCGAGGCCGAGGCGCGCGCGACCGGTCGGCCGCTGCTCATTGGCCGGCGCCCCATGAGCCGCGTCGGCCGCGCCATCGAAAAGGGCGAGACGCAGGGGTTCATGAGCGCGATCGCCGACGCCGAGACGCAGCAGATCCTCGGCGCAGCAATCCTGGGAACCGGCGGCGACGAGGCGATCCACGGCATCCTCGACGCGATGAACGCCCGGACCCCTTACACCGCGCTGCAACGCGCCGTGCCGATTCATCCGACGGTCTCGGAGCTCATCCCGACGCTCCTCGGCGAGATGACGCCGGTTCCGCCGCCGCGTTCATCGCGCACCGCGCATTGACGCGGCACCTTTCCCGATGCCCGAGCCGTTTCGCGTGCCGATCGACGGAGGCGGGAGCGTCTCCGCCATCGCCTATCCCGCTCCGGCCCGTCGCGGCGCCGGCATCACGCTGATCCTGGGCCACGGCGCCGGTGCCGGCCAGAGCAGCGCTTTCATGGTCGATTTTGCCACGGCGCTGGCGGCGGGCGGCATCGACGCGGTGACGTTCAATTTCCCTTACATGGAGGCGGCGCGGCGTCTGCCCGATTCCAATGACCGGCTTGAAGCCTGCTATCGCGCCGTTGTCGATAGCGTGCGCCGGGAGCGAACGAGCGCGGCTCTCGCGGTCGGGGGCAAGTCGATGGGGGGACGGATCGCGTCTCAGGTCGCGGCGGGCGCGAGCGGGCTCGCCGGAATCGTGCTGCTCGGCTATCCCTTGCATCCGCCGGGCAAGCCGCGGCAGTTGCGCGTGAGGCATCTGCCGAAGATCACGGTGCCGATGCTGTTTGTGCAAGGCACCCGCGACACTTTCGGCACGCCCGAGGAGCTGCAAGCCGTGCTCGCACCGCTGCCCCTCGCCGAGCTCTATCTGGTCGAGAATGGCGACCATTCCTTCAAAGTACTGAAGCGCGCGGGCGTGCCGCAGGAGGCCGTTTACACCCGCATCCAGGACAAGATCGCCGATTGGCTCGGCGCCGTTGTCCAGCGGCGGGCATAAACCAGGACGTATCTTCATGAAGGCGCTGCGGGGCGGCGCGTCTCGCGCTTAGCGGCCTCTGGGAATGAACCCAGGCACGCCGGTCTCGACGACGGTATTGAAGCGGATCGTCGTCGCGACTCCCTTCCGAATCTCCTGCATGGCGTCCTCCGGCAGGGTCGAAAGCTCAAAGTTCTCCTGGATGCGGGCGGGCGTCAACGAGGTGCTCAGGAACGCGGTGCCGCGTTGTACCGCCCAGGCCAGCAAGACTTGGGCGGGCGTTTTCCTCACACGCTGTGCGATGGCGACGATCACCGGATGATCCAGCAATCTGGGCTCCATTCCATGCCCCAACGCCGCAAACGCCAGCAGCACAATCCCATGTCGCTGACAATATTCGAGCAAGCCCCATTCGGGGAGATACGGATGGGATTCGACCTCGACGACCGCCGGTTTGATCCGCGCGGCGTCGACAACCTCTTGCAGCTTCTCCAAATTGATGTTTGACAAGCCGATTGCCTTGCACCGGCCGTCCTCCACCAAGCGCTCCAACGCCCGCCAGGTTTCGACCAACGTCACCCCAGGGTCATAGATAACCTGGCCGCGCTCGTCCCTCGGGTCCTGTTCGTCGCCCGGTCGGAAGGCAAAGGGGGTATGGACGAGATAGCAATCGACATAGTCGAGTCGGAGGCGCTGGCGACTCGCCTCGAAGGCGGGTTTGACCCGCTCAGGACGATGATTGTTGTTCCAGAGTTTTGTGGTGACGAAGACATCCTTCCGCTGAATCGCCCCCGCCTTGAATACATCCTGCATCGCATCGCCGACCGCTTGTTCATTGCGATAGCGCTCCGAGCAATCGAAGTGACGAAACCCAACTTCCAATGCGCTCTTGGTTGCCTGTCCGGTCACGAGGGGATCCGGAATCAGCGTACCAAACCCGAGGGCGGGAATTGCGCCAGATCCATGGGTGAGGGGGATCTTTGCATAGCGAAGAGTATCGGGCGCTACCATGCTTCAACTCCTCCGCTCTGCGTTCCGGCCCGGCGCGGGCGCTATCTCGCGCCGCGTTCTTTCACCGCACCAACTCGACGAGATGCGCCCGAGACGGCCCGGGCTTGAACGGATCGCCGAAGTACTGCGTCTCGCGAACGACCTTTCCGTCGCTGAATTCCATGATGCTGACGGTGTAAGACGGCACCCCGTCATAGCTGAGCACGAATTCGGTGACCCAGAGATCGCCGCTGCCGATGATCCGCTGCACGGCGAAGCGCTTGTCGCTCGGCTGCACCGTTCTGCTCTCTTGAATGTTGTGCCGGCCGCGAATGCGTTCGCCCGACTGCGGATAGTGGAGCACCGCATCCTCGCGATAGATCTCATGCTCGACCGCAAAATCATTCACATCGGATGCAGCCCAGTGGCGCTCGAGCGCTTCCCGTATCTCCCGATCTCCCATCGCGATCTCCCGCGCGACGACAATCGCATCGTATGTGATCATGCTTCCCGCCATGGTCGGCGCGGACGCTGAGATGCGCCGCTGGACCGGCGGCGAAAGTGATCAACGAGATGTGCTTGGTGTCGCCGCGCTCTCGGCTGGAACAAAGACTCGGCAGGTCGTGGCGAGTGTTATTCTGAGCCCGATCCTCGGAGCGGTCAACATTTGACCCGCACCTAAGGAGCGAGAGTGCAGGCTTTGCCAATTCAGCGAAAACGCGCCGCGACCGATCCAAGCCGCGCCATCGCTTCGGCCGCGGCGGGCCGTCTTCGTCGACTGCGTCGTTCGGAGCTGCCGGAGGACACGATCGAGCTGGCGCGTTTTCTCATCGGCAAAGTGCTCGTTCGCGATCACCGTGGCAACAGAACGAGCGGCCGGATCGTCGAGACCGAGGCGTATCCGGTCGGCGATGCTGCGGGCCATGCCTTCATCGGCATGACCGCAGCCAATCGTTCGCTCTTCCTCGCAAGAGGGCACGCCTACATCTATCTCATCTATGGTTCGTCCTATATGTGCAACGTTGCAGCCGAACGGCGGGGCATCGGCGCCGGCGTGCTGCTGCGGGCATTGGAGCCGCTCGAGGGGATGTCCGTTATGCAGCGCCGTCGGGGGACGACACGACGGATGGAGCTGGCCAAAGGGCCGGGGCGGCTTGCGACGGCGATGGCGATCGATCAACGCTGCGACGGCATCGATCTATGTGCCGCCGGACCCCTCTGGCTGGGCGCGGATGATGAGCCGCGCGCGGTGCAGCTCGCGCGGAGTGCGCGCATCGGATTGACGAAGGAAGTCGATCGCCTGCTTCGGTTCTATGAGCGGGGCAACGCCTATGTCAGCGGCCCGCGCGACTTGCGTCGTTAGCGCGGTCCATCTCGCGTGGTCCGATGAGCGAGGCGAAGGCGCTCGAAGCGCTCGAGCTCCGACGATGTCCGGCGGCCGGGAGCAAAGCGATCGCCCTCCATGTTGTCCCCTAAATGGGAAGAGAGCGCGATCGACGAAGGCGGCCACCGCCTCGATCACACAGCGCGGCCATCAAGAGACCATGGGGAGAAGAATCGATCGTCGCGGTAGAGCGGCGAAGGACTGAAATTGCGCAAAGGTTCTTCGGAGTTAAGGAATTGCCAAGACTCGTCAGTGCGAAGATATGTCCAACCGCCGGAGGCCCAAAACGGTCGTGGCCGGACCTGGTGGCATGACTTTGGCATAGGAGAGACGGCTTCTCCGCCGGCGCCCGCCAGGCGTCGAACACGCGAGGTGAAAATGAATGCTATTGCCTTGATTTTGATAACATGTCTGCCCCATAGCAGCGACTGCAAGTCGATCGTGCAGCATCCTGCACCCGTGAGCCATGAGGAGTGCAACCGGCGCGCGGTGCAGATGCAGGAGACCTTGGCCGGGTCGATCGACGACAGCGGCTACCAACCGCAGCAGGTGATCTGCCTTTATGGTGATGCGGCATCGGGCAGCAGCGACGAATGAGAGGCCTTGGCTTCTGCGCGGCGCTCGCTCTCGGGCTCCTGGTCAGGCTTCATCCTGCGGCCGCCCAGGCTGATGTAGCGCTGGTGCTTGCGGTTGACGTTTCCGGCTCGGTCAACGATGACCGCTTCCAGCTGCAGCGCCAGGGCATTGCCGGCGCGCTCGACAGCGATGCGCTGGCGGCCGTGGTTTCCGCCGGCGCTCACCAGACGATCGAGATCGCCGTAGTCGAATGGGCGGAGGAGCAGCGAGTCGTCGTTCCCTGGACCGTGATCCACAATCGCGGCGACCTCGCCGGACTGGCGATGCGTCTCCGGCGGGCCCCGCGCTCCTGGGTGCACACGATGACGGATCCGGCGGGCGGCATTGCCGCCGCGGACGCGCTGTTTCAGAGCGTGCCGCTCACGCCCGGCCGCAAGGTGATCGACGTCTCGGGTGATGGCAAGCAGAACGTCGGCGAGATCGCGACATCCGAGAGCCGCGATGCTGCCGTCGCGCATGGCGTCACCGTCAACGGGCTGCCGATCACCTCAGGCAACGAGCCGGATGTCGATGCCTGGTATCGCGCCAATGTGGTCGGGGGCAGCGACGCGTTTCTGGTCGTCGCCAACGGCTTCGATGCCTTCGCCGAGGCTTTTCGCCAGAAGCTGACGCGCGAAATCGCCGGGCGCGTCGCCGGTTCGAGGCTGGCCTTGCTGCGCTGAGTTTCCCGCCGAACGCGGGAGGAAAAACGGGCGGCCGCCCACCGGACCGGCCGCCCGTGCTTGCGCTACTTCTTCACGGCGAAGACCCAGACGACGCCGCCTTGCGGGACGTTGTCGCTGAGTCCGGTCTTGTCGTTGACCAGCGCGTCCTGGATGCGCTGGGCATCGACGCCCCAGCCGGACTGCACGGCAATGTACTCGGTGCCGTCGACCTCATAAGCGACCGGCGCGCCGGTGATGCCGGAATTGGTCTTCTGCTCCCACAGCATATTCCCGGTCTCGGCGTCGAAGGCGCGGAACATGCGGTCGTTGGTGCCGCCGACGAAAACCAGGTTGCCGCCCGTCGCCAAAGTCGAAGCGAAGAGCTGCCACGGGAAGTTATGCTGCCAGACCTTCTTGCCGGTGGCGGGGTCCCAGGCCTGCAGCTCGCCATGATGATCCGTGCCGGGCTGGATCGTAAGCCCGATATCCTCGGGCTTGGTGCCGAGCCAGAGCTGGCCGGGGACGAGCGGCTCCTTGATGCCGGCGAAGCCGCCGCAGAAGCCGTTCTGCGCCGGGACGTAGACGAGATGCGTCTTCGGGCTGTAGGACGCGGATGGCCAGTCCTTACCGCCCCAGAGCGAGGGGCAGAACTCGATGCGCTTGCCGAGGCCCGGCTTATGGTCTGGATCGACGGTGAGGCGGCCCGTCTCGGGGTCGAGGGCTTTCCAGACATTATTGTAGACGAAGGGCCATCCCGCCACGAAGTTGATCTTGTCCGGGCTGCGCTCGAGCACCCAGAAGATCGCATCGCGGCCGGGATGCACGAGGGATTTGATCGTCTGGCCGTTGCGCTGCAGGTCGATCAGCATCGGCGCGTCGACCTCGTCCCAATCCCAGGAATCGTTCTGATGATATTGGAAATGGGCCTTGATCTTGCCGGTTTCGGGATCGAGCGCCAGCACTGAGCTCGTGTAGAGATTGTCGCCGGGGTGCAGCCCGCCGGGCCATGGCGCGGCGTTTCCAACGCCCCAGTAAACGAGGTTCAGGCCGGGGTCGTAGGTTCCCGTC
Source organism: Allostellaceae bacterium (assembly GCA_035517635.1). Taxonomy (GTDB): domain Bacteria; phylum Pseudomonadota; class Alphaproteobacteria; order ATCC43930; family CGMCC-115725; genus DAHUYF01. The sequence continues at coordinate 13,607 of DATIYL010000186.1, read as the reverse complement.
ATCCAGGCGGTGCCGCCGCCCGTCTTCCAGTCGTCGCCCTGCCAGGTGTCGTGGCCGGGCTCGCCGGGCCCTGGAATGGTATAGGTGCGCCACAGCTCCTTGCCGCTGTCGGCGTCATAGGCCGCGACGTAGCCGCGCACGCCGAATTCACCGCCGGAGCCGCCGATGAGGATCTTGCCGTCCACCGCGAGCGGCATCAGCGTCATGTACTGTCCGCGCTTGTAGTCCTCGACCTTCTGATCCCACGCGACCTTGCCGGTCTTGGCATCGAGCGCCACGAGATGGTCGTCGGTGCTGGCGAGGTAGACCTTGTCCTGCCACAGCGCGACGCCGCGGCTCGTCGGATGGAGCTGGAAGAGATCTTCCGGCAGCTTCCGCTTGTAGAGCCACATCTGGTCGCCGGTCTTGGCGTTGAGCGCGATCACCTGGTCCTGCGGCGTCGCCACGAACATGACGCCGTTGTTGACGATGGGCGGCGCCTCATGCCCTTCGGTGACGCCGGTGGAGAAGGTCCAGACGGGCACCAGCTCCTTGACGTTCGATGCGTTGATCTGATCGAGTGGGCTGTAGCCCTGGCCGTCATAAGTTCGACGGTAGAGCATCCAGTTTCCGGGCTCCGGGTTGGCCAGCCGTTGTGCCGTGACCGGCGTATAATTGGCGATCTCGTCGGCAGAGGCCGGAACCGGCAACAGGCCCGCAGCCAGAACCAGACCGCCGAGCAGCCATTTTTCCCCTTGCATTTGCTTCCTCCCATCTTGCTCGCGCCGAGAAGGAGCTGCTCGCTCAGAGAGGGACTGCCGGCTACGGCGGCGAGTCACGCCGATGTCGACGGCCCGACTTTTCCGATGAAGCTCTTGGCGACGACGAGCGCGCCATTGTCGATGCTGACCGGCAGCATCGCGAGGTGACGCGGCGCCGGGCCGAACACGACAGTAGCTCCCCGGCGCGGATCGTATTCAGAGTTGTGGCAGGGGCACTTCAGGACCTGGGTGCCTTGATCCTTGACCCAGCCGGTCACCGTGCAGCCCGCATGGGTGCAGATCGCCGAATAGGCGATGACGCCGTCGGGCGCGGCGGACCGGGTATTCGAATCGAGGCTCGCGGGATCGAGCGCGAGCAGCACCACCTGGTTCAGCCGCGACCCGCTGCGCACGACCTTGCTTTTCGGATCCATCGGCCAGACGAGCGCCGGCGCTGCGCTGCGCTTCAGATCGGCGAGCGCCACGATCTTGCCCTGGCGCTCGCCTTCGAAGAAGACAAAGACATCGCCCGGCTGCGGCCGCTCGTCATCGCCGGGTTTGGTATCATCGGCGATGCCGGGTTGCGCGGTCGACGCGGCGAGCCCGCCCGCCAGCATTCCCCGCAAAAAGATGCGGCGCGGCACGCCGGTAGAGTCGCTCGCGCAGCGACAACTCTGCGCTCGCGCGCCGTCTTTCTGCGCCGCAGCAGCAAAGTCACCCCCGGCTTCGCGATTCCGATCCATTGAGCGGCGCCCTCCCCGACTTCGGTACGCGGCTCGCTGCCAACAGAATGTGCTCGCTCGATGACCAGCCTTCCGCCAGCCGATCCCTTCCACACGTCGCTGTCGGACTCTGGACCTGACTCGCGCGCGCGTCAATCCAGAAGGGAGGCGTCCGAATCCTCTTCGAGCTGACGTAGCAGTCTGATTGCGCTCAGCGATCCGTATTCCAAATGTCGGTAATGCGCTCCCAATGGCCGTCGCGCTTTTGCCAAACCACGACGTACTTTCCGGAAGTCTCCGCCAAGTCGTGCCATCTCTGGAAGCTGAAGCGCCCGATCTCCAGGGCGAATCCCGGGCCGAGCGGCTGCACGTCGAGCGTGACCCGCTTAAAATTGCCGATCCGTCGGACGACAGCTTGCCAAAACCGTAAGAGATCCGGGCCACGCACCGTCTCGCCGCGATCGGGCAGCACCACCGCGTTGTCGCCGTACATGGCCCGGACGGCGGCGGCGTCGCCCTTGGCGAAGGCGTTCGTCAACGCGTCATTCTGCGCCTGCATCTGCGGCACGCTCTGCGCCAAGGCCGCCGGAGAAGCGAGGGCGAAGAGAAGCGCGAGAGGTATCAGCGTGCGCATTGTTGACCTCGCACAGGCGGGTGCCGTAGCCGCGGACCGCCCGAATGATCGCCGGCAAGGGCCGTTAGGGCAACCAATCCTTCAGGATGCAGGAGGTCGTGAGGGCGTTGGCGCATCCGACACCGACTGAGTCTGATAGACAACGCTGGGTTGGCAGCCAACAGGTGATCCGGATGTCGGACGCGGTGATCCCTGCGTGCATCGCCTTCGGCTTAGGGGCTCTCGTTGCGACGACACCCGCGCCGTCGGTCGCAGCCGGTCCGACGCTTACAGTTGCGGAAGACGGCACCACCCAAACCTTCGATCGGGATCAATTGCTCGCGCGCTCCGATGTGGTCGAGATCACGACCTCGCGCGACGTGGCATACGGCACACCAAGGGCATATCGAGCCGTGCCGCTCGCAAATCTCTTGGAAGGTATCACCATTCCCAGAGATGCCGTGGTGGAGGCGGTGGCGCGAGACGGCTTCGTGGCGGAGCTCCCGCGCGATCTGATCTACGGCAACGACCGAGACGCGGTCGCATACGTGGCAGTCGAGCCAGGCAAGGAGCCCTGGCCGCCGCTTCCGAATAAGGTCAAAAGCGCTGGCCCGTTTTACATCGTATGGATGGGCGCGCACGCCTCATCTGTTCCAGCGGTCGAATGGCCGTACCAAGTCGCGAGTCTGGCTGTGCGAGACGCGCCGACGAAGCGCTGGCCCGCTCTCGCAGTGGACCCGATGCTCCCGGCACTCGACCCGGCGCGGGGCGGACAAATCCTATTCGTGAACAAGTGCTTCACCTGCCATACCCTCAACCACGCCGGCTCAGCATCAGCCGGTCCCGACCTGAACCTGCCGATGAACCCAACTCAGTACCTCAGCGATGCGGGATTGCGTGCGCTGATCCGCGATCCGGCATCGGTTCGGGTTTGGCCCGATCAACGCATGCCCGGGTTCGCCAAAGCGGACCTGAGCGATGAAGAACTGGGGATGATCGTAGCGTATTTGCGTCACATGGCCGATAGAAAGGCCCGCACAACCGAGGCCGGAAACCCGCACGCCAAATGACAGCCGTCCTGCTGTGCCGCTGATCCTATTCTACGGGAGCATCATCTTGCGGTTTGCGACACGAGACTGTGCCGGTCGCGATCATTATTCGTCATGGCGTTACTCTTGCGGCGTCAAGTTTGCCGGGTCCAGACATGATTTTGCGCTGCGCTTGCGCCGCCGATCGGTGGCCCGCATCTGTCCTAACCTAATTGGTGTTGACGACCGCACCAGTGCGGCCCACAGTAATATGTTGCGCTAAGCAAGCCTGTCGGCATGGCCGGCGAAGCATCCCTGCGCGAGGAACGAGGGTGCACGGGAGGAGCGACAAGGGGCGTGGTGCCTTTGGGCACCCTGTCGCGACCGGGCGTCCTCCCCGTCCTTGCGCCGAGACAGTAGCGAACCTTGCGGACCGGTCGCCGGAGCGGCGGGCAGCGCATTTTTCGGGAGGAAACAATGAATGTCACCGTCAATGGTCGGCAGCACGCGTTCGACGGCGACCCGTCGATGCCGCTGCTCTGGTATCTGCGCGATGAGCTTGGGCTGACCGGCACCAAGTTCGGCTGCGGCATCGCGGAATGCGGGGCCTGCACGGTCCATCTCGATGGCGAGGCGGTACGCGCGTGCGCAACGCCGATGAGCGGCGTCGCCGACCGCAAGGTGACGACGATCGAGGGCCTCTCCCCCGATGGCAGCCACCCCGTGCAAAAGGCGTGGCATGCCCTCAATGTGCCGCAATGCGGCTTTTGTCAGGCGGGTCAGATCATGCAGGCAGCGGCCATGCTCGCTGCCAACAAGAACCCATCTGAAGCGCAGATCAACCAGACCATGGCCGGCAATATCTGCCGCTGCGGCTGCTATCAGCGCATCTCCGCTGCCATCAAGTCAGCCATTACGGGGGCCTGACATGAAGACGATCATCGAGAATGTCAGCCGCCGCCGCTTCATCGTCGGCGCCGGCGGACTGGTCATCGCGGCGCAGTTCATCTCGCTCAAATCATTTGCCGAGATGCATGAGGATTATAAGACGGGTGCCGGAGCCATGCCGCATGGCGTCGTGACCGACCCGCACGTCTTTGTGACGATCGACAAGAACGGATTGGTCACCATCATCGCGTCGCGCGCCGAGATGGGAACCGGTGCCGCGCGCACCACGCTGCCACTGATCGTCGCCGACGAGCTCGAGGCCGATTGGTCGCGCGTCCGCATCAAGCAATCGCCCGGCAACGAGGAAAGATACGGCAACCAGGACACGGACGGCTCACGCAGCGTCCGCCATTTCATTCAGCCGATGCGCCATATCGGTGCCTCGGTGCGCCTCATGCTCGCGATGGCCGCCGCCAAGCATTGGGGCGTCGAAGTCAGCGACGTCGAGGCGAAGAACCACGAGATCACCAACAAGAAGACCGGGGCAAAGATCGGCTATGGCGCTGTCGCCGTCGAAGCCATGGCGCTGCCGGCGCCGTCGGCCGATCAGGTGACGCTGAAGACGGCGGATCAGTTCCGCTACATCGGCAAGGGCACGATCAAGCCGGTCGATCAAAAAGACATCATCATGGGCAAGGCCATCTACGGCATCGACGCCAAGGTGCCCGGCATGAAATTCGCCGTGGTCGCGCGGCCGCCGGTGTTCGGCGGCAAGATGGTGTCTTACGATGCCACCGCCACGATGAAGGTGCCGGGGGTCGAAAAGGTCGTGGTCATCGAGGGCACGCCGGCTCCGGCGAAGTTCGCGCCGCTCGGTGGCGTCGCGGTGGTGGCCAAGAACACCTGGGCCGCCATGCAAGGCCGCGACGCGCTCAAGATCACCTGGGACGACGGGCCACATGCCGTCTACGATTCGGCGGCCTACCGGGCGCAGATGGAAGAAACCGCAGGCAAGCCCGGCCTCGTCGTGCGCAATGACGGCGATGCCGAAAAGGCGCTGGCTTCGGCGGCCAAGGTGGTCACCGCCCAATATTACCTGCCGCACATTTCGCATGCGCAGATGGAGCCGGTCAGCGCGACGGCGCACTTCGCCGACGGCAAGCTGCAGGTGTGGGCGCCGCTGCAAAGCCCCGGCGGAACGCGGGACGAGCTGGCCAAGAAGCTCGGCATCAAGCCGGAAGACGTGACCGTGCACGAGCTGCTGCTGGGCGGCGGCTTCGGGCGCAAGTCGAAATGCGACTACGCCATCGAAGCGGCATTGCTGTCCAAGGCGGTGGGGGCGCCGGTCAAAGTCATCTGGACGCGCGAGGACGACATCCAGCATGACTTCTTCCACACGGTGTCGGTGGAGCGGATCGATGCCGGGCTCGACCAGAGCGGCAAGGTGGTCGCCTGGCGCCATCGCAGCGTCGCGCCGACCATCTTTGCGCTCTTCGTGCCCGATCCGAAGCATGAATCGGCGCTCGAAATGGGCATGGGGCTGGTCGACAACCCCTTCGACATCGCCAACCTGCGCTGCGAGAACGGCGAGGCCGAGGCGCATACGCGCATCGGCTGGTTCCGCTCGGTGTCGAACATTCCGCATGGGTTTGCGGTGCAGTGCATGGTGGCGGAGATCGCGCAAGCTGCCGGCCGCGACCCCAAGGACATGCTGATCGAGCTGATCGGCCCGCCGCGTATCGTCGATCCGCGCAAATCACAGGACGTCAAGGACTTCTGGAACTACGGCGATCCCTTCGAGTCCTATCCGATCGACACGGCGCGGCTGCGCGGCGTGGTCGAGCTCGCGGCCGAGAAATCCGACTGGGGCAAGCCGCTGCCGCCCCGGCACGGCCGTGGCATTGCCGTGCATCGCAGCTTCCTCACCTATGTCGCCACGGTGGTGGAGGTGGCCGTGGATGAGAAGGGCAAGCTCACGGTGCCGCGCGTCGTGACGGCGGTGGACGCCGGCTTCATCGCCAATCCGGAACGCGTTCATTCGCAGATGGAGGGCGCGGCGGTGATGGGCTATGCGCTCGCGCGCTATGGCGAGATCTCGTTCAAGAACGGGCGCGCCCAGCAGGGCAACTTCGACACCTACAAGGTGACGCGCATCAACGAGTCTCCGGCTCAAACGGAAGTGCACATGGTCCAGCACGGGCTCGACGTGCCGTCGAGCGGCATCGGCGAGCCGGGCGTACCGCCGTTCGCGCCGGCGCTCTGCAATGCGATCTTCGCCGCCTGCGGCAAGCGCATCCGTAGCCTGCCGATCGGCGATCAGTTGTCGACGTAAGACGGGGATTGGTGCCGGGCGATTTCGCCCGGCACCTTCATCGCAAGCCCGACGAAGGTTTCAAACGCCTGGCAGCTTCAAGACTGAAGCTGCCAGGCGATTTCTTCACCGGCGAGGAAGGGGCGGAGCGGGCCGGCGGCGGTCGGCACCGTTTGCGGCACGCGCCAGGGGCGCCGCGCCAGGGTGATGCGCTGCTCGTTGGCCGGCAGTCCGTAGAAACGCGGGCCGTTGAGCGAGGCGAAGGCCTCGAAACGCTCGAGCGCCTGCTCCTCGGCGAAGACGCCGGCATAGAGCTCGAGCGCGGCCGGCGCGGCGAAGATACCGGCACAGCCGCAATCGCGCTCCTTGTCGGCGACCCTATGCGGCGCGGTATCGGTGCCGAGGAAGAACTTGGCGCTGCCGGAGGTCGCGGCGCGGCGCAGCGCCAGGCGATGCGTCTCGCGCTTGGCCACCGGCAGGCAATACATATGCGGCCGGAGTCCACCCGCGAACAGCGCGTTGCGGTTGATGATGAGATGGTGCGGCGTGATGGTGGCGGCGAGCCTGTCGCCGGCGCTTTCGACGAACTCGACCGCTTCGCGCGTGGTGATGTGCTCGAGGACGACCTTGAGCTCGGGCAGGCGGCGCAGGAGCGGCGCCAGGACCCGGTCGATGAACACCGCTTCGCGGTCGAAGACGTCGATCGCGGGATCCGTCACCTCGCCATGGACGAGGAGCGGCATGCCGAGCGCCGCCATGCGCTCGAGCACACGATAGGTCTTGGCGATGTCGGTGACGCCTGCCGCCGAATTGGTGGTAGCGTGCGCGGGATAGAGCTTCACCGCCGTGAAGAGCCCGGCGCGGCGGCCGCGCTCGATCTCGTCGGGATCGCTGTCGTCGCTGAGATAGGCGGTCATCAGCGGCGTGAAGTCGAGACCGGGCGGCAGCGCTGCCAGGATGCGGCGGCGATAGGCTTCGGCCGCGGCCATCGTTGTCACCGGCGGCACAAGATTCGGCATGATGATGGCGCGGGCGAAGGCGCGCGCGGTGAACGGCAGCACCGCTTCCAGCAGAGCGCCGTCGCGCAGATGGACGTGCCAGTCATCGGGACGGCGCAAGGTGATGGTGTCGGTGGCCAAGTTGCCTCGTCTCGGAGGTTGCGGCGGGCGCCACGTTACCGGGCAGGGCGCCGGCTTGCCAGGGGAAAGCGCGGCGGCGTGACGCTCGCCGGCGGGCTTGCTATATGTAACTCAGCCAAAAGGGATCGGAGGACGTCATGACCGCCTGCATCGTCGGCTGGGCCCATTCGCGTTTCGGCAAGCTCGAAGAAGATCTCGAAGCGCTCATCGTCAAGGTGTCGGTCGAGGCGTTGCGCGACGCGGGCATGGAGCCCCGGGATATCGACGCGATCTTTCTCGGCACGATGAATGCCGGCTTCCAGCGGCAGGAGTTTCCAGCGTCGCTGGTGCTGCAGGCCGATCCCGCTTTCCGCTTCAAGCCGGCAACGCATGTGGAAAATGCCTGCGCCACCGGCTCGGCCGCGATCCACCAGGGCTTGAGCGCGATCGCCGCCAAGAAGGCGCGCAACGTGCTCGTCGTCGGCGTCGAGAAGATGACCGAGGTCACCGGCCCGCAGGTCGGCGAGATCCTGATCAAAGCCTCTTATATCAAAGAGGAGGGCGGCATCGAAGGCGGCTTTGCCGGGGTCTTCGGCCGCATCGCGCAGATGTATTTCCAGCGCTATGGCGACAAGTCCGACGCGCTCGCGCGCATCGCCGCCAAGAACCACAAGAACGGCGCGGCCAATCCGCTGGCGCAGCTGCAAAAGGATCTGGGCTACGAGTTCTGCCGCACCGTCTCGGAGAAGAACCCGCTGGTGGCGGGGCCGCTGCGGCGCACCGATTGCTCGCTGGTCTCGGATGGTGCTGCGGCGCTGGTGCTCACCGACGTCGAGACGGCGCTGACCTGCAACAAGGCGGTGGTGTTCCGCGCCGCCGAGCAGGTGAACGATTTCCTGCCGCTGAGCCGGCGCGACATCGTCGCCTTCGAAGGCCCCGAGCTCGCGTTCAAGCGCGCGCTCGCCACCGCCAAGGTCGGGCTCGACGATCTCGGCTTTGCCGAGGTGCATGACTGTTTCACCATCGCCGAGCTGCTGATCTACGAGGCGATGGGGCTGGCGCCGAAAGGGCAGGGGGAGCGCGCGCTGCTCGAGGGCCGGGTCGACAAGGACGGCAAGCTGCCGATCAACCCCTCGGGCGGGCTCAAGGCGAAGGGCCATCCGGTCGGCGCGACTGGCGTTTCCATGCATGTGCTGGCCTCGATGCAGCTCACCGGCACGGCGGGCGGCATTCAGGTGAAGGAGCCGCGCCTCGGCGCCATCTTCAACATGGGCGGCGCGGCGGTGGCGAATTACGCCAGCGTGCTCGAGCGGCTGCGGTAAGGCGGAGGCGCTCGATGGGCGAGGTGAAAGCGCTGGTGCTGCGCGAGGTCGAGGGCAAGGTCCGCGCGGCGATCGAGCGCGTCGACGAAGGCGCGCTGCCGCCCGGCGAGGTGACCGTCGCGGTCGAATACTCGACGCTCAACTACAAAGACGGTCTCATCCTCAACGGCCTCGGCCGCCTCGTGCGCACGTACCCGCACGTGCCGGGCATCGACTTTGCCGGCACGGTCGAGCGTTCGGATGCGCCCGCTTTCAAGCCCGGCGACAAGGTGGTGCTGACGGGCTGGCGCGTCGGCGAGGTGCAATGGGGCGGCTATGCCGAAAAGGCGCGGGTCAAGGCGGGACAGCTCGTCAAGCTTCCCGAGGGGCTCAGCGCCAAGCGCGCCATGGCGATCGGCACGGCGGGCTTCACCGCGATGCTGGCGGTGATGGCGCTCGAAGAGCACGGGCTCGCGCCGGCGAAGGGCGACGTGCTGGTGACCGGCGCGGCCGGCGGCCTCGGCAGCGTCGCCGTCGCGGTACTGGCAAAGCTCGGCTATCGCGTCATCGCCGCCACCGGCCGGCCCGATCAGCACGACTATCTGTCGTCGCTCGGCGCTGCCGGCTTTCTCGATCGCGCCGAGCTGGCGAAGCCGCCGTCCCGGCCGCTCGATGCCGAGCGCTGGGCGGGCGCGATCGATGCGGTGGGCAGCACCACGCTGGCGAGCCTGCTGACGCAGCTCAAATACGGCGCCAGCGCCGCCTCGTGCGGCCTCGCCGGCGGCAATGATCTACCGACGACCGTCATCCCCTTCCTGCTGCGCGGCGTCAACCTGCTTGGCATCGACAGCGTGATGTGCCCGATCGAGCGACGGAAGGTCGCCTGGTCGCGTCTCACCCGCGATCTGCCGATGGAGAAGCTCGACGCCCTGACCGAGACGGTGCCGCTCGAGGGGCTTCCCGCCCTCGGACAGAAGATCCTGAAGGGCGGCGTGCGCGGCCGCCTCGTGGTCGATCTCCGCGCCTAGGCGCGCGTCATTTCCGAGCAATTTTCGGATATTTAACATAGCGTTATCCGTTCTGCGCGAAGATGCGTGCCAGAGTTGACGCGCAGGCCTGGGATGACCGCAGCGAAGACAACCTCCGCCGCCGTCCTTGTCGTGGACGATGACGAAGTCATGCGGGACCTGCTGAGGCGGGTCCTGGAGCGGTCGGGATTCGCGGTAATGACCGCGAGCGACGGCCGCGACGGCGTCGAGAGCCTCAAGCGCCACAACGTCGACGTGACCATCACCGATATCGTGATGCCGGTGATGGACGGCATCGAGATGATCCGGTCACTGGTCGCCGAACGGCCGAATATCCGGATCATCGCCGTCTCGGGGGTCGATGATTGGGACAACCACCTCAACACCGCCCGCCGTCTCGGCGCCAAGGCGGTGCTGAGAAAGCCGGTCAGCGGCGCCGAACTCGTCAGCACCGTGCAGCGCGTGCTGAAGGCGGTGGGATGACGATGCGGCCGACAGCGCGCGATTTGCGGGGCAGAGCCCGCGATCTGCGCCGCCGCGCCGAAGCGGTGCTGCACGACGAGATCCGCGCGCAGCTCTTGGAACTGGCCGACTATTACGACGGCATGGCCGAGGATCTGGAGCCCCTGCCGAGGGCGGCAATCCGCCAGCTGACGGGTGCCTGAGGGCGGCCCTGCCGCCTCGCGCCTCGCGCGATTTTCGCAAATTTAACCATCGCCTGCGACGCTCTTGCGCAACCCGGCGCCGCTACGGCTCCCGGCAAGGTGATCCTTAAAAACATTTTATTCTGAGAATGCAAATAGATATGGCAGTATCCTCAACTAAAGCCTATAACTGCGGTGCAGTAGGCGTTCAACCTCCTCGTGAGGGACGAGAGCGGAATGGGCGCAGGTGATCATGGCTGAAGCAGGACTCTCCCGGCGCAGGCTGTTGCGCCTCTTGGCCGCGACCGCGCTGGGGGCGGGCGGCGTCGGCGTGGCACCACGCGCCTTTGCCGAGGCCGTGCTGGCGCGCGCGCAAAAGCCGCATCTTGTCGTACTCGATCCGGGCCATGGCGGTATCGATCCCGGTTGCATCGGCTGCACCGGCGTCTACGAGAAGGATGTCGCCTTCTCCACGACGCGCGAGGTAGCGCGCCTCCTCGAGGCGACGCGGCGCTATCACGTCCGCCTGACGCGCACCGACGACGCGTTCATCGCCCTCGAAGACCGCGTCGCCTTCGCTCGCTCGGTGGGGGCCGACCTGTTCCTGTCGATCCACGCCGACGCTTTGCCCGAATCGGCGGCGCGCGGCGCTTCGGTCTTCACGCTGTCGGAGAAAGCCTCCGACAAGGAGGCGGCCGCTTTGGCCGCCCGCGAGAACAAGTCCGACCTCGTCGCCGGCATCGATCTCTCGCGGCATGAGCCGGTGGTGAGCGAGATCCTGTTCGATCTGGCGCGCCGGCAGACCAACAACCTCTCGATTCGCCTCGCCCGCGACGTTGTGTCCGAGCTCGGGCACGAGGTGCGGATGCTGAACAACAGCCATCGCTCGGCCGGATTCGTCGTTCTCAAGGCGCCCGACATCCCTTCGGCGCTGGTCGAGCTCGGCTGCCTCTCGAACAAGGAAGAGGATCGGCTGCTGCAGCAAGCGCCTTACCAGCGCAAGCTCGCGACCGGCCTGGTGCGCTCGATCAACGATTATTTCGATTTCTCGACAAAGGCTTAGGCGAAGCCTGAGGGGTAGCGAGGGCGGTCGTCGGACCGCCCGGCTAGAAGTCACGACATCGGGCCCTCAAAAAAAATCGCATGCGCGCGAAGAAAAAGAATCGCCATTAACCATTTCTTGACGAAGCGGGCCTTACTGTCACTCTCGCGATGCAGGTCCTTCGGGCCGCGTATCGCAAGTCCTTCGGGCTTTTCCTCCCTGAACTTGGGCCGCACCTCGGTGCGGCCCTTTTTCTTCTGCGCGCTCGACATCGCTCTGTTCGCGGCCGGCTCCGCTTCCGCCGCGGCCGTTGCTTTGTGCTATAAGCGCCGCAGCCGGGGTGGGCGACGGAGCGGAAGGATCATGCGCAAGCTCGGGATGGTGCTGGTGGTGATGGCGCTCGGCGCGTGCAGCTTCGTCAGCATCGCCGACCGCTACGGCAACCAATATGGCGACTGGTACAATCCCGGCACCAATTTCACCTGGCAGCTCGACCTCTGCCAACAGCAGATGGACACAAAGTCGGTTCCGGCGATGGACCGGAAACTGGCGATGCGCTGCTGCATGCACGACCACGGCGTGCCGGTGAACAGCACCTTCGGCTGCAGCGCCTAGACCGGACTTCTCTGTCGGCCTCGTGCCGGGCGATGATCGCCGGCGCTATCGTCCGGGTGGGCGGTAGCTGACGCTCTTCGCCAGCGCCTGGTCGGCTTCCTCGACGGTCATCAGCGCCGTCGTCCGCGTGCGCACCAGGCCCGAGGCGCTCGCCGCAATCGAGATAGCCGCGACGCTGCCGATATTGGGTGCGTCGACGACGACGAAGACATCATCTTCGCCGAGGCTGTAATACATGGCTTCGAGCCGGCCGCCGACTCCTTCCGCCGCCTGGGCGACCGCGTTTCTGCGCCCCGACGCCTTGTCCTTTTGCAGGCCCTTCAAGCCCTCCGCGGTGTACGACGCCTGGATGAGATATTTCGGCATTGTCTCCTCCCGTCGTTGATGGCTTCGGCTCTTTGCGCCGCTGCGCGAAACATGCGCTGAACCGAATGTGCGGAGGATAGCACTCGCCGGCGCGCGAAAGTGCGCGATCTCGTTCTCGCATTGGGACAGGGGCCTTCCCAGGAACTCGACGTGACGAAGGTCGTTCACCTCTACCTGGTATTGGCGCCTCTGAAGAGCACGGGCAACGAGCAATGCTCGAAGCGTTCGTCATTGCCTTTATTCATTGTGCCGGGCAGCGTTGCGCGATCTCCTATCCGCGGCCCGATGTGGTGTATGGCTCCTATGGCGACTGCGAGGCCCAGTTGCCGCCGGTGCGGGCGGGGGCGCGCGCAGGCGCGGAGATCGCCTGCATCGCCGTCCCGGACCGCTATCTCGCAGATGAATGGCTTGCCCTTGAGCCGACCAATCTCCGCCGGGCTCCTGCCGCGGGCGCCGACATCATCGAGACCATCAAGCGCGGCGCAACCTTCCGCGCCTATGCGGAGGAGCACAGATGGCTCTGCGTCGAGACCGCGGACGGCGCCACCGGGTTCGTCTGGTCAGGACGGGCCAAAAAGATTCACACGGGACCGATGACGCCGGAGATGAAGGCGCTTCATCGCTGCGCCGCGGAGAAGGACGAGGCCGCTCGGTAGCTTCAAGGCCCGCCAAGACACGCCACCACCTAGATGTTAAGTAACCGCTGCGTCCGCCGAGAGGGGAAGTCTCATGTGGCGATTGGCTTTCACGCTGGTGCTTCTCGTCGCCGTGCCAGCTCATGCCGCGACCGACTACCCGCTGATGGGAATCGGGCTCGGCTCATGCAGCGTTTTCGCGTCGCAATACCGCCAATGGGGCGTCACGATCGAAACGTCGTACTTCGCCTGGGCGCAGGGTTTTATGAGCGGCTTGAACATGGCGGCTCCGCACGCCGGTCGTGAGGCGCGCAATCTCAAGGCGATCACGACTGAAGACCAGGAGACGCGGCTGCGCTCGTACTGCGACCAACATCCCGGCGGAGATTACATAGACGCGGTCATTGACCTCTATGGTTCCTTGCCGCTGATCCCGAAGGTGGCCGGCTCCCGCAAATAGGGAGGGCTTGCCACGGGCAGGTCGAAAAACGGGCTGGTTTTTCCGGCTGTACTGGTGCTGCCGCACAGGATTGAACTGTGGACCTCTCCCTTACCA
>DATIYL010000185.1:0-7619 GCA_035517635.1 Allostellaceae bacterium | reverse complement strand
TCGATAACACTATGGTTTGATACCACGTTCCGAGGGCAAGACAAAAGCGGAATTGACGGGATTTGCCTCGACCCCTAGGCTGACCACTGGTATATGGCTGATATATCGGTGGTGGAGGGTGCGGCATGAGGTTCCGCGCGGCGGTGCTGCATCGGCCGGGCGCGCCGCTCGCGATCGAGACGGTCGAGCTTGGCGCGCTCCGGCCGGGCGACGCGCTGGTGCGCATCCGCGCCGCCAGCCTCTGCCACACCGATCTCGAAGTCATCGAGGGACAGCTCGCCTATCCCATGCCGATCGTGCTCGGCCACGAAGCGGCGGGCACGGTCGAGGCGCTGGGGCCGGCGGTCGAGGGGTTGGCGCCGGGCGATCCCGTGGTGCTGTCCTGGAACCCGCATTGCGGCCATTGCTTCTATTGCGAGCGCGACGAGCCGATCCTGTGCGAGACCTATCTCCGTCTCGGCCCCAAGGCGGTGCCGTTCGACGGTTCGGCGCGATTGAGCCTCGGCGGCGCGCCGCTTCACAATCTGATGTTTCTCGGCAGCTTCGCCGAATATTGCGTCGTGCCGGCGCAAAGCGCGGTGCGCGTGCCGGCGGAAATTCCCTTCGACCGCGCTTGCCTCATCGGCTGCGGCGTCATGACCGGCTTCGGCGCCGCGACACGCATCGCGCGGATCGGGTATGGCGCGAGCGCCCTCGTCATCGGCTGCGGCGCGGTCGGGCTGAGCGCGGTGCAAGGCGCGCGGCTCGCCGGCGCCGGGCGGATCATTGCGCTCGATCGCGACCGGCGGAAGCTCGCTCTCGCCCAGCGCCTCGGCGCGACCGATGTAATCGATGTGTCATCCGGCGATCCGCTCGCCGCGATTCGCGATCTGACCCGCGGCCGCGGCGCCGATTACGTCTTCGAGGCTGCGGGCAATGCCGCCGCCTTCCGCTTGAGCGTCGAGGCGGCGCGGCCGGGCGGCGAGATCGTCTGGCTCGGCAAGGTCAATGTCGATGCCGATGTCGCCTTCCGCTGGGGCGCACTCATGGGTGAGAAGCGCATCCGCCGCTCGAGCTATGGCGGCGCGCGGCCGCAGCGCGATTTTCCGCTGCTCGCGCGCGCCTATCTCGATGGCGGTTTGAAGCTCGACGAGCTGATCAGCCGGCACATCGCGCTGGACGAGATCAATGACGGCTTTGCCGCCCTGAAACAGGGCGAGGTCGTGCGCGCCGTGGTGCGCTTCGATGCCTGAGAGGACGCGATGAAGATCTATGAAGGCGCGCGCAGCCTCGACGGCGCCGTGGTGACCGTCGACGGCAGGAAGTTGCCGCCGCGGCATGATCTGCGCCTTCTCTCGAAGGCCGGCTTCGAATGGACCTATGAAGGGGCGGGGCCGGCGCAGCTCGCTTTGGCGCTGCTCGCCGATCATCTCGGCGACGATGCCGCGGCGCTGCGCCAGTATGAGCGCTTCATGCGCGAGGTGGTAGCGCATCTCGACAATGCCTGGCGCCTCACCTCGGCCGATATCGACGCGGCGCTCAGGTCCCATGCCTAAATCCGCATCGCGCCGGCGCCCGCGCGCCGAAGAGAGTCAGGAGAGCCTTACCGAGCGCGCCTATCGCGAGCTCGAGGAGCGGATCGTCACCTTGCAGCTCGCGCCCGGCGCCGTCGTCACCGAGGCGTCGCTCGCCGCCATGCTCGGCATCGGCCGCACGCCGATCCGCGAGGCGCTGCAGCGTCTGGCGCGCGAGCGCCTCGTCACCATCCTGCCGCGCCGCGGCATCCTCGTCGCCGAGGAGAATCTGACCACCGAGCTGCGCCTCCTCGAGCTGCGCCGCGAGGTCGAGCGCCTGCTGGCCCGCTCGGCGGCGCGCCGCGCCGGCGCCGAGCAGCGCCGCCGCTTCGGCGAGCTCGCCGCCGGCATGGAGCAGGCGGCGCGCGGCAGCGATGATATCGGCTTCATGCGGCTCGACCGCGACTTCAACCTGCTGATGCTCGATGCGGCGCGCAACGAGTTCGCCGCGGCGGCGATGACGCTGATGCACGGGCTGTCGCGCCGCTTCTGGTACATCCACTACCGCGCCGTCGCCGATCTGCCGCTCGCCGCCCGGCTCCATGCCGAGGTCGCGCGCGCCGTCGCCGCCGGCGATGCCGCCGCGGCGGCGAGCGCGTCCGATCGGCTCATCGACTATATCGAGGCGTTCGCCCGCGCCACCGCGGCGCCGGGCGGCTGAGCGCATCTCGTCTTGCGGCTCGGTCGGGTGTCTGATATATTAGTGATATACATCAGGGGAGGCGGCGCGATGGCGATGATGGGCAGGCGGCAGGCGGCGTTCCGCGCGGAGTACCGCGAGCGCATCTCGCCCTGGTATCACGGCTGGGCGCATGTGGCGCTGATCTATGCCCTCGGCGGCGCCACGATCTGGTATGCGGCGCAGCATGTGCATGCACCGAGCGCCGCGGAATGGCTGGTGGTGCCGGCGGTGTTCCTGCTCTGCAATCTCTTCGAGTGGTGGATCCACCGCTTCATCATGCATCGGCCGGTGAAAGGCTTCATGGGCATCTACAAGCGCCACACGCTCGCCCATCACCAATTCTTCACCGATGCCGAGCCCTGCATCGATGGCAGCCGCGATTTCCGCATCACCTTCTTCCCGCCCTACGCGCTGGTCACCTTCATCGCCATGTCGGCGGCGGGCGCGGGGTTCCTCGCGCTGGTCTGGTCGGCGAATGCGGCCTGGCTCCTCATCTGCACGACCGCGGGCGTCTATCTCAATTACGAGTTTTTCCACTGGTGCTGCCATGTCCGCGACGACCGCATCGTCCGCCGCGTTCCGTTCATCAATACCATCCGGCGCCACCACATCGCCCATCACAACCAGGCGATCATGATGGAGCGGAACATGAACCTGACCTATCCCATCGCCGACTGGCTGTTCGGCACCAGCGATCTCGATCGCGGCCTCTTGGGCCACATCTTCAACGGCTATGATCGGCGCTTCGTCAAGCACGAGCTGCGCCGCGTCCGTGCCGGCTCGGACGATCCCATGACCGCGCGCGTGAGGGCGTGACATGGCAAAGCTCAAGCGCTCCGCCGCCTCGCTCATCGGCGGCATCGCCGTAGCCGTCGGCGTGCTGCTGCTCTGGCTCCTGCTCGCCGGCAGCCTCGAGCCCGCCAGCATCGCCATCGGCCTCGTCCTCGCCACCGCCGTCGGCGCCTGGGTGCGCTTGGCGGATTTATAGGCGAGCGCGCGTTCGCGCGGTCGTCCGCGGCGGGCGCCAGCGGTTGCGTCAGCAACCGCGAGAGCCCGCACCGTGCCGGCTAGCCTCTTGCCATCCCCGGAACCGTCTAACGAGGATCCTCGTTCCCTTCTAGCAAACGGACGGAGGGCTCGAATGCTCTACTGGGCGGTGGTGTTCCTGATCATCGCGATCATCGCCGGGGTCCTCGGCTTCGGCGGGATCGCCTCGACCGCGGCCGGCATCTCCAAGGTGCTGTTCTTCATCTTCCTCGTGGTGTTCATCGTCGCCCTCGTCATGGGCATGGCACGCGGCCGCAGGCCGCCGCCAGTCTAAGGTCAGTTCTCAGTTTTCAGTCGTCAGTTTTCAGCTCAAGGCGAACGCGCGACGCGCGTTCGTCCGCGGCGGCGGCAGCGATTGCGCAGCAATCGCGGGAGCCGCACGGCTCGGACTAGCTTCGGCGCTCGGTGGCTGGGGGCTGAGGCCGCCACCACGCCACCAGCGAACATCACGGCGCGAATGTCACCGCCGCTCGGCAACCGTCTCGATCAACGCCAGCAGCCCGGCAAGAAGCTGCCGCGGCGCGGGCGGGCAGCCGCGGATATGGAGATCGACCGGGATCACCGCGCCGACACCGCCGAGAACGGCGTAGCTGCCGGCGAAGAGCCCGCCATCGCCGGCGCAATCGCCGACCGCCACCACCCATTTGGGATCGGGCGTCGCGGCATAGGTCCGCTCCAGCGCCGCGCGCATATTGGCGGTCACCGGCCCCGTGACCAGCAGCACATCGGCATGCCGCGGCGAGGCGACGAAGCGCAGCCCGAAGCGCTCGAGATCGTAGATCGGATTGTTGAGCGCGTGGATCTCGAGCTCGCAGCCATTGCACGAGCCGGCATCGACCTCGCGGATCGAGAGGCTGCGGCCGAGCCGCGCCCGCGCCGCTTGCTCCAGCCGTTTTCCGAGCTCGGCAAGCGCCGCTTCTTCCGCCGGCGGCGCCGCGATCGGCAGCGGCTTCGCGATGAGGGTGCGGCCCAGCAGCTTCCACATCAGAGGTCGTGTCCGGAATAGGAGCAGTTGAAGGATTTGTTGCAGAGCGGGAAGTCGGCGACGATATTGCCCTCGATCGCCGTCTCGAGCAGCGGCCATTGGAACCAGGAAGGATCGCGCAGATGCGCGCGGCGCACGCTGCCATCCTCGGCCAGCGCCACTGAGGCGAGGATGTCGCCGCGGAAGCCTTCGACCAGCGCCACGCCCGCGCCGCCGCCCGGGGCAATCGGCGCGGCGACGGGCCCTGCCGGCAAGCGCGCCAGGATCTGCTCGACCAGGCCGAGGCTCGCCTCGACCTCGCGCGCGCGGATCATCAGCCGGCTGTGCACATCGCCTTCCCTCAGCACCGGCACGGCGAAGTCGAGCGCGTCATAGGGCGGGTAGCCCGGCGCCTTGCGCGCATCGAAGCCGCGCCCCGAGGCGCGGCCGACGAAGCCGCCGGCGCCGAAGCGGCGCGCCAGCTCGGGCTTCACCACCCCGGTCGAGACGGTGCGGTCGAGCAGCGACGGCTTGTTGTCGTAGATCGCCATCAGCTCGGCAAAGCGTGGTCTCAGCGCCGCCACGAGCGCGCGGAGCCGCACGGCGCCGGCTTCGTCGAGATCGCCGGCGACGCCGCCGGGAACGACGCGGTCCATCATCAGCCGGTGCCCGAAGCAGTCGAAGGCGGCCTGCAGCACCTTCTCGCGCAGCACCGTCATATGCGATTGCAGGAAGACGAAGGATGCGTCGTTGCAGATGGCGCCGATATCGCCGAGATGATTGGCGATGCGCTCGAGCTCCGCCATGAGCGCGCGCAGCCAGATCGCGCGCGCCGGCGCCTCGATGCCCAGGGCCGCTTCCGCTGCGCGCGCGAAGGCGAGCGCGAAACCGACCGTGCTGTCGCCCGAGACGCGCCCCGCGAGCCGCGCCGCCGCAAGCAGCGGCTTTCCCGCCATCAGGCTCTCCGTGCCCTTGTGCACATAGCCCAGGCGCTGCTCGAGGCGCACCACGGCTTCGCCGTTGCAATGGAAGCGGAAATGGCCGGGCTCGATGATCCCCGCATGGACCGGCCCGACCGGGATCTGGTGCACGCCTTCGCCTTTGACCGGCAGGAACGCGTAAGGCGTCGCTGCGCGCGCTTCGCGCGGCGTGCCGCCGCGGTCCCGCCATTGGCCGTGATCGAGCCAGGGACGCCCATCGGGGATGCCATCGGCCGTGAGGCCGAACAGATCCTGCACGGCGCGCTCCAGCCGCAGCGCGCCCGGCCGGACGCCGGCAAGCGAGGGGAAGCCGCCTTCAGGGCAGGCGAGCGAGGCGGTAGCGACCGCATCGCCGGCCGCGGTCGCGAAAGCGGCGAACACCTCGCCCGGTTCGGCCCAGAGGCCGAGCAAGGTCCAATCGGCGATGGTGAGGTGGGTCGCGAGATCGAGCCATTGCTCGCGGTTGAGGCGCCAATGCGGCCAGGGGCGCTGCGGCCGCGCTTGCCCACGCGCGAGGAAACCGAGGAGATCGTTGCCGTTGTTCATCCGAGGAGCCGCGCCACGGTGTTGAACCAGGCGACGAGCGGGCCCGGCAGATAGAGTCCCGCGCACAGCACCAGGGCGAAATGAAGGAAGAGCGGCAGCAGCGCTGCCGAGCTCGCTTTGCCGCCGCCTTCGCCGGCGCCGAAGGCAAGGCCCTGGAGGCGCAGCATCAGCGCGCCGAAGCCGACGAGCAACCCGGCCAGCAGCAACAGCGCCAGCAGCGGCGCGCGCGCGAAGCTGGTGGTGAGCACCAGGAATTCGCTGGTGAAGACGCCGAAGGGCGGCAGTCCGGCGATGGCGATGACGCCGATGACGAGGGCCCAGCCGAGCAGCGGCTGGCTTTCGGTAAGGCCGCGGATCTCGGCAATCTTCTGCGTGCCTTTGACCTGAGAGATATGGCCGACGGCGAAGAAGATCGCCGATTTCGTCAGGCTGTGCATCGTCATGTGCAGCAGCCCGGCGAAATTGGCGAGGCTGCCGCCCATGCCGAAGGCGAAGGTGATGATGCCCATATGCTCGATCGAGGAATAGGCGAAGAGGCGTTTGATGTCGCGCCGGCGATAGAGCATGAAGCTCGCGAGCAGCAGCGAGGCGAGGCCCATGGTGATCATCAGCGGCCCCGGCGCCACCGCTGCGGCATTGCCGGCGAGCAGCATCTTGTAGCGCAGCACGACATAGAGCGCGACATTGAGCAGGAGTCCCGACAGCACGGCCGAGATCGGCGTCGGGCCTTCGGCATGCGCGTCGGGCAGCCAGGCATGCAGCGGCGCGAGGCCGACCTTGGTGCCGTAGCCGACCAGCAGGAAGACGAAGGCGAGGTTCAAGATCGCCGGGCTGAACGCGCCGACGCGCGGCAGCATCGCCGACCAGGTCATCGCCGGCATGCCTTCGCCCATCACCGGTTGCGCCGCAAGATACATCAAGGTGGTGCCGAAGAGCGCCAGCGCGATGCCGACGCCGCACAGGATGAAATACTTCCACGCCGCCTCCAGCGCCTCATGCGTGCGGTAGAGCCCGACCATGAGCACGGTGGTGAGCGTCGCGCCCTCGATCGCCACCCACATCACGCCGAGATTGTTGGCGGTGAGCGCCAGCAGCATGGTGAAGCAGAAGGCCTGGTACATCGAGTGGTAGAAGCGCAGATAGCGCGCGGGCAGCCGCCCGATGGTGACCTCATGGACGACGTAGCGCGCGCTGAACAGGCTGGTGGTGAAGGCGACGAAGGCGGTGAGCGCGATTAGGTAGATGTTGAAATCGTCGATCAGCAGCAGCGGCGTCGTCTCCGGCCGGTGGAAGAACGGCACAACGCTGGCGCCGAGCGTTGCCGCCGCGGCGAGCACGTTAAGCCGCGAAGCCAGCCAGTAGCCGGGGACGAGCGTCAGCAGCAAGGCTGCGCCGGCGGGGATGGCGAGGATGAGATGCACCGGATTCATCGCCGCTCTCCGCGGAATCGCTCCATGTCGTGAATGTCGAGCGTGTCGAAGCGCTCGCGGATATGGAAGAAGAAGACGCCGAAGATGATGAAGGCCACCATCACCGAGAAGGCGATCGAGAGCTCGACCACCAGCGGCATGCCCTTGACGCCGACCGCAGCGAGGATGAGACCGTTCTCCAGCGACATGAAGCCGACCACCTGGCTCACCGCATTGCGCCGCGTGATCATCATCAAGAGGCCGAGCAGCACCACCGAGAGCGCGGCGGCAAGGCTTTCGCGCGTCAGCGCCCCCGACGCCGTCGTCACCGGCAGCACCAGCAGAATCGACAGCGCCACCAGCGCCACGCCGACGGTGAGCGTCGCGCCGACGCCGAGCGCCGTCTCGATGGTGCGATGGATGTCGAGATAGACGATG
>DATIYL010000184.1:0-15167 GCA_035517635.1 Allostellaceae bacterium | reverse complement strand
TGCGCGCTCATCCGGCCGACCGATCTATCGCCAGAAAAATGAAGCTCGCGACTTGGAGCCGAGAGTTCTTTTTCGAACTCTTTGCTCATATGCAATAACCCTGCCCTTGAGGGGGAGGGTTAGGGAGGGAGTCGCTCGCGTCTGAGACGCAAGCGTCGTTTTGATCGCTGCTGCCAAGAAATGCTTGCGCGCTGACCGCGATAACCGGAGGCGCCCCGGCTGGCCTCACCCCGCCGCGAACAAAATCTGTTCGACTTCAAGACAAATAAAACAGAAATACGGATAAAATTTTAGATGAAGTTGAGTATAGTTTGTTTCATCATTGGCGATTTGACTTGATTTTTATTTCTATCTTGGATACAAATCGAATTGATTACTATACAGAGGAGAGGCCATGGCCTATCAGTCGCTCGAGGCAGCTCTGGCTGGCAGCATGCGCGACTTCCGCGAGCTGAAGGGTCCCGACCTTCTGGGGCGCGTCGAGGATTTCTACCGGTGGCAGGAAAACCGCCGCCAGCTTGGCTTGTGGTCTTATTCGAAGTCCACCGAGGAAGCGCCGCTGGGCGTCTGCGCGGCGAAAGACGAGACAGGCCCTAGCTATCGCGGCGTCAATTTCGCATCGCAGGACTACTTGGGTCTCTCCTCAGACCCGGAGATCAAGGCAACGGCGAAAGCCGTCATCGACGAATATGGCGTTCACAGCGCGGGCTCCTCGGCTCTGGCCGGAAATACCAAATATTCGTTGAAGCTCGAGGAGACGATCTCCGAGTTTCTCGATACGCGGCACACCATTCTCTACCCGACCGGCTGGGCCGCCGGTTACGGCGTGATCAAAGGGTTGGTGCGGCCGGATGACCACGTTGTCATGGACGGCCTGTCGCACGCTTGTCTGCAGGAAGGCGCCCTGTCGGCGACGCCGAACGTGCACCTGCACGGCCATCTGAACCTTGAGTCCGCGCGGCGCCACCTGCGGCGGATCCGCAGCCGCGACACCGAATGCGCCATCCTCGTGGTGACGGAAAGCCTGTTCTCGATGGACTCCGATACACCGGATCTGGCCGCCCTTCAGGAGCTGTGTCGCGAATTCAACGCGACGCTTCTCGTCGACGTCGCTCATGATCTCGGCTGCATTGGTGCCGATGGGCGGGGCTTCATCGGTGAGCAGGGCGTGCTGGGCAAGATCGATATCGTCATGGGCAGCTTCTCCAAGACCTTCGCCTCGAACGGCGGCTTCGTCGCGTGCAATTCGCCGGCGGTGCGCCAGTATCTTAAATTCTACGGATGTTCGGCGACGTTCTCGAACACCCTCTCTCCGGTTCAGGCGGCGACCGTCGCCAAGGCTTTCGAGATCGTCCGCTCTGAGCGCGGGCGCCGGTTGCGCGAGCAGATGCTGGAACGTGCCGTGCTGCTGCGTGAGCTGCTGGGAATGGAGGGGCTGGAGCTGCTCGGCATTCCCTCGGCGATCGTACCGGTCGTCGTTGGCGAAGAGGCCGTGGCACGCATGGTGAGCCGGCGGCTTCCGCGCCTCGGCCTTGTCGCCAACATGGTCGAATTCCCGGCAGTGGCGAAAGGCAATGCGCGCTTCCGCCTGCAGGTCATGCCGGGACACACGCGCCAAAACATCGCGGACTTCGTCGAAGGCTTCAGCGCCGCAGTCGCCGCCGCGCAAAGCGAATATCAGGACTACCTCGCGGCCAAGACCGCCGAAAAACGGGTCCGGCCTTTCGCGGACGTCGCCTAGTCGAAGGGAGCTGGAAGCGTGATCAGCCAGAGCATCATTCGCAGGGTCGACGGGCTCGTTCCTCTCGAGCTGCGGAACGATACCGGGTCGCTATGGCAAGCCCGCATCTTTGTGATCAGCCATCTGCTTGGTCCGTGTCTGGGCGCCGTCATCCTCGTCTTTCTCTATCGAGCGGATCCGATGCGCGGCGCGCCCTATTGGATCCTGTGCGCGCTCGCCAGCTTGTTTCCGATGTTGCCGTTTGCGATGAGATTAGTCGGCCGACTGACCTGGCCAGCGCTCTTCTCGGTCTGCGATCTCACCTTCCTCAGCGTGTTCGGCTCGTATTTCTATGGCGGCGTGAGCTCGCCGTTCCTGCCGTGGTTTCTGACCGCGCTGCTGCTGGGCTTCTTCTATCTCGGCAAGCGCCCGTTTCTCGTGCTCGGCATCTTCGCCGTCAATTTGGCCGGCTTCTGCGCTGCCTATGTCGTGCATGGGGGGTTTCCGACCCACGTGCCGGTCGCGGCGCTCTCGGGCGTCGGCGTGATCTCGGCATGCGCGGCGACGCTCTACACCTCGATGATGGCGATCTATTACGCGAACGTCATCACCGCCCAATCGGACCTGAAGCGCGAGGCCGACCGGCACGAGGTTACGGCTGTCAGAATGCGCGAGGCGAAGGAAAAGGCCGAACGCGCCAACGAGGCAAAGTCGGTGTTTCTGGCGAAAATGAGCCATCATCTGAGGACGCCGCTCAATGCGGTGATCGGCTACAGCGAGATGCTCCTGGAAGAAGCTTGTTTGGACGGCGACGACTCACAGACGGCGGATCTAAAGAAAATCAACAGCGCTGGTCGGCACCTTTTGTCGCTGGTCAATGACGTTCTCGACATGTCCAAGATCGACTCCGAGGACGTCGAGCTGACGCTGACGCCGTTCGAGCTGGGCGATTTGGTCATCGACGTCGCGTCGACCTGCCGCAGCCTCATCGAGCGGAACGGCAACAGGTTCCTCGTCGAGCAAGGAGCCGAGCTCGGTACCGTCGTTTCTGACGAGACGCGCTTGCGGCAGGTGGTCATCAACCTCTTGAGCAATGCCGGCAAATTCACCACGAACGGCGCGGTCTTGCTGCGTGTCGCGCGCGAACGGAGCGCCAGCCGAGACGACATCGTGATCGTCGTCGAAGATTCGGGGATCGGCATCTCCGCCGCCAACCTGGAAAAGCTGTTCACCGACTTCAGTCAGGCGGATGCGTCCACGGCGAGCAAATACGGCGGCACAGGTCTCGGCCTCGCGCTCAGTCGAAGGCTTTGCCAGCTGATGCAGGGCGACATCGGCGTGCGCAGCGAGGTCGGGAACGGTTCGACGTTCACCATTCGCGTTCCCGCATTCCTGGCCGTGCCGACGCACGATACCGACCTTGCCGCCTGACAGAATATCTCGACCCCTGTGAGTTCGCCTGCAGCCTCTTGCCAAGTGCCTGACGTGGAGTTCGCAATGGACAAGCACCGGCAGACGATATCCCGATGGATCTTCAACGCGGTCGACTGGTTCATTCCTGCGAAGGTCAAGGCGAACAGCCAGATCATCCAGGGCGTGCGGATGTTCTTGTTCAGCCACATCTTCGGCCCATTTCTCGGCCATACCATCTCTCTCTATATCCTTTTCATCCACGGGCCCGATACGCCCTGGTGGATCTTCTTTTGGGCCATCACCGCCTTCTGGCCGTTTCCGCTGGTGCTCAAGCTCACGGGCTGGTATGTGCCGTTGGCCCTGGTTTCGATCCAGAACCTGATCTTCTGCATCCTATGGGGCTGCTACCAGTACGGCGGCATCAGCTCGCCGATCATGCCTTGGCTGATAACCGTGCCGTTGCTCGGCTTCTTCTATCTGCCGACGCGCAAAACGCGGATCATGGTGTCGTGCCTCATCGTCATCAATATCGCCGCGTTCAACTTCATCAACATCCGCTATGGCTTCAACAACAGTACCATCCCCCTGAGCGAGCTCACCGGCCTGGGAATGGTGTCGACCTTCTGTGCCGGCATCTACGTCTCGATGATGGCGCTCTACTACGCGAATATCGTGTCGTCGCAGTCCGAACTGGAGCTTGAGATTCAGCGCCACCTCGCGACCACGCGCGAGCTGCGCGCGGCGACCGAAGAGGCTGAACGCGCGACCCGCGCGAAATCGGAGTTCCTGGCCAAGATGAGTCACGAGCTCAGGACGCCGTTGAGCGCCATTCTGGGCTACAGCGAGATGCTGATGGAGGAGTTGGACGACGTCGACCCCAAGGTCAAGGATCTGACACGCATCCATCGCGGCGGGAAGATGCTCCTGGGCCTGGTCAATGATCTTCTCGATCTTTCCAAGCTCGAGGCCCGTAAGACCGACCTTCACGCGGAGGAATTCGACCTCGCCGGATTTCTGGCGTCGGTGGCGATGGACTGGGAAAAGCCCGCTTTGGAGAGCAATGTTAAATTCACTTTGCGCCATGCGACGGAGCTCGGCATCGTCGTCAACGACGCGCAAAAGCTCCGGCGCGTCATCGACAATCTGATGAGCAATGCCGTCAAGTTCGCACGGGGCGGGCGGGTCACGCTGACGGCCTCGAACGAGGGCGACCAGATCATCATCGCCATCGCCGACACCGGACGCGGCATCAGCTCGGACCGAATGGCGACCATGCTGGACAGCTTTGGCAGCCACACCAGCGAGACGTCCAGCCGGTACGACGAAAATCCCGGATTGGGATTGGCGCTCAGCCACCGGTACTGCCGTCTGATGGGGGGCGACCTGAGGGTCGAGAGCGAGCCGAGCCGCGGTTCCTGCTTCACGATCCGCGTTCCGGCGCGCCTGACGCTCACCGCGGCGGTCCCCGCTCTGCCGGAGACGCCGCGCAACGGGATGCGGGACATCGGCCGTGCCGAGAACTCGATCCTCGTCATCGACGACGATCCGTCGGCGCTCGATTTGATTGAACGGATCCTTTCGAAAGAGGGAATCGCATCGGTGCTCAGTCGAAGCGTCGCCGACGGTATCGCCCGCGCGCGCGAGCACCTTCCAGCCGCGATCATCCTCGATATCAGAATGCAGCAGCCCGACGGCTGGCAGGCTTTGCGGCTCATTCGCCAGGATCGGCAACTCTGCTCGACGAAGGTGATCCTGCTGACGGTCGACGACGATTTTCTCAAAGGCCGTGCCTTCGGCGCCGATGCCCATCTTCTGAAGCCGATCGACAGGGACGCGCTGATGCGGTGCATCAGGGCCTTCTGCCCCGCGCTGCGCACGGACGATCTGGACGAAGTGAATTTTCCTCTCGCTGCGCACGCCTGAAAGGACGGCTTTTTGCCTTGACCAGCCACGCAAACTGTTATCCCGGAGGTTCCTAACCGATGGCGCTCGTGCTCGTTATTGACGATGCCGTGGTGATGCGCGATCTGGTGCGCCGTATGTTGGCCCAAACCGGTCATTCGGTCATCGAGGCGGAGGACGGAGAAGCGGGGTTGACCCTCTTCAGCCGGCATCACCCTGATGTCGTCATAACCGACCTCTTCATGCCCAACAAGGAGGGCATCGAGACGATCCGAGACATCCGCCGAACGAAGGACAACACCAAGATCATCGCGATGTCGGGCGGTGCGACACAAGGTGACGAGTACCTGACTGCGGCCAAGGCGCTCGGCGCTGACGCGGTGCTTCCCAAGCCGTTTGGCCGTCGCGATCTGCTGGCGCTGATCGATCAACTCTTTCAACCCTGCCGCTAGCGTATTGCTCGCCGGGGCATCGCCCATGCACAGGGTTGCCGATCATCGGTTGAATCAGCTCTGCCGCTATTGGGCAGGTCAGCGGAAAGGACGGCCGATGCCATCGCGCGCCGATATCGACCCGCTGGAGATTCCAGCCGAGATTTGGCCGCACACCATGCTTCTCGATGTTCTTTGGCAGCACGGCCTGCCGCGCTTCCGCTATCGCCGCGTCGGCGCCGTGTTCTGGCGCGGCTCGGGTCAGGAGCCGACCGGCTGCTTCATCGATGAGGTGTTGCCCGAAACCGCCGGCTACCGCGCCTATATCATCGGCGTCTATAGCGAGATGGCGACGCTGCGGCGCGCGCTGTACACGGAAAACATCCTCGCGCTCGATAACGGAGCGGCTCCCATGCTGGTCAAGCGCGTGAGCTTGCCACTGTCGACGGACGGCAACACCGTCGACATGGCGTTGGCGGGGCATGTGTTTGCGCACGACACGCTTCCGCGCGAGAATGCCCTCTCGCTCGTACGTGATATGCGCGAAGTCACCCGCGTTGTGCTCGAGAACTGAAGGCGAACGCGCTACGCGCGTTCGTCCGCGGCGGCGGCAGCGATTGCGCCGACGAGCGCTGCGCGCTCGCGGCGCCCTTACCCCGCGCTTGCCGCGAGCTTCTGCGCCATGGCGGAGGGTGAGATGACCGGCGTGTAGATGCCGCGCTGCTCGGCCTGGGACTGGAACTTGTCGGTGATGCCGATCACCGTCTCGGCGCCGCCGAGATAGAGGAAGCCGTCGGCGGGCAGCATGCGCGAGATGCGCTCCAGCACCGTCGTCTTGGTCGGCTGGTCGAAATAGATCAGCACGTTGCGGCAGAACACCACGTCGAACTGCCCCATCGGCGTGAAATCGTCGAGCAGGTTGAGGCAGCGGTACTTCACCATGTTGCGGATCTGGGCGTCGATCTGCCAGCGATCGCCCTGCTGCTTGAAGTACTTCACCAGGAGCTGGATCGGCAGCCCGCGCTGCACCTCGAACTGCGAGTAGAGGCCGGCCTGCGCCTTCTCCAGGATCTCGGTCGAGAGGTCGCTGGCGACGATCTCGATCGTCCAATTGGGCAGCTTCGCCTTCTCCTCCGAGAGCAGCATGGCGAGCGAATAGGGCTCCTGCCCGCTCGAGCAGGCGGCGCTCCAGATGCGGATCGACTTGCGCGCCGCGCGCGTCTTCAGCAGCTGCGGCAGCACGAAGTTCTTGAACTGGTCGAACGGCTTGATGTCGCGGAAGAAGAACGATTCATTGGTCGTCATCGCCTCGACGACGTCGCGCACCAGCTCGCCTTCCGGGCGGTTGCGCAGCGCGGCGATGAGCTCGTCGAGCGATTTCATGTTGCGTTTGCGCGCGACCGGCAGCAGGCGGCTCTCGAGCAGATAGGCCTTGTCGCGGGTCACCACCAGGCCCGAGCGTTCCTTGAGCAGGCGGCAGAGGAGATCGAAATCGTCGCCGGTCATCGTCCCGCCCGCATTGCCAGCTTGCCGACAAACGGCCCGATCTCGTCGAGCGGCAGCACCGCGCTGCAGAGCCCCGCCATCGCCACCGAACCCGGCATGCCCCAGACGACGCTGCTCGCCTCGTCCTGGGCGATGACGGTGCCGCCGGCCTCGACCACGGCGCGGCCGCCGGCGAGCCCGTCATGCCCCATTCCCGTCAGGATCAGGGTCAGCACCCGCGCGCCATAGGCCGCGGCGAGGCTGCGCAGCATCGGATCGACCGAGGGCCGGCAGAAATTCTCCGGCGGAGTCTTCGTAAGCCGCACCACCTTCTCGCCGCGCTCGGCCTGCACGGTCATGTGGAAATCGCCCGGCGCAACATAGATGCGCCCGCCCCGCACCGGCTCGCCATCGACGCCTTCGGCGGCGGGATAGCCGCTGGCGCGGGCGAGATGCTCGGCGAGAATGGTGGTGAAAGTCGCCGGCATGTGCTGGGTGATGAAGATCGGCTGTTTCACCGCGCCCTTGAGCGCGGAGGTGACGTGGAAAAGCGCCTGCGGCCCGCCGGTCGAGGAGCCGATCGCGACGATCTCCGGCACCTCGCGCGCACCCAGGCGCAGCGCGATGACCCGGCGCTGTGCCTCGTGCGCGTCATGCGCCGGCTCGAAGGCGGGCTCCGCCGCGCCGCGCGCGGCCGGCTGCGGCGCGGCCAGGCCGACGGCGCGGCGCCGCGCCTGGCCGAGCGCCTTTACCTTCCGCAGCAGCTCCTGCTTGAACTGATCGGCGCTGGTCAGCGCCGAGGCGCCGGGCTTGGTGAGATAGTCGGCGGCGCCGGCGGCGAGCGCCTTCATGCTGATATCGGCGCCGCGGCGGGTGAGCGTCGAGGCGATGATGACCTTGAGGCCCGGCTTGGCCGCCAGCAGCTTCGGCAAGGCGGTGAGGCCATCCATCACCGGCATCTCGATGTCGAGGATGACGATCTCGATGTCGTGCCGCGACAGCGCCGAGAGCGCCATCTCGCCATTGCTGGCCGAGGCCAGCACTTCGACCTCGGGATCGGCTTCGAGCGAGCGGGTCAAGAGGCCGCGGATGACGGCGCTGTCGTCGACCACCATCAACCGGTAGGGCGCGGCGGCACGTCCGCCCTTCGAGCCGCTGGCGCGCGCTATGGGAGTGGCCGCGGCATTCCTCACAAGAGCCCCACTTGCGCGAACTTGGCTTGGAGGATGTCGCTGTCGAAGGGCTTCATGATGTACTCGTTCGCCCCGGCGCCGATCGCCTCCTGGATATGCTGGATGTCGTTCTCGGTGGTGCAGAAGACGACGACCGGGCCGTCGCCGCCGGGGGTACGGCGGAGATGACGCAGGAAGTCGATGCCGCTCATCACCGGCATGTTCCAGTCGAGCAGCACCACGTCGGGCATCTTTTTGAGGCAGGCGTCGAGCGCCAGCTTGCCGTCCGCCGCCTCTTCGATGGTGAAATGCAGGTCTTCGAGGATGCGGCGCGCAACCTTGCGGACCACGCGGCTATCGTCGACGATGAGACAGGACTTCATGCCTCTTTACTCCGCGCTCGCGGCGTCGGCTCAGGCCGCCTCGGCGCGCCCGGAGAAGTCGAGCACGCGGGCCACGTCGAGCACGATCAGCAGGGTCTTGTCGAGGCGGTAGATGCCGCCCGAGACCTCGCGCCAGATCGGATCCAGCGTCGCCGGGTTGCGCTCCGCCATCCCGGTATCGAGGCTCAGCACCTCGCCGACGGCGTCGACCATGACGCTGTAGAGCTCGCCGCCATGATCGACGACGACGCTCATGCCGTTCTGGCCCTCGGGCAGCGGCGGCAGGCGCAAGCGGGTGCGCAGATCGATGGCGGTGACGATGCGGCCGCGCAGGTTGAGCGATCCCGCGACCTCGGGCGGCGCGAGCGGAATGCGGGTGATGCGCTGCGGCCCCAGCACGTCCTGCACCTGCAGCACCGGGATGCCGAAGAGCTGCTCGGCAACGGTGATCGACACGAACTCGTGCTGGTCGCCGGCGATGCCGCCGGCCTTGTTGCGCGGATCGACGCCGATGTCCTTGCTCATGCGGCACCTCTCTCAACATTGACCGCTTCCGCGAGCGTATGGAGCAGCGCGTCACGGTCGAACTTGGCGACATAGTCGCTGAAGCCGGCGGCCCGGCCGCGATCGAGGTCGCGCGGCGTCGCATGCGAGGACAGCGCGACAAGCGGCGTGTTCTGCCAGCGCGTCGTGCTCTTCACCGTGCTGGCGAACTCGAAGCCGTCCATGCCGGGCATCTCGATGTCGCTGATGATGACGTCGAAATCCTGACCCGCTTCGCAGAGGCTGAGCGCGCGATCGGCGGATTCCACCGTCGTCACCTCGTAGCCCGCCACCGACAGCAGCGGCGTCAGCAGGTTGCGGAAGAACGGGCTGTCGTCGACGAGCAGCACGCGCTTGCCCTTCTCGCGGTCGAACTCGCCGTCGCTGCGGCTGCCGAACCAGTCGTTGTACGCCTGGGTCAGGTAGAAGCCGGCGTCGATCAGGTCGGTTGCCTTGCCGGCGATGATGGCGCTGCCGATCAGGCCCGGACGGTCGACCGCCACCTCGATCTTGAGCTGGTCCTCGACGATGTCGACGATCTCGTCGACCACCAGGCCCATGGTGTGTTCCTTGTCGGCGAAGACCAGGATCGGCTGGCGGCCCTCCTTGCCCATCTGGTAGTTCGGGTCGATGGTGACCAGCGGCATGAGCTTGCCGCGATACTGCACCACCGGCTTCTCGTGCGAGTACTCGATCTGCGTCGCCTCGATCTCTTCGAGGCGGGCGATGAGCGCGAGCGGCACCGCCTTGGGCGCGCCGTTGCCGGCGCGGAACAGCAGCAGGCTGGTGAGGTCGCTGCGTATGCCGGTCTTGCCGGCCGCGTCCGCCGCCCGCTTCGCATTCTCGCTGACGGTGATCTCGCCCGTGCCGGCGGCGATGCCGTTGGGATCGAGGATCATGATGACGCTGCCGTCGCCGAGGATGGTGTTGCCCGAGAACATCGAGATGTCGCGCAGGATCGGCGCCACCGGCTTCACCACGATCTCTTCGGTGTCGAAGACGCGATCGACGATGATGCCGAAGGTATAGGTGCCGACTTGCGTCACGACGATGAAGGTCTCGCCCGGCGCCTCGGTGCGCTTGCCGAGCCGCAGCAGCTCCTGCAGCGAGACGAGCGGCAGCAACCGGTCGCGCAGGCGCAGCACCGGTGCGTTGTTCAGCCACTCGACGGTGTTCTCCGAATTCGCCGCGGCGCGCACCAGCTCGATGACGCTGATCTGCGGGATGGCGAAACGCTCGCTTGCGCATTCGACGATGAGCGCCGAGACGATGGCGAGGGTCAGCGGGATCTTGATGACGAAGGTCGAGCCTTTGCCGCGCTGGCTCTTCATCTCGACGGTGCCGCCGATCTTCTCGATGTTGGTGCGCACCACGTCCATGCCGACGCCGCGGCCGGAAACGCTCGTCACCTTGGCCGCGGTGGAGAAGCCCGCCTTGAAGATGAACTGCTGGATCTGCTGCTCGGACATCGCGGCGAGATCGCTCTCGCTGGCCAGGCCCGTCGCGATCGCCTTCTGCTTGATCTTGTCGATGTCGAGACCGCGCCCGTCATCGGCGATCTCGATGATGATGTGGCCGCCCTCGTGATAGGCGTTGAGGGTGATCGTGCCGGTGTCGGGCTTGCCCGCGGCGGCGCGGTCGGACGGCATCTCGATGCCGTGATCGGCCGAGTTGCGCACCATGTGCGTCAGCGGGTCCTTGATCATCTCCAGGACCTGGCGGTCGAGCTCGGTCTCGGCGCCGTGCATCTGGAGATCGATCCGCTTGCGCAATTCGTGCGAGAGGTCGCGAACGATGCGCGGCAGCTTGGCCCAGGCATTGCCGATCGGCTGCATCCGCGTCTTCATGACGCCTTCCTGCAGCTCGGTCGTGACGTGCGAGAGCCGCTGCAGCGGCGCGCCGAATTCGCTGTCCTTGTGGCTGCGCAGGATCTGCATGAGCTGATTGCGCGTCAGCACCAGCTCGCTCACCATCGTCATGAGGTTCTCGAGCAGGTCGACGTTGACGCGGATGCTCTGCGCCGCCACCGCCGATTCCTTGGCCTCCGCCGCCGCTTCGCTGCGCGGCTCCTTCGCCTCTTTGGCCTCCTTGGGCTCTTTCGGCTCCTTCGCCGCTTTCGGCGCCGGCGTCGGGGCGGGCTTCGCCGCTTCGGGCGCCGGGGCCGGCGCGGCCGCCGGCTCCTCGACGATGGGCGTCGCCAGCACGGGCGCCGCCGGCTTCGGTTCGAGCTTGGGCTCCGGTTTCGGCTCAGGCTTTGCTTCGGCTTTCGGCGCGGCCGGGGCCGGCGCGGCGGCGGCCGGCGCCCCCTCGCCCGCCGCCAGCGCGTTGAGGCGCGCGATGAGCTCGCTGTCGTCGCCGGCCGGCTCGGCCTCGTCGCGCTCGAGCTGGCCCAGCAGCAACTTGATCTGATCGAGCGAGGCGAGAATGAGGCTCACCGCGTGCGGCGTCACCTTCTGCTCGCCATCGCGGAACTTGCCGAGCACGTTCTCCGAGGCATGCGCGACGGCTTCGAGCCGGGGCAGGCCGAGAAAGCCGCAGGTGCCCTTGATCGTGTGGACGATGCGGAAGATGTTCCCGAGCAGGCCAGGATCGTTCGGATTCTGCTCGAGCTTCACCAGCTCCTGGTCGAGAACCGCCAGGCTCTCATTGGTCTCGGTCAGAAATTCGCTGAGCAAATCATCCATGTGCCGGTTCCTTGAGCGCCGCCTTGCGCCTGACCATCCCCCGCCGTAACGAGGCAGGAAATTGGCCAAAAAGATGGCGGATATTCTTTAAGAACCGGTTAGCACTAGTCGCAGTTAATCAACCGTTACGCTAGAACTTCGGCCGCATTCAAGGCTGGATTTACCCCGCCGCCGCGCGGAACAGCACGCGTTGCGGCTCGGCCTCGACGAGCGCCACGGCGGCGCCGAGCTGCTGCGCGAGGCGCGCCGTGAAATAGGCGTGGACCGTGCGCGAGCTGAGCTGATCGACCGCGGCGTGCGGGTCGAGCGCCGCCCGCATCTCGGGCCCGACATTGACGGCGTCACCCTCCGCCGCCACCTCGATGCCCGAAGCGCCGGCGCGCAGCGGCCGGACCTGGATGGTGCCGCCGCGCGGCAGCGTTTCGGCCGCGAGCACCAGCATGTTGCAGGCCAGGCGCTGCCAATCGAGCGGCAATGTCGTTGCCTCGGCCGACCAGTCGCAGCGCACCTTGCCGCCTTCGAGCAGCCCCTGGGCGAGATCGCGGCCATTGGCGCCGCCGCCGCTGGAGGTGGCGCTGGTGCCATAGGCGAAGCGGTAGAACTGCAGCCGCTGCCCGGCCTTGCGGGCACTTTGCCCGATCAGCTGAATGGCATCGCGGACGAAATCGGGGTCCTCGTCGTCGAGCAGCTCGACGCCGTTGTTGATGGCGCCGACCGGGCTGACGAGCTCGTGACAGAGGCGCGCATTGATCAGCTCGAGGACACGAAACTCGATCGTCGCGTTCATGCCGTTTCCGCCCCTGCCTCCATCGCGCGGTTGCGCCCTCTCCCCAATTGATAACGCTACCACAGGGGGAGGCCGATCCGTGTCATCATAAAAGAGGGGATCACGGCCCGGCCACCGGCGCCATCAGCCGTTCGGCCTCGGCGAGATCCTCGGGCTCATTGGCGTTGAAGAAGGGATCGACCCGCCCGGCCGGAAACTCGACCGTCGCAAGGCGGAAGCGCGCCGTCCAGCGGTCGACCTTGCGGATGCGGTCCTCGACGAGGGCGCGCCGCAATTCCGCGCGCAGCGCCACCGGCCAAAGCCCGAAGACGGGATGGGCCCGGCCGGCCGAGGCCGCGCAGGCGAGCTCGCTTCCCGCCGCTACCGCCGCTGCGAGCCGCGCCACCAGATCGAGCGGCAGGAAGGGCGCATCGCCGGCAAAGCTCGCGACATGGCTCGCCGCCGGCACCGCCGCCGCCGCCCAATCGAGCCCGGCCAGGACCCCGGCGAGAGGACCTGGGAATTCCGCAACGCTGTCGGCCACCACCGGCAGGCCGAAGCCGGCGAACCGGGCGGGATCGCCATTGGCGTTGATCGCCAATTCCGTCACCTGCGGCCGCGCGCGCTCGACGATATGCGCGAGGATGGGCCGGCCGGCGAGGCGCCGCAGGCATTTGTCGCCGCCCCCCATGCGCCGCGACAGCCCGCCCGCCAGCACGATGCCGGCAATGATCACGCCGCATCCTCGGCGAGGCTGGATTTGCGCTTGAGGCGCGGGCTCTCTTCTTCCATGGCGGCGGGATCGCCGTCGAAGACGATGCGCTCCTCGCCCGACAGCGCGATGAAGCGCTTGCCCTTGGCGCGGCCGATGAGGGTGAGCCCGGCCTTGCGCGCCAGCTCGACGCCCCAGGCGGTGAAGCCCGAGCGCGAGATCAGGATCGGGATCCGCATCTGCACCGTCTTGATCACCATCTCCGAGGTGAGCCTTCCGGTGGTGTAGAAGATCTTGCCTTCGGGCGTGACTTCATGGCGGTGCATGTAGCCGGCGATCTTGTCGATGGCATTGTGGCGGCCGACATCCTCCATGTAGAGCAGCGGCCGGTCGGTCTCGCACAGCACGCAGCCATGGATCGCGCCGGCGGCAAGATAAAGGCTGGGCGCGGTGTTGATCTTCTTGGTGAGGGCATAGAGCCAGGAGGTCCTGAGGATGGCGTCGGCGGGCAGCCGCACCTCCTCGAATTTCTCCATGAGATCGCCGAACACCGTGCCCTGGGCGCAGCCGGAGGTCAGCGTCTTCTTGCGCAGCTTCTTCTCGAAATTCGTGCGCCGCTTGGTGCGCACCACGACGGTCTCGAGCTCCTCGTCGTAATCGACCGCGGTGATCTCGTCATCGGGACGCAGCATGTTTTGATTGAGCAGATAGCCGATCGCGAGATAGTCGGGATGATCGCCGATCGTCATCATCGTGACGATCTCCTGCCCGTTGAGGAACAGGGTCAGCGGCCGCTCGACCACCACCGCGGCCTCGATCCGCTTGCCCTCATGGTCGATGCCGGCGACCCGGCGCGTCAGCCGGGGATCGTCGGGATCGGGGCATAACGTGAATTCGCGCATCGAATAATGATGGAGTGCACCACGCGATGGCGCAAGCGCGCCCCGCGGCCCTGCATGAAAGCGCGCAGCGCAGCAGGCGGCACAAATCATAGTTGCGTTAATCGTGGTTTTACTCTCCTCACAAGATAATTGCCTTAGGATAACTTTTTGGAGACTTTCGATGCTCCGCTCTCTCTTTCGGGGTGCGCTGCTGTTAGGCGCCGCACTCACGCCAAGTCTCGGCTATGCCGCCGATCACGGCACCGCCGACGAGGCCAAAGCCATGGTCGAAAAGGCCGTCGCGCTTATCAAAAGCGAAGGGCCCGAGAAGGCCTTCGCTACGTTCGACGACAAGTCGAACAACGACTTCCACTACAAGGATCTTTACATCTTCGTCCGCACCTTCGACGGCAACACCGTGGCGCATGGCGCCAATATGAAGCTGATCGGCCATACATCGCTCGAAACCAGGGATGCCGACGGCAAGCTCTACGTCAAGGAAATGGTCGAGGACGCCAAGACGAAGGGCAACGGTTGGGTCGATTACAACTGGCCCAACCCGGTCGATCACAAGATCGAGCAGAAATCGTCCTACGTCGAGCGGGTCGGCGATTACATCGTCTGCGCCGGCTTTTACAAGTAACGCGCCTTCCAGGCCCCCGCTCGTCACCGCCGAGCCCGGCCCTAGGCCGGGCCCGCGCAAAACTGCGCGACTTCCGCCGCCGCCATATTATGCTATAGGCGAGCGACAGGGAGGCTTGAGGACCCGGCAGCGGGTCCCCATAACAAGGGCATGATCGATCCCTTTGGCCGGCACATAAGCTATTTGCGCGTCTCGGTCACCGACCGCTGCGACTTCCGCTGCGTCTATTGCATGGCGGAAGACATGACCTTTCTGCCCAAATCCGAGGTGCTCAGCCTCGAGGAGCTCGACCGCCTGTGCAGCGCCTTCGTCCGCCTCGGCGTGCGCAAGCTGCGGCTGACCGGCGGCGAGCCCCTGGTGCGGCGCAACATCCTGTCGCTGTTCCGCGCGCTCGGCCGCCATCTCGAGAGCGGCGCGCTCGACGAGCTCACC
>DATIYL010000183.1:0-4179 GCA_035517635.1 Allostellaceae bacterium | reverse complement strand
CCCCTATCTCCGTGCATCTCCCTATCCCCTTTCCCTCATCGCCCCAGCGCGCGCTGGGGCTGGATCAATTGCGGCGGGTCGATGCAGCTGGGAAGTGCCAAACACGGACATTGGGCGTGCTCGATGAAATTTTTCAGTTAGAAAACGCGCGGCGTTTGCGCGGCAGGGGCAGCGCAGATTCTCATGGCCGGCACATCATGGTCTGGAAAACGCAGGTTCTGTGTGCCACGGTGAGGTCGAACGAACCGGAGGTGTGCCATGAGCCAGCTCGAGGTCGCCGACAACCGCGTCACGCCGGACACAGGGAGAGTGCCTTCGGCCTATGTGCCGTCGCTCCAGCGCACCGAAGGGCAGCCGCCGCCCATCGCCGCGAACCGCGGCCTGTCCTACATGTCGTTCGACCGGGACGGCGACGCGGGAACCACCGCGGCGCTCAAGGACGCGCTCGCCCAGATCGCCGAGGGCGAAGGCCAGCGCGTTATCGACATGATCGACCATGCGCCACCGGGCCCGATCGATACCCGGTGGGGCCCCGGCTTCCGCGACTACGACGAGTGCATGGACTATATCCGCGCCACCGGCATCAAGGCTCCCGAAGGCGGCCTGGCGCTACCGCTGCCCTATACGGTCTACGAGCGGCCGACCTACTCCATCGTCCCGTCCAACGCTCTCTGGCGGGACCCGGCGCGCGCCGACATAGCGGAGATCCTGCGCAAGAACGAGGAGGACAACCTGCGGCGACGCCTCTATTTCCCGCAGGTGATGCGCGACGCGCGGCGCATCGGCGAGTACTATCCGGGCCTCTCGCCCGGCAGCCCCCAATGCATGGACCGGCTCGGCGTCTCGCTGGTGCATCTCGAGTCCGAGTGCTCGAACTTCTACGATTCGGCGGAGGTGGAGCGTGTGTTCTACCCCGAGATCGAGAAGCTCCTCCTCAAGTTCTTCCCGGACGCGACCGATGCCTTGGTCTACAACCACGACGTCTTCGACAAGGACTACGCCGGCGACCGCACGGAAGACCAGGACAACAAGAACCCGGGTGTGAATGCCCGTTACGCCAACCTCGTGCACAACGACCTGAACGACAACAGCGGCCGCGTGCGCTGCCGCGAGCTGCTCACCAGCAACCTGCGGAACTTTGGGCGGGCGCAGCACTTCACGGAGGATGAGGCCGACAGGAAGATGTCGCGGCGGTTCCTGTCGATCAATCTCGCCAAGCCGATGGAGACGGTCGAGCAGTTTCCCTTCGTACTCTGCGCCTGGCCTTCCTTCGCCGACCAGCCTTACATCACCAACTACCGCATCTACGACGATCGCGTCGGCGAGACCACGCGCTTCACCTACCGTCCCGACCACGAGTGGTACTGGTTTCCCCGGCAGAAGCCGACCGAAGTCTCAATGCTCAAGTGCTATGACTCCGTGACCGACGGCTCGGTCTCGCGCTGGTCTTTCCATACGGCCTGTATCGACCCAACCGCGCCCGCCGACGCCCGATGCCGCAAGAACGTCGTGGTCCGGTCCTTTGTCTTCTTCTAGGAGGACACTAGGAAAGGGGATAAGGGGATTATTGGGGATGAGGGGGATGAGAATGATGGCGCCGAAGGCGCCGTTCACCTGATCCCCCTATCCCCCCTCGTCTCCTTATCCCTTGTTCTCATCCCTCGCGCCCGTTCGGCGCGCGCTACAGCAGCTTTGCGTCGTTGAGCGACCAGTCGAAGCTGTCCCCGGCGATGTGCGATTCGTGCGCCAGCGCTTCGGCGAGCTTGGGCTTGGCGTAGCGCTTCAGATGCTGGATCACGTCGCGGTCGCTGCCGCCGAAATCGGCCTTGTACCAGACATAGATCGAGGAGACGAAGAGCCGGTCGCGCTCGAGGCGGGCGCCGCGCGCGCTGTTGACGTAAGCGCGGGCGGCGGCCTCGAGCATCGCTTCGGTCGTCGCCGCCTTGAAGGCGCGCGGCGCCAGATCGGGCGAGCCGAGCGCGGCGAGGCAAAGCGCATAGTGGAGGCGCGGGTCGCGCCAGAAGGGGCGCAGGATGCGGTGCTCGATGTCGTCGAGGCTTACCTCCTCGCCTTCGATATGGATGAGCTTGCGCCGCCACGGGCCGCTGCCGCGCTTGGGGCCGATATCGAGGATGCTGTCGACGGGATAGTGCTCGAGCACCGTGCGCACCGTCAGCGCGTTGTAGAGATTGATCCAATAGGGCAGCTGCTCGGCCCGGCGATAGAAGGTGATCGGCAGCCCGCCCAGCGAAGCGATATAGAGCGAGAGCGCCTCGCGATGCTCCGGCAGCACGCGGCGATAGGCGACGCGGCTGATGCCGTCGGCGCTGTCGCTGACGAGATAATGCGCGAGGAAAGCATCCCAGGCGGAATGATCGATGGTCTGCGTCGAGCTCTCGTCGCTGGCGCGCCAATGCGGCCAGGGCTCGGCGCGCGGCGCGGCGCGCGCGAGGGACGGCGCCAGCGCCGAGAGCAGCAGCGCGCCGAGCGCGGCTCGGCGCGTGATCCCTGGCGTCACGACGCCGCCGTCGAGCGCGCAGGCTCGGCCGCCGCCCGGCGCTCGGCGGCGCCGATATCGGGCAGGCGCAAGCAGAACGCCGTGCCGGCGGCGCTGCTGTCGCAGAGCGAGATCTCGCCGCCATGGGCGCGCATGATCTCGCGCGCGATCGCGAGGCCAAGGCCGGTGCCGCCGGGGCGCGCCGAGCCGGCGAAAGGCCGGAACAGATTGTCGCGCGCCTTGGGCGGCAGCCCCGGCCCGTCATCGCTGATCTTGATGACGATCGCTTCGACATCGGGCTCGGCGGTGATGGTGACATGGCGCGCCCCCGCCTCGATGGCGTTGCGCACGAGGTTCAACACGACGCGGAAGAGCTGCTCGCGATCGGCTTCGACCATCTCGGTCGGCGCCACCTTGTCGACGAGGCGCGGACCGTCCTCGGACCTGCCTTGGACGAGCTCGGCGATCTCCTCGACGAGGCCGGCGAGCGCAAAGCGCTTGCGGCGCAAGGGCGGCGCGCCTTCGCGCGTGTAGCTGAGCGTGCGCGTGCAGAGAGCGACGGCGCGGTCGATCGCGGCGAGCAGCCGCGGCGTCACGCGCTTCACCTCGGGCACCTCGCTGTCGGCGAGGCTGTCGGACATGAGGCGCACGGTGGAGAGGATGTTGCGCAGATCGTGGTTGATCTTGGTGACGGCGGTGCCGAGCGCGGCGAGCCGCGCATTGTGATGCAGCGCCTGACGCACCGTCTCCTGCATCGCGTGCAGCTCGCGCTGCGCCACGCCGATCTCGTCGCTGCGGCGCGACGGCGGAAAGGCGCGGGATTCGTCCTCGGGATCGGCGCGGAAGGCGACCATGCTCTGGGTGAGCCGGCGCAGCGGCATCAGCAGCAGCCATTGCAGCGCGAGGTAGAGCAGCGCCGCGGTGATCAGCGAGATCACCACCGACAGCTCGAGGATATGGCCACCATAGATGCGCATCGCCGACACCATCGGCGCATCGTCGATGATCACCTCGACCACGACATGCGGATCGCGCGGCGACAGGTCGAGGACGCGCAGGATGCGGTTGTGCTTCTCGCTCAGCGCCATCACCGCGTCGGCGATGAGCTTCATATAGCCGTCATCGCCGAGATCGTAGGTGGCATCGATGCGCGGCGCGCCGCCGGCATCGAGCATCAAGGTCGCCGAGGGCTTGTGCAGCACGATGCCGTAAGCGCCGACATGCGACAGCAGCTCGCGCGCCAGCGGCTCGCTCACCATGTTGTCCGGCGTCGCCTCGAGCGCGAGGATGGCGAGCTCGGCATCGGCGATCTTGGCCTGGAGATAGTTGTAGCGGAAGCGCGCGACCGACGGCACGAAGATCAGCACCTCGCTCACCATGACGAAGAGCACGGTGAGCACGAGGAGGCGGGCGGAGAGGCCGCGCAGGAAGGGCGGGAGTGAGAGGCGCGTCATAAGGAGATGTCGAGGCGCTTCTCACCCCCCTCCCCTCCCTCCCCCTCAAGGGGGGAGGGGGTTTTTGCAGTACCCCGCAGCAATCCCCTCCCCCCTTGAGGGGGAGGGTTAGGGTGGGGGGTGCGCCGCGCCATCATATGGTCACCCCAGCTTCGCCAGGAGGCGCAGCAGGCGGCGGGTGCGGTCGTTGAACAACTTCGGCGCGAAGAAGCTGCCGGCGGCACGCTT
>DATIYL010000182.1:0-8418 GCA_035517635.1 Allostellaceae bacterium | reverse complement strand
GACTGGCCGCTGCTCGAGGGCAGCGCGCTCGACGATGCGCTCAACGATTTCGCCTGGGAGCTCGGCGGCAGCGACGATGCCCATGCCAGCGCGCGCTATCGCCGCTCCTTGGTGCGCAAGCTCGGCCGCGCCGCGCTCGAGGAGGCGCTGTGTCGACGCGGCTGAAAGCGGGCGCGCGCCATCTCGTGCGCTTCACCCTCAACGGCCGCGGTGTGGCGGGCGAGGCCGAGCCGCGGCTGCTGCTCTCCGATTTCTTGCGCCACGTCCTGGGTATCACCGGCACGCATGTCGGCTGCGAGCATGGGGTTTGCGGCGCCTGCACCGTGCATGTCGACGGCAGCGCCATGCGCGCCTGCCTGATGCTGGCGGTCCAGGCCGAGGGCCGCCGCATCGACACCGTCGAAGGCCTTGCCGGTACCGACGGGACGTTGGCGCCCCTGCAGCGCGCCTTTCGCCGTCATCACGCGCTGCAATGCGGCTTCTGCACGCCGGGGATCCTCATGTCGCTCGCCGCTTTCCTCGTACGCCACCCCGATCCCGGCGAGCAGGCGGTGCGCGAGCTATTGAGCGGTCATCTCTGTCGCTGTACCGGCTATACCGGCATTGTCCGCGCCGCGCTCGAGGCTGCGGCGGAAATGCGCAGCGCGCCCGGAACGGAGGCCGCCGATGTTTGATCTCGGCCGCAGCTTTCTCGCCGTCGTCGAGCGCAGCCCCGAGGCGACCGCGATCGTCGACGGAGCGACGCGGCTCAGCTATGCCGCCTGGCATCGCGAGATTCGCCGCTTACGCGCCGGGCTGGCGGCGCTGGGCCTCAGGCGCGGCGATCACCTGCTGGCGGCGCTGCAGAACCGCGTCGAGATGGCGAGCCTGCATTGGGCCTGCCAGCTCGCCGGCATCATCATGACGCCGGTCAATTGGCGGGCGAAGCCGGAAGAGCTCGACTATTGCGCTCGCGATGCCGAAGCGCGCGCCGTCG
Organism: Allostellaceae bacterium; assembly: GCA_035517635.1. Taxonomy (GTDB): domain Bacteria; phylum Pseudomonadota; class Alphaproteobacteria; order ATCC43930; family CGMCC-115725; genus DAHUYF01. The sequence continues at coordinate 7,442 of DATIYL010000182.1, read as the reverse complement.
CCTTTCAGGATGTCACCGCGGCCGCCGTGGCCGGCTCGCCGGCCGCGCAGCGCATAGCGCGCATCGCCGTCTGCGGCGCGCCGGGCGGGACGGTCGCTTTCGCGGAGCTCGACGGGCCCGCCGTGCCCGAGGGACCCGAAGCCGGGCCCGAGGATCTCTCGCTCATGCTCTACACCTCCGGCACCACCGGCCCACCCAAGGGCGTGCCGCGCCGCCACCGCCAGGAACGCGCCGCGGCGCTGGCGCATGTTGCCCAGAACCTGTACGGCCGGGGCGAGCGCACGCTCGGCGTCATGCCGCTCTATCACACCATGGGCGTGCGCTCGCTGCTGGCGATGGCGCTGGTCGATGGCTGCTTCGTCTGTCTGCCGCGTTTCGACGTGGAAGGCGCGCTGGCGCTGATGGCGCAAGAGCGCATCACCGCGCTCTATCTCGTGCCGACGCTCTATCACGATCTCGTCAGTCATCAGCGCTTTCCGCACACCGACATTTCCTCGATCCGCAAACTCGGCTTTGCCGGCGCCGCCATGCCGGACGGCGTATTGAAGCGCGTCGCCGAAGCGTTCAAGCCGGAGCTCTTCGTCAATCACTACGGCTCATCGGAAATCTATACCTTCACCATCGAGCCCGAAGCGGCGCGGAAGCCGGGCTCGGCCGGCAAGGCCGGACTCAATCAGCGCATCCGCGTCGTGCGCCTCGGCCGCGACGATCCTGAAGCTATCGCGGCGCCCGGCGAGGAGGGCGAAATCATCGCCGATAGCGCCAGCGACGAGGCGTTCGAGGGCTATTGGCGGCGGCCCGATGCCGATGCCAAGGCGCTGAAGCACGGTTGGTATTTCACCGGCGATACCGGATATTGCGATGGCGAGGGCGATCTCTTCGTCACCGGGCGGGTCGACGACATGATCATCTCCGGCGGCGAAAACGTCTCGCCCGGCGAGATCGAGAGCGTGCTGTCGCTCCATCCCGCCATTGCCGAAGTGGCGGTGGCAGGCCTGCCCGATGAGCGCTGGGGAAAGCGCGTCGCCGCCTTCGTCAAGCGCGCGGCGCCGGTCGAGGCGGCGGAGCTCGATGCCTGGTGCCGAAGCTCGACCCTTGCCGATTTCAAGCGCCCGCGCAGCTATGTCTTCCTGCGCGAGGTGCCGAAATCGCCGGTGGGCAAGATCCTGCGCCGGAAGCTGGTGGCCGGCGAATACGAAACCGAGTGACAGAGGGAAACGACCGATGAGCATCGCCCCCGAGATTCCGCAGCACCCCGACGGTTTCCGCATCGAAGTCGATGTCGCGCGCGAGCGTGCCGACATCATCCTCGACCGGCCGCCGCTCAACGTCATCGTCATGCCGCAGCGCGACGAGCTGCGTCAGACCTTCGAGGCGCTCGATGCCGATGCGCGCGTGCGCATCATCGTGCTGCGCGCATCGGGCGAGCATTTCTCCAGCGGCGGCGACATCAAAGGCTTTCTCGAAGCCTCGCCCGAGCACGTCTCGAAGCTCGCCTGGAACATCGCCGCGCCGACGCGCTGCTTGAAGCCGGTGATCGCCGCCAATCGCGGCTATTGCTTCGGCGTCGGCTTCGAGCTGTCGCTCGCCTGCGATTTCCGCCTCGCTTCCGAGACCTGCCTTTATGCGCTGCCCGAGCAGCGGCTTGGCCAGATCCCGGGCTCGGGCGGCTCGGCGCGACTGCAGAAGATGGTCGGCATCACCCGCACCAAGGACATCGTCATGCGCTCGCGCCGCATCAGCGGGCGGCAAGCCTTCGACTGGGGCATCGCCACCGATTGCGTCGCCGACGACAAGCTCGAGGCCGCCACCGATGCGCTCGTCGACGAGCTCCGCGGCTTCGCGCCGCTGGCGCAGCGCACGGCCAAGAAGCTGCTCAACGACACCGAGGACGCGCTCCTCACCACCGCCATCGAGCTCGAAGGGCATTGCTACAGCCGCCTGCGCATGTCGGAGGATTTCCGCGAAGGCGTCGAAGCCTTCCACGCCAAGCGCAAACCGGCGTTCAAGGGGCGGTAGACGCCCGCTCAGTCGAAATGCTGGGCGATATGCTCGATGTCGACGCCTTCATGGGCGACGCGCAGGTCGTGGTAGACGACCGCAACCAGGATCGAAGCGAGCGCGCCCACCGCCACGGTCCATAAGAAGACGCAGAGCTCGGCGATGGTCCGGCCGGCGACGAGGCGCAGCGTGAAATGGATGATCACCTGCCCGATCTCGCTGCCGATATAGAGGAGGAGCGCGATGCCGAAGATGCGCCAGCGATTGCCCTTGGTGAGATCGGCGCTGCGCCTCAGGCTTTCCAAGGGACCGCGCTTCTCGACGAGGCAGGCGGGCAAGGCGACGTAGAGCGCTACCGCCAGCATGACGCCCGGCACGACCAGCAGCACGAAGCCGATGCCGAGGATGATTGCCAGCGCGACATAGAGCCCGACCAGCGGGAAGAAACGGGCGAGACCGCGCTGCAGCGATTCGCCGAGAGCGAAGCTTTGCCCGCGCATCCGCTCGATGGCGCCATAGAGAATCACGGCCTGGCTCAGGACAAAGGCGGCCCAGGTCAGGAGGCCGACAAGAATTGCTCCGGCGATTCCGGCCGAAGGCGCGGGCGCGGGGAAGTCGCTCCAAGCGCCGTACCCGAAGCCGACGATGAACAAGGCAATCAGCACGGGCAGCCAGACAATGAAGGCCAGGGCGAAGAACTTGACGAAATCGCCCATCAGCAGGTCGAAGGCGCGGCGGAAGACCGCGCCAACGCTAAGGCGCGACGGCTCGGCCGTCGCCGTCGTCTCGGACATGGCGGGACCCCCTTGGTCCTCCGGCTTGCGCCAGAATGCGGAATCGTCGCAGGGCGGCGCGCGGTTGGCAAGCGAGATCGCCGAAAATGCGCGGCTTCCGCTTACCCCCGCCCGAAGAGGTGCCGCAGCTCGTCCTTGGCGCGCTCGAGCACGCGCTTGCGTTCGGCCGGGAGGTGGCGGCCGGCGCGGTTGATGTAGAAATTCAGCATCGACATCGCCGACTGGTAAGGGCCGGCTTTGCGCCGGCGGCTGCGCTCGGCGGAGCGCTTCAGCGAGCGCGCGATGCGCTTGGGATCGCGCCAGGTGAAGACGCTGCGCTCGAGATCGAGCGCGTCGCTCTTGCGCGTCACCTCGCCGGACCAGTATTTGCGCTGCCGCTGTGCCGGCGCGCGTTTTGCTGCTGCCGCCATGTCCGCCTCAACACCCGCGGCCGGCGCCGCGTTCCCCTACTGCCAATAGACCGCCGACAGATCGTTGGCGAAGATCGGCGAGTTGTGCCAAAGGCCGTGCAGCTCCGCCTTCGCCACCGAGACTTGTGGCAGCACATAGAGGAAGACGTTGACCGCATCCTCGGCGAGCTGGCGCTGCGCCGCGGCCAGCGCCTTGAGCCGCGCCGCCTCGTCCGGTGCCGTGTTCACCGCTTCCATGAGCGCGCGGAACTTCGGTGAATCGTATTGGTAGTAGAAGTCGGGATCGGCATAGATGGCGAGGTCGCGCGGCTCGACATGGCTGACGATGGTGAGATCGTAGTTCTTGTGCTTGTAGACGCCGTCGAGCCATTGCGCCCATTCGATGTTCTCGATCTTGGCATTGATGCCAACCTGCGCCAGCTCGGCGGCGACGATCTGCCCCCCCTCGCGGGCATAGGGCGGCGGCGGCAGCTTCAAGGTGACATCAAGCGGGGTTTTGACCCCGGCCTCGCGCAGCAGCGCCTTCGCCTTGGCCGGGTCGTAGGGATAAAGGCCGGTGAGATCGATATAACCGGGGTCGTTCGGCGTGTAATGGCTGCCGATCGGCACGCCGAGGCCGTTCGAGGCGCCGGCGATCACCGCCTTGCGGTCGATGGCGTAAGCGAGCGCGCGGCGCACGCGGACATCGTCGAAGGGCTTGCGCTTGTTATTGATGGCGACGATGGTCTTGCCCTCGGTCGAGCCGATGGCGACGGTAAAGCGCGGATCGCTCTGCAGCTGCTTCAGGCTGTCGAGCGCGCCGAAGCGCGGAAAGCCGTCGACATCGCCCGCCAGCACCGCCGCCACCTGGGCCGCCGGATCGTTGATGAAGCGGAAGGTGACCTTGTCGAGCTTGATCTTGTCGGCCGCGCGATAGCCCGGCCATTTCGTCAAGGTGATCGACGAGCCCTTGACCCAATCGGCGAAAGCGAAGGGGCCGGTGCCGACGGGATGGGTCGCGTCGGTGGCGGCGCTCTTCGGCTCGAGGATGGCGCCAGTGTCCTCGCCGAGATTGAACAGCAGGTTGGCGTTGACCTCTTTCAAGGTTAGCACCACGGTGAGCGGATCGGGCGTGTCGATGCGCGCGATCTTGGCGAAGACCGAGGCCTTCTCCTTGTTCGTGCTGTCGGCAGCGGCGTCGCGCTCGAAGGTGAATTTCACATCGGCGGAGGTGAAGGGCTCGCCGTTCTGGAATTTGACGCCGGGCTGCAGCTTGAAGGTATAGGTCTTCTGGTCCGGCGAGACGGTCCAGCTCTGGGCGAGGAGCGGCGTCACCTTGCCGTCCTCCTCGATCTTGGTCAGCCCCTCATAGACATTATACTGCGTCACCTCGCCGATCGCCGCGGCGGCGCCGGTCGTCGGATCGAGCCCCGGCGGCTCCAGGGCCATGCCGAGGACGAGCGTATCCTTCGCCGCCTTCGCCGCTGCCGGCAGCAGCGCGAACACCAGAGCAGCGGCAATCACATGTGCTTTCTTCGACATCTTCCGCCTCCTCTGGTGCGCGGTGCCTGAAACCTTGGTGCAGGGATACTAGCGCATCGCTCGCGCGCCATCACCGCCGGCGGGCGAGGCGGGGGTCGAGGAGGTCGCGCAGCCCGTCGCCGAGCAGGTTGAGGCCAAGCACCGCCAGCATGATGGCGAGTCCCGGAGGAATGGCAAGCCAGGGCGCCTGGAAAAGCTGTGCTTGCGCATCGTTCAGCATACGGCCCCAGGAGGGCTGCGGCGGCTGCGTGCCGAGGCCGAGATAAGAGAGCGCCGCCTCCCACAGGATGGCGCTGGCAAACTGGATGGTCGCCTGGACGATGAGGATCGAGAGGACGTTGGGCAGCACGTGCGTTACGGTGATGCCGAAGCGGTCGCGGCCCACGGCGCGTGCCGCCAGCACGAAATCGCGCGCCCAGACCGCCTTGGCCGAGCCGCGGGTGACGCGCGCGAAGATCGGGATGTTGAAAATGCCGATGGCGAGGATCGAGTTGACGATGCCGGGGCCGAGCAGGGCGGTGAGCATGATCGCCGTCAGGATGGCCGGGAAGGCGAAGGCGAAATCGGAGAGCCGCATCACCGCCTCTTCGAGCCAGCCGCCCCGCGCCGCCGCCAGCGCGCCCAGCGTCGTGCCGATGCTGAAGCCGATCGAAACGGCGATGACGCCGACCAGGATCGAGTTCTGCGCGCCGACCAGCAGCATGGAGAACACGTCATGGCCCAGCGCATCGGTGCCGAGCCAGTGCTGCGCCGAGGGCAGCTGCAGTTTGTTCGGCACGTCGATGACATAAGGCGAGACCGGCGTCCACAGCAGCGAGACCCCGGCGGCGATGAGGAGCGCGAGGGTCAGGGCGCCGCCGACCAGGAAGCTCCAATGCCCGGCGGCGCGGGCGGGGAAGGTGGTCGCCGTCGTCACAGGTCGCGCAGCTTGAGGCGCGGATCGATCGCGGCATAGAGCAGATCGACCACGAAATTGACCGCCACCACCATCGCGGCGAGCAGCATCACCACATCGCGCACGACGACCACGTCGCGGTTGGCGATCGAGTTGAGGATGAGCCGCCCCAGCCCCGGCAGGTAGAAGACGTTCTCGACGACGATGGTCAGCACCAGCAGGTTGGAGAATTGCAGCCCCATGATGGTGACGATCGGGATCAGGGCGTTGCGCAACACATGGCGCCGCAGCGCCTGTCCCTCGCTGAGGCCCTTGGCGCGCGCCGTGCGCACGAAATCCTCGCGCAGCACGTCGAGCACAGCGGAGCGGGTGACGCGCGCCAGGATCGCCGATTGCACGATGGCGAGCGATACCGCCGGCAGGATCAGCGCGCGCAGCCCCGGCCAAAGCCCGGCGCTCCAGCCCGGAAACCCGCCCGCGGGAAGCCAGCCGAGCCCGACCGCGAAGAGCAGGATCAGCAGGATGGCGAACCAGAAGCTCGGAATGGCGATGCCGATCTGGCTCAGCGCCATCACCGCGACATCGCCGAAGCGATTGTGGCGTGCCGCCGCGAAGATCCCCAACGCAAGGCCGAGCGCGGTGTTGAGCGCCATGGCGATGAGCGCCAGCGGGATGGTCAGGGCGAGCGACTGGTCGATGAGCGCCGCGGCGGGGGTGCCATAGGCATAGCTGGTGCCGAAATCGCCTTCCGCCATGCCTTCGACCCAGCCGAGATAGCGCGCGAGCGGCGGCCGGTCGACGCCGAGCTTCTTCGCCAGCGCCGCCACCGTCTCGGGCGGCGCCTCGGGCCCGAGGATCACCTCGGCGGCATTCCCCGGCAACACCTCCAGCACAAGGAAGATGACCAGCGACGCGCAGGCCAGCGTCGCGAGGAAGCTGGCAAAGCGTTTCAGCAGGAAGGCGCTCATGGCGGCCCGAGCTTTGCCGGCCGGCCGCGCCGCGTCAACGCCGCCTGCTCGCCCCCACTTCTTCCTGCCGGCGGCTACCGGCGGCTGACGCGCTGCCAGTGATGGAGCGCGGCGTTGAACGTGTCGCAGGTCACGCCAAGCGTGGTGCAGATCCGCGCCGCTTTGATGCCGAGAGCATGGGCGGAAAAGACGCAGCTGCCGTACTGGTCGACCGTGGCCGCCTGGGCGGCGTCGCGGTCGACGAGCGACTGCTTCCATGTCCCCGCCTGGTAGGCCTGCGCCAGCTTGGCGAAGGCGGCGCAATAGACGCCGAGCTGGAACGCCCGCGATGCCTGATCATGGTCCATGGCGTGGCCAATCTCGCCGTCGATGCATCCCGAATAGTCTTCGACGCTCCAGGACTGGCCCTCGCATTTGGCAGCGGTGGCGATGCCGCGCGCGATATCGCCCTGCATCGCCGCCTCGCTGTGCGCGCCCGCCGGCGCTGCCGCGAGCGTCGCGGCGATGCAGAGAACAGCGACCGCGCTTGCCGCGAGCAGCAACCGCACTCCACTCCTCCCCGGCGGCGCCCCGCGCGTCGGGCGGCGCCACCCCCGCACTATAGCGAGGCGGGCGCGCTTCTACCTGACGCGAGGTGGGCTAGCAGCGATAGACGCCGTTTGCCAATACGGCCGGGGTGCCGTTGGGGCAAACCACGCTTGCGCCCTGCGGCGCGACGACGGTGGGTGGGGATTGCGGGACGACGACCGTTCTTTCTTCCGTGCCGCCACAGGCGGCCAATGCGAGCGCGACAACGAAGAGCGCCAGGGCAGCACGCATCTCGAAACACCTCCGCGATAGTCTCTTTCCCTGA
>DATIYL010000181.1:0-10631 GCA_035517635.1 Allostellaceae bacterium | reverse complement strand
AACAACCGGCTCGGCTATTTCTCCTATCCCGTCAATCTGCTCGATCTCTCGGCGCTCGCGTTGCCCAACGGATTTCTGCCCGATGGTCCGGCGATGGGCATAACGCTGCTCGCTCCGGCATTTTCGGAGCGGCGTTTGCTGGCCTTCGGCCGGCGCTGGCAAGCAGCGCTGGGCATCGCGCCTGGCCCCGCCGGGCGGACAGATCGGCACCGTGCGCGAGAGCGCAAATCGCAAACGCACTGAGTCGGCGCAGCTACGGCGCCGGCGCGATCATTTCGCCGATGACGATGTGATTCCCATCACATGTGGAACGTTGGTGATTGGCTAGCGTCTTGAGGTGCCGTCGCGCCGGATTGACTCGATGCTCCGGTCGCGAACGGCTCCAGGAAAAAAAGCGGGGCAAGGCCCCACCGACATCCAGAGGAGGCTGGAGATGACGAGCTTCGAGGGAAGCGCTTCGGCGGAGCGTCCGCGCATCGATGCCAAGCTTGTGGAGGCGTTGCGTTCGGCATTGCGGGGTCCCGTCTGCCACAAAGGCGAGACGGGTTATGACGAGGCGCGTTCCATCTGGAACGCGATGATCGACCGGTCGCCCGATCTCGTCATCCGCTGCGCCGGGGCTGCCGATGTAATCCGTGCGGTACGCTTTGCTGCAGACAACCATCTCACGATCGCGGTTCGCGGCGGCGGTCACAACATCGCCGGCAGCGCCGTCGGCGATGGCGGCGTGCTGATCGACCTATCGCCGATGAAATCGGTGCGGGTCGATCCGGAAGCGCGGCGGGCCTGGGTCGGCCCCGGCGCGACGCTGGGCGATGTCGACCGGGAGACGCAGACCTTCGGCCTTGCCGTTCCGACCGGCATCAATTCCACGACGGGCATCGCCGGTCTGACGCTGGGTGGCGGCTTCGGCTGGCTGACGCGCAGCTTCGGCATGACCATCGATAACTTGATCTCGGCCGATGTGGTGACGGCGAAGGGCGAACTCGTTCATGCCAGCGCCAGCGAGAACCCGGATCTGTTCTGGGCGATCCGCGGCGGCGGCGGCAATTTCGGCGTGGTCACGTCCTTCGAGTTCCGCCTTCACCCGATCGGCCCGGAGGTGTTTTCCGGCCTCGTCATCCATCCCTTCGCCAAGGCGGAGGAGCTGCTGAAGGGCTATCGGCGGGTGGCCGCGGAAGCGCCCGACGCGCTGACCATCTGGTCGGTCATGCGCAAAGCGCCGCCGCTGCCGTTCGTTCCCGCGGAATGGCATGGCCGCGAGGTCTTGGTTTTCGCGGCGTGCTACGCGGGATCGATAGCGGACGGCGAGAAGGCGGTGGCGCCGCTGCGCCGTCTGGGTCAGCCAATCGCCGATGTTCTGGGGCCGCATCCCTTCGTCGGCTGGCAGTCGGGGTTCGACCCGCTGCTGACCCCCGGCGCGCGCAACTACTGGAAGTCGCACGATTTCGTGCAACTCTCCGACGATGTGATACGCGTCGTCACGGACGCCGTCAGCCGCTTGCCCGGCCCGGAATGCGAGGTCTTCCTGGCACAGGTGGGCGGCGCGATGAGCCGCGTCGCACCTGAGGCCACTGCCTATCCCCATCGCGGCGCGCATTTCATCATGAATGTGCATACCCGCTGGCGCGACGTTGCGCAGGACCGCGCCTGCATCAGCTGGGCGCGCGAGCTCTTTCAGGCGAGCGCGCCGTTCGCCACGGGTGCCGCGTACGTCAACTTCCTGCCGGAGGACGAGGCGGACCGCACCGAGAAAGTCTATGGCAGCAACTATCGCCGGCTGACCGAGGTGAAGCGGCGCTGGGATCCGCAGAATATGTTCCGGCTGAACCAGAATATCAGGCCGGCGGCGTGAGCTGTTTCGCGGGTCGTTGAGTGGCGCTGGTTCTTGACTGAGACGGGGCCTCGCGCCCCGCCCCCTTTAGAGTGCGCTCTGTTCAGGCCGAATCGCTTCCCTCTTTCATCGTCATTCCCGCGAAAGCGGGAATCCACAGCCATGGACCCCCGCTTTCGCGGGGGTGACGAATAAAAGCGGTTCCATTTGACCCGATACAGCTTTAGTTGAACATTTCCGGTCTGAGGTCGCTGACCTCGACGATCACATCGGCCGGCAGACTGGCCCGACGGGCAGCCGCGCGAATGCTTTCGGCGTTCGGCGCCTCGTACAGGCAATAGGTCTTCTTCTTATCGGCGCTGAGGAAGGAGAACAGCCATTTCACTCCTTCCTCATCGTTGATCCGCTTCACGGCGCTGGCGCCGTCTTTGTTGATTTCGAGCTGGTCGGCGAAGTTGCGCTCGATCAGGAAACGCGGCATGGGCTCCTCCCCCTTCTGTCGTGCTGATCCTGCTAGGCTCTCAACTATGCTCCACTCACTGGCTAATTCATAGGCTTTGAACCGCGCGCGATACCGCCGATACGCTCCAGCAGGGCGAACATCTTCAGCTCTTTCGCCGCCGCCGTCGCGGCAGTGAGGAGGTCTGAAGCGCGCGCCTGATCACCCCGGCGACGGCGCGTCGAGAGCATGACGGAGAATTCGTGCCGGGTATGCGCCAGCCACGGCCTCGCGCTGAGACGCTCGTTCATCTGCAGGGCGTACTCGAAATGCGCCTCGGCGGCAGACCAGTCGCCGAGCGTGCTTGCGAGCAGGCCGAGATAGCGTGCCGCGGCGCCACAGCACAAAGTGAAGGCAGGGACCGTGACCGCCTGGTCCCGGAAGGGCAGCAGAGACGCGTAGATGCGTTCGGCGTGCTCGGCTTCGCGCAGCCGGCCGGCGACTTCCGCCAGATACGTCAACGTCACAAGCCGCTTGCTGTCCATGGGCAGGGAAAATTCGGATTCTGCCATTTGATCGAGGCTGCGGCGGGCCTGCACTTCGAAGCCGAGATCGCTGGCGATCAGCATGAGGCCGGGCCGCCAGGTTGCGTCTTCGGGGTGATCGTCGACGAACCGTTTGAACAGCGGCGCAACCTCGGCGAGCCGACCTTGCTCGCGGCGGATGGTGAACATCTGCATGCCATAGACGCCGGCGGCGAATTTGGCATCGACGTTCTCCGCCATCTGAAGGGATTCCTCCGCCTTGCGCTCTGCTGACGCGAAGTCACCGAGCAGGATTGCGCGCATCGAATGCCCAGCCGCGACACACCATTTGTGCACGAAATCGCGCGCACTCGCGCCAACCTGTTCGTAGCGCTCGAAAGCCTTCTCGGAGCGCTGGAGATCTCCGATCTCCAAGAAACCGGTAAGAGCACGGGCACAGGCATGCCCAACCGACTCGGCATCACCGACCTGTTCGGAGACCTGGCGGAGCTCCTCCAGCACGTGTCGGCGGTCCAAAAATCCCGCTGCCGGCAAAGGCACCGCGCCGACAAACATCATCTCGCACGCCAAGGCATCGAACAAGCTCGGTCCATCGCCAAGGCGGCGCGCGAGCGCCGTCGCCTGGCGAGTGATTTCGCCGGCGCGCTCAAAGGAACCAGTCATGTACAACGTGCGCGCCAATCGATTCATCAGGCGACAACGCTCGACGGTTTCCCCGGCGCCAATCGACGCGAGCGCCTCCTGCAACAAGCCGACCGATGCTTCGCCCGAGCCGGCAAGAAATATCTCCACATTGTCGAAGGCCAGCACCGCCTCGACGAAGTAGGACGACAGTTTCTCCGCTCGAGCGATCTGCGCGGCTTGGTGAAGAGTCTTTATCGCCTCTTGACGGCCCAACCGGTACTCCGCCTTGCCGCGGATGAAGAGCAGCGGGAGTGTGCGAGTGGCCCGATCGTGGTCGCTGCAGGCGAGGTTTTGCACGAGCTGAAGGCCGCGTTCCACGTGGGCAATGGTCTCTTCATAGGCGGCGCGCGCGAACGCGCAATCGCCGGCGCGCTGCCAATAGAGAATGGCGCGATCGAAGAGCTCGCCCGCGGTGAGGTTCTGTGCGATGAGCTCCGGCTGTCGCTCGGCGATCTCGGGGTAATGGCGTTCGAGCGCATCGGCGATCAAACCGTGGTATTGGCGGCGACGCGCCAGCAGCAGAGATTGGTAGGCGATTTCCTGGATGAGCGCATGGCGAAAGACGTAGGCGCCGCCTTCCGCCGGCGAACCCGGAGCGGGCAGAATGATTTCTGCGGCGATCAACCGCTCGAGCGTCGCCTGCAGCTCAGCCTCCGGCCTGGCCGCGATCAGCGCGAGCAGCTTTCGGCCGAATTCCCGCCCGATCGTCGCGGCGATCTGGGCGATCTCCTTGACGCCCGGCTCCAAGCGATCGAGGCGCGAGAGCAGTGAGCCCTGGAGCGTATCCGGGATCGCGATCGCTTGCGGCGCGCCTGTCAATTCGTAGCCGCCGCCGGTCTCGCGCAGCAGGTCGCCCTGGAGCACGGTCTTGGTCAGCTCCTCGACGAACAACGGCACGCCATCCGTCTTTGCGATGATCTGGTCGAGCACGACGGCGGGCAGCGATTTGCCGCCGGTCAGTTTCTCGATCATCGCGGCGCGGTCGCGCCGCGAGAGTCGATCGAGATTGACCTGCACCAGGTGGGGATAGGTCCATCCCGGCTTGAACTCGGGCCGCGCCGTCAGCAGCAGCAGCAGCCGCGCGCCCACCAGCCGCTCCAGCATCAGTCGCACGAACTCGAGCGTCGACGGATCGAGCCAATGCGCATCCTCGAGGATCAGGAGAACCGGCTGAGCGCTCGCCATGCGCTCGACAATCGTCACGAGCACATCCAACGTTCGCCGCTTGAACGACGGCGAGGAAGCGTCGATCGCCGGATAGCGTCCCCCTGTCGGCATCCCGAGCAAGGTGGTGAGAACGGGCGCCGCTTCTGCGGCATCGACACCGAGCGCGCCCAGCGTCGCCTCCAGCCGTTCGGCGTCGGATGCCGCAAAGGTCTTTGGATCCAGCCGGTACGCGCGTTGCATCCGCTGCAGCACCGGCCAGAACGGGCTGTTGCGATAATAGGACGAGCCGTGGAACGGGATGATCTCGTACGCATCGCTGCCGATGCTGTCGCGGAAGGCCCGCAGGATGCGGGATTTCCCGATGCCGGGCTCACCGACCAGCAGCACGCAGCGCATCTCGCCGTCGCAGCTCTGCTTCCAGCGCTGCCGCAGCATGTCGAGCTCGGCGGTCCTGCCGATCAGCGGCGTCAAGCCGCGGCCCGCCCTGATTTCGAAGCTGTCGACGGCGTCGGTTTGCGCCAGCACGCGATAGATGTGAATGGGGATCGAAACGCCCTTCAGCTCGTGCCGGCCGAGGTTTTCCAGCAAAAACGACCCTTGAATGAGCCTTTCGGTGGCCGGACCGACGACGACCGAATCCGGCGCCGCCAGAGATTGCAGCCTCGCGGCGAGGTTCGGCGTCTCGCCGACGACGGCCTGACGATCGCGCGACGATCCCGCGCCGATCTCGCCGGCGACGACGAGGCCGGTTTCGATGCCGATGCGCAGCTGCAGGCGCACGCCTTTTTCCGCTTCGAGACGGTCATTGGCCTGCCGCAGCGTCGCGATGACGGCGAGCCCCGCGAGCACGGCACGCACCGCGTCGTCCTCGTGCGCTTTGGGATAGCCGAAATAAGCCAAGACGCCGTCGCCGATATATTGCGCGATATGCCCGTCATGGGCGTCGATGGCGCTCACGCAAGCCTGGTGGAAGATGCCGAGCACCTGCCGCATGTCCTCGGGATCGAAGCGTTCGGCCAAGGGCGTCGAATCGATCAGGTCGATGAACATCACGGTGAGCTGCCGCCGCTCCGCCTCGACGGCCGTACTTGCTGCAGCGGGCCGCGGCTCCGCTCGCTCCGGCTCGGCTTTGCCCGCCGCGTTTGGGCTATCGGTCAGTGTTGCAAGCGCTTTCAGTAACCGCTTGCGGTCGCCGAGCGACAGACCAAGCTCCTTCAGATCCTGTTCGGAGAGGTCGCCGAGCACATCCCAGTCGACGCCTTGCGCAGCAAAGGTCGCGGCGTGCTCGCCGAGCCCGCAACGCTCCAGCCATCGCGTCAGATCGTCGGCCATGTCGGCGTCCGATTGCTGCGAACGGTGCCGGCCGCCTGGCTCTCAACTCCAGGTTGGATCTGCGACAGCTAGCAACCGTGGAGCCCATGGGCGTGCACGTTCGCGTCCTGATGATGATACGTGCAAGGAGCGCCGGGTAAAATACACTTGTTCGCGGCGGGGGCGTCGCGCTGCGCTGATGCGCTAGACCAGCCCCAGCTCTTTCTCCAGCGCGCCGCACAGCATCTGACCGAGCAGGATGTGCATCTCCTGGATGCGCGCGGTGGTGCGCGAAGGGACGACCAGCAGCGGATCGGCGAGGCCGTTGAGCTGACCGCCGTCATTGCCGCCGAGCGCTGCCGCAGTGATGCCCATCGCGCGCGCCGCTTCGAGAGCAAGGATGACGTTGCGGCTCTTGCCCGAGGTGCTGATGCCGATGGCGAGGTCGCCGGTGCGGCCGAGCGCGCGCAGCTGCCGGGCGAAGAGCTGCTCGAAGCCGAGATCGTTGCCGATGGCGGTGAGCGCCGAGGTATCGGTGGTGAGCGCCACGGCAGCGATCGGTGCGCGGTCCTTGATGTAGCGCACGGTGAGCTCGGTCGCGAGGTGCTGGGCGTCGCCGGCGCTGCCGCCATTGCCGAAGAAGAGCAGCTTGCCGCCGCCGCGGATCGCCGCGACCGCCGCCGCGACGAGGCGCTCGAAGGGCTGCGCGCAGGCGGCGAGCGTCGCCCGCACCACCTGCTCATGCTCGGCGAACTCCGACCGGTAAAATGCTGCCAGATCCATGCTCACTCCCTCGCCACGCGATCGCGGCAGGAAAAGATTCACCACGGAGGCACGGAGATCACGGAGAAGCAAAGAATGGGGCGCTTCGCGCACCAAACAGGCAATCTCCGTGTCCTCCGTGCCTCCGTGGTGAATTCATAGGCGATAGCCCTGCCTCGCGGCCGCCGATGATTGCGACGCCGCGGGCCGGGGGCAAGGGCTATTTCCGCGGCTGGTAGCTGCCGGGCGGGGTGCGGAAGGTGGCGGCGAGCCGGTTCCAGCCATTGATGGCGATCACCGCCATGGTGAGATCGACCACCTCCTTCTCGCTGAAATGCCGCCGCAGCTCCTCATAGAGCCGTTCCGGCACCGGCGCCTCGGCGATTCGCGTCACCGCCTCGGTCCAGGCGAGCGCCGCGCGCTCGCGCTCGCTGAAGAACGGCGTCTCCGCCCAGGCGGCGAGCGCATAGAGGCGCTGCTCGGTCTCGCCGCGGGCGCGCGCGTCCTTGGTGTGCATGTCGAGGCAGTAGGCGCAGCCATTGATCTGCGAGGCCCGCGTCTTGACGAGCTCGAGCAAGGCGTGGTCGAGGCCGCAGTGGCGGACATAGGTCTCGACGCCGCGAAAGGCGGCCACCGCCTCGGGCGAGGCCTTGGCATAGTTCAACAATTCCTTCATCGCTCGCTCTCCATGATCGCGGTCATGAGCTGCAAGATAGGCCCTCTGCGGCGCCCTGCCAGTCTTGCCTTGCCGCGGACCATCGGATAGGGGTAGGGCATGGCGACAGAAGCAGGCGGCGGGCGGCGCGGTCTCATTCTCGACCGCGACGGCGTCGTCAACCTCGATCCCGGCCATCTCTACCGCATCGAGGAATGCCGCTTCGTCGAGGGTGTTTTCGCGATGGCGGCGGCCTTCGCCGAGCGCGGCTTCGTCCTGGCGATTGCCACCAACCAGTCGGGAATCGGCCGCGGCCTCTATACCGAAGCGGATTTCGCCGCGCTCATGGACTGGATGGCGGGCGAGTTCCGGCGGCATGGGGTGAGCCTTGCCGGGATCTATCATTGCCCGGACCACCCGACGGAAGGCATCGGCCGCTATCGCCGCGACAATCCCTGGCGCAAGCCCGGCCCCGGCATGCTGCTGCAAGCGGCTGCCGATCTCGGCCTCGATCTCGCCCGCTCCTGGACGATCGGCGACAAAGCGAGCGATATCGAAGCCGGGCGCGCGGCGGGCGTCGGCACGCTGGTGCGGTATGATGCGCGGGCGCCGGCGGTCGAGCGGCGCGAGGATGTCTGGGTCGCGCCGCGCCTTGCCGACATCGTGGCGCTGCTCGAGCGGGAAGAGGGCACGAGGGGCGGATGAAGGTTCTGGTCACGGGTGGCGCCGGCTTCATCGGCACCTCGGTCGTCCGCCACCTCCTCGCCGAAGGCTGCGCGGCGGTCAATCTCGACAAGCTCACCTACGCCGGCTCGAACCCGCCGCTGGGTGCGCTCGGCGAAGGCGGACGCTATGCGCTCGAAGTGGCCGACATCGCCGACCGCGCCGCGGTCGCGCGCATCTTTGCGCAGCACCGGCCCGAGGCGGTGCTGCATCTTGCCGCCGAGACGCATGTCGACCGCTCGATCGACGCCGCCGATGCGTTCATCCACAGCAACCTCGTCGGGACGTTCAACCTGCTCGAAGCGGCGCGCGCCTATTGGCAGGGGCTTTCGCGCGAAGCGCAGGCGCGCTTCCGCTTCCATCACGTCTCGACCGACGAGGTCTTCGGCGCGCTCGGCGCCGAGGGCCGTTTCACCGAGGAGACGCCTTATCGTCCCAACAATCCCTACGCTGCCAGCAAGGCCGGCGCCGATCATCTCGCGCGCGCCTGGCACAGGACCTACGGGCTGCCGGTGGTGACGACGAATTGCTCCAATAATTACGGACCCTGGCAGTTTCCGGAAAAGCTGATCCCGCTGACCATCCTGAATGCGCTCGAGGGCAAGAGGCTGCCGGTCTATGGCAAGGGCGGCAATGTGCGCGACTGGCTCTATGTCGGCGACCACGCGGCGGCGCTGTTCCTGGTGCTGCGCCAGGGCCGCATCGGCGAGACCTACACTATCGGTGGCGGCGAGGAACGCGCCAATATCGACGTGGTGCGGCTCATCTGCCGCCTGCTCGACGAGGCGCTGCCGAACGCGCCGCATCGTCCGCATGAGCGGCTGATCGCGTTCGTCGAGGATCGCCCCGGGCATGACTGGCGCTATGCCATGGATGACGGCAAGCTGCGGCGCGAGCTGGGCTGGCGGCCGAGCGAGAGCCTGGAGACGGGGCTGCGCAAGACGGTGCGCTGGTATCTCGACAACCGCGCCTGGTGGGAGCCGATCCGCAGCGGCCGCTATCGCGGCGAGCGTTTGGGCCGCGGCGCGCGATGAAGGGCATCATCCTCGCCGGCGGCAGCGGTACGCGGCTTTATCCGCTGACGCGCGTGCTGTCGAAGCAGCTGCTGCCGATCTACGACAAGCCGATGATCTTCTATCCGCTCTCAGCGCTGATGCTGGGCGGCATCCGCGACATCCTGGTGATCACCACCCCCGCCGACGCGCCGCTTTTCCGCGCGCTGCTCGGCGATGGCCGGGATTGGGGCGTGACGCTCACCTATGGCGTGCAGGCGCAGCCCGACGGCTTGCCGCAGGCGTTCCTCATCGCCCGCGACTTCCTGGCGGGCGAGGGCTGCGCCCTCATCCTCGGCGACAACCTCGTCTATGGCGACGGGCTCGGCGAGATGATGCGCCGCTCGGCGGCGCGGCAAACCGGCGCGACGCTCTTCGGCTATCGCGTCGGCGATCCCGAGCGCTACGGCGTGGTCGCGTTCGACGCGGGCGGCAACGCGCTGTCGATCGAGGAGAAGCCGATCAAGCCGCGCTCGAACTGGGCGGTGATCGGGCTTTATTTCTATGACGGCGATGTCGTGCGCAAGGCCGAGGCGCTGAAGCCTTCGCCGCGCGGCGAGCTCGAGATCAGCGATCTCAACAACGCCTATCTCGCCGAAGGGAAGCTCACCGTCGAGCGCCTCGGCCGCGGCTATGCCTGGCTCGATACCGGCACGCATGAATCGCTGCTCGAAGCTTCCGAATTCGTGCGCACGCTCGAGAAGCGCACCGGGCAGAAGATCGGCTGCATCGAGGAGGTCGCCTACCGCATGGGCTTCATCGACGCACCGCGCCTCAAGAAGCTCGCGCGCCTCTACAGCAAGTCGGATTACGGGGAGTATCTCGAGCGGCTGCTGGAGGAGAAGGGATAAGTGAGGCGCGCTGTGTCTGAGAAGCCCCTCCCCCCTCAAGGGGGGAGGGGATAAATTAAATACGAGCGGACGAACGCGCTTCGCGCGTTCGCCTATTGCATGAACCACCCATGACTCACGACCAGGGACTGGCCGGTTAATGCGTTGGTTTCGAAGGCGGCGAAGAAGAGCGCGGCCTCGGCGACGTCGGCGACGGTGGTGAACTCGCCATCGACCGTGTCCTTCAGCATGACGGTCTTGATCACGGCCTCCTCGGAAATGCCGAGCTCCTTTGCCTGCTCCGGGATCTGCTTCTCGACGAGCGGGGTGCGCACGAAGCCGGGGCAGATGACATTGGCGCGCACGCCGTGGGCGGCGCCTTCCTTGGCGACCACCTTGGCGAGGCCGATGAGCCCGTGCTTTGCCGTCACGTAAGGCGCCTTCAGCAGCGAGGCTTCCTTCGAATGCACCGAGCCCATATAGATGATGCTGCCGCCGGTGCCCTGCTTGTACATCTCGCGCAGCGCGGCGCGCGTCGTCAGGAACGCGCCGTCGAGATGGATGGCGAGCAGCTGCTTCCATTTGGCGAATTCGAACTGGTCGAGCGGCGCCACGATCTGGATGCCGGC
>DATIYL010000180.1:0-2030 GCA_035517635.1 Allostellaceae bacterium | reverse complement strand
GCCACCGGCACGTCGGTCGGCGAGTATCTTCGCGACAAGATCTGGCAGCCAATCGGAACCGAGGCCGACGCGTCCTGGGCGATCGACAGCACCGGTCAGGAGATAACCTTCTGCTGCTTCAACGCCGTGCTCCGCGACTATGCGCGCTTTGGCCGCTTGCTCGCCTATGACGGCGCCTGGAACGGCCGGCAGCTTATCCCACGTCAGTGGCTGCTTGACGCGACCACGGTCAACCCCACCGACGCTTATCTCGCTCCTGGCGCCGCCACAAGATTCTACGGGTACGGCTTTCAGGTCTGGCTTCTGCCGGGGACGAAGCGACGCTTTGTGTTGCTTGGCATCCGTGGGCAAATGATCTTCGTCGATCCCGGTCTGAAACTCGTGATGGTCCATGCCGCCGTTCGCCCGAAGCCGGCAGATCCAGAGGCCAGCAGGGAAGCAATCGCGCTCTGGTCGGCGTTGGAGCAGCAGTTCGGTAGCGACCGGCGCTAACTGCGGGCGACGGCGGAACGAGGTATTCGGGGCTCACCAATCCGTTGGTCAGCTTTTGGCACTCAGCGGCCCTGAGCGCCGGCATCGAAACAGGTCAGCTCTTTGACGCCGAGCTCACTCGCTACGACCGCGGCTACTGGATTATTTCTTCGCCACGCGGCAAACTCGGGGCCTAGAACTGTCGAAGGCAAACTCTTAGGCACCAGCAATCGGAGCCCGCCATGAACCAGAGCGATTTTGAGGCCGATCTACGGCGTCAGGGTTATCAGGTCTTCTATGGGGGTTTGAGAGCAGATCACGTGAACACCGATCACTGCCATGACTGGGACGCCCGCATCATGGTGATCGGAGGCGAGATCACGCTCAGGCGCAAGGGCAAGTCGGAGACATTCCGTACCGGCGACAGTTGCACACTCGCTGCCGGCGAGGTCCACGCTGAACAGGCGGGTCCCCAAGGCGTCGCCTACATTGCGGGACGCCGCACCTCCGCCGCTTGACATGGCCTCATGGCCGACGACGCGTTGATGGCGCTGGTCCTGAGGCTCCTCGATGAGGTGCCGCTTGAGCGATGGCGCCAATGAAATTCGGCGTGCTGCAGTTCTTCAGCTGGCCCGAGCGGCGCGTGTCACTGCCGACGGTCTATGATCGCGCGCTGCAGCGCGTCGAGATCATGGACCGATCCGGCTATGACGCGGTGTGGCTCGCCGAGCATCATTTCAGCACCTACAGTGTCTGCCCGTCCGTCCACATGATGGGCGTCCAGGTCGCCAACCGCACCGTGCGCCTGCGCATCGGGATGGCGGTATCGCTCGCCGCCTTCTATCACCCGCTGCGGCTCGCCGAGGAAGTCGCCCTGCTCGACGTTCTCTCGGGCGGCCGGGTCAATTGGGGCGCCGGGCGCGGCTTCGATCCGACCGAATTCCGCGTCTTCGGCGTGCCGATCGAGGAGAGCGCAGCGCGCTTCCAGGAGGCGGTCGAGATCACCATCGCCGCCTGGAAAAACGAGCGCCTCAGCTGGTCGGGGCGCTATTGGCGCTTCGACGATGTCGAGGTGCTGCCGAAGCCGCAGCAGCGCCCGCATCCGCCGGTCTGGCTCGCCGCCGGCTCACCCGAGGCGATCGGCTGGGCGGCGCGGCACGGCTATTCGATCCTGCTCGGCCCGCACCAGACCTTCGCCGAGAACGCGGCCAACGTCGAACTGTACCGGCGCGAACTGGCGGCGGGCGGCCATGCGCTTTCCGGACGCGAGCTGCCGATCGCGCGGCTGCTGGCGGTGGCGGAGAGCGATGCGGCGGCCGAGGAGATCGCGCGCGCCGGCGTACGCTGGGTCGCCGGTTCCTACATCAACCCGACCAAGGCGAGTGGCATCACGCCCCACGGCCACCCCATGACGATGGGCGAGGCGGAGCGGATGGCCCGCTACATCGGCTCCTGCGTCATTCATGGCCGGCCCGAGCGCGTCGTCGACGAGATCGAGCGGCTGCGCGCGGAGATGTATCTCGACTACCTCTTGATCGCGCCGCTCAGCCACTCCTCCT
>DATIYL010000179.1:0-6791 GCA_035517635.1 Allostellaceae bacterium | reverse complement strand
GCCGAAGACATCGCCCGCACCTGCCACGCCCATCCGACGCTCAACGAAGCGGTAAAGGAAGCCGCCCTCGCCGTCGAAGGGCATGCGCTGCATATCTAAAGGCGAACGCGCACAGCGCGTTCGTCCGCGGCGGCGGCAGCGGTTGCGTCAGCAACCGCGGGAGCCGCACCGTTCGGGCTAGCTTCGGTGCTCGCGGAAGCAACCCCCCTCCCTTCCCTCCCTTCAAGGGGGGAGGGGATCGCTAACAGACGAGATCTATTCCCCCTCCCCCCGTGAGGGGGAGGGAGGGGTGGGGGGCGGCCGCACGCTCGCTGCCGCCGACGAGCCCTTCGCCCGCGGATGCGCCTTGGCGTAGACGGCAAGCAGGCGCTCGGCATCGACCGCCGTGTAGCGCTGCGTCGTCGTCAGGCTCGCATGACCCAACAGCTCCTGGATGGCGCGGAGATCGCCGCCGCCGGCGAGGAGGTGCGTCGCGAAGCTGTGGCGCAGCGCATGCGGCGTGGCGCGCTCGGGCAGATCGAGCGCCGCGCGCAGCGTTTCCATCTTGCGCTGCACCAGCCGCGGATTGAGCGGGCCGCCGCGCGCGCCGAGAAACAGCGCATCCTCCGGCGCCTGACGATAGGGACAGGCGGCGAGATAGGCGCCCACCGCTTCGGCGACTTGCGGCAGGACCGGCACCTGCCGCGTCTTGTTGCCCTTGCCGGTGACGGTGAGCGTGCCCGCTTCGAGCGGTGCGTCGCGGCGGCGAAGGCCGAGCGCTTCGGCCAGCCGCAAGCCGCAGCCATAGAGCAGACAAAGGATCGCCGCATCGCGCAAACCGATCCATGGCGCACTCGCATCCTCGCCTTTCGCTTCGTCGAGCGTGGCGTCGGCTTCCGCCACTGACAGCGCCTTGGGCACGGACTTCGGCAGTTTCGGCGTCTTCACCGCGGCGAGCGCCGCATTCTTGACGAGGCCGCGCCGGTCGAGAAAGCGGAAGAAGCTGCGCAAGGTCGAGAGCGCGCGCGCGGTCGAGCTGCGCTCGAGCCCATCCGCGGCGCGGCGCGCGAGATAGGCCCTGACATCGGCAGCGGTGAGCGCGCCGAGCTCGGCGAGCCCGGCCTGGCCGCCCTGATGCTCGGTGAGAAAGGTGAGAAACGCGGCGAGATCACGACCATACGCGGCGAGCGTATGCGCCGAGGCACGGCGCTCATCGGCAAGCCAACTGTGCCAGCGCAGGATGGCGTCGGCGAGATCGGGTGCGGCGTCAAAAGCGGCGAGCGGCACCGGAGCGGGGCCGCTCCGCGGCGTCACGCCGGCAGGTCCAGCCATGCGGCGATGGTGACGCCGAGGGAGCGAGCGAGGAAGCCCAACAGCTCGGTGCCCTGGCCACCGTGGAATTTTCCCGCCCGGCGCATGCCGATGCAGAGCAGGCCCGCCGGTGCCGCCGGGCTCACCGAGAGGCGGAGCAGCGCCGCCGACCGCACCAGCCCGGCGCCGTCGCCGAACAAAGCGGGGTCGCCTTCGGCATCGCTGTGCAGCACCACGTCGCGATCGACGCCCAGCACCGCATCGACCGTGCCGGGCTCGAGGATCTGCACGCCTTGATGGCTGAGGCGCGGCCGCTGCTGGCCCGAGGATTCAACGGCGATGGTGACGACATCCGCGTCGAGCAGCACCGCGAGATCGGTGGTGACGATCTGGATCAGCTGCTCGAAGCTGCTCGCGGCGAGCAGCGCCAGCACCGCGGCGTGGACGCGCGACTGGGTCGCAAGATTGGCGCGGCTGGTGGCGATGAGCGCGCGATGCTGGCTCTTGAGCCGCGCCATCTCGGCGCGCTGATGCTGCAGCATGAAATGCTGCATGTCGACGACGCGCTCGCCGCGCTGCTGGCTCGGCGGCGTCAGCACCTGCAGCAGTTCGCTATGCTCGACGAGGAAATCGGGGTTCTGTCTCAGATAGGCCGCGACCTCGCTGGCGGTGAGCGCGCTGCGGGCGGCGGGAAGCACGGAGCGGGCCGGCTCGGTGGGCGTCGTCTTGTCCTTGGGACGATCCACGCGGCGCACTCCTACTCGGCGGCGGCCTTGGTCTCGCCGAGAATGGACTGGCCGGTCTTGGCCCAGTCGGCGAGGAACGCGGCGAGACCTTTGTCGGTCAGCGGGTGTTGGAACATCTGGCGCAGCACCCCGGGCGGCACGGTGCCGATATGCGCCCCCATTTTCGCCGCTGCGATCACATGCATGGGATGGCGGATCGAGGCAACCAGCACCTCGGTCTTGAGGCCGGGATAGTTCCGGTAGATCTCGACGATATCGGCAATCAGCGCCATCCCGTCCGATCCCACATCGTCGAGCCGACCGACGAAGGGCGAGATAAAGCTCGCTCCCGCCTTGGCGGCCAGCAGCGCTTGCGCTGCCGAGAAGCAAAGGGTGACGTTTACCATGGTGCCTTCGGCCGCCAGCGCGCGGCAGGTCTTGAGCCCGTCGGGGGTGAGCGGCACCTTCACCGCGACATTGCGCGCGAGCCTGGCGAGGAAGCGGCCTTCGGCGAGCATCGTCGGGTGATCCGTCGCCGTCACCTCGGCACTCACCGGTCCCGGCACGATGGCGCAGATCTCGCGCACGACGTCGAGAAAGTTGCGCCCGGTCTTCGCCACCAGCGACGGGTTGGTGGTGACGCCGTCGACGAGTCCGGTCGCGGCAAGGTCGCGGATTTCCCCGAGGTCGGCGGTATCGATGAAAAATTTCATGCCGGTCGAAATCCCTTTCCCCACGGCTGGCACGCTGGCCCCTTTGTCGATAAGAGTGTAGCCCATGCCCGACCGCCACGCCAGTTCTCGCGCGGCTGCCGACGACGCGGCGATTGCGCTTGACGACGTGCGCGTGAGCGTGCTGCTGCCCTTGCCGCTCGCGGGCGCCTATGACTATCTCGCCCCGCGCGCATGGGCCCTGAAGCCCGGCGATTTCGTCGCGGCGCCGCTCGGCCGGAACGAAACCCTCGGCGTGGTGTGGGGAGAGGCCGCCGGCGATGTCGCTCCGGCGAAGCTGAAGCGCGTCATCGAGCGGCTCGACGCGCCGCCGATGCCGGACTCGCTGCGGCGACTCGTCGACTGGGTCGCATCCTACACCCTCGCGCCGTCCGGCGCGGTGCTGCGCATGGCGATGAGCGTGCCCGACGCACTTTATCCCGGACGTCCGATCACCGGCTATGCGCTGACGGCGCGGGGCCGCGCCGCGCTTGCCGCCGAGACGGAGCTGACGCCGGCGCGGCGCCGCGTGCTGCAGGCGCTGGCCGATGGGCCGCCCGCTCCCGCCGCCGATCTGGCGCGCCGCGCCGGCTGCGGTCCCGGCGTCGTGCGCGCGCTGATCGCGCCGGGGCTCGTCGCGGCGCTGCCGCTGCCGAGCCGGCTGCCGCGCGCCGCGCCGGATTGGCGCCGCCCGGGTCCGCGTCTCTCCTCGGCGCAGGAGCTCGCGGCCGAAGACCTCGTCGCCAAGGTGAAGGCCGGCGGCTTCACCACCACGCTCATCGACGGCGTCACCGGCTCGGGCAAGACCGAAGTCTATTTCGCCGCCATCGCCGCGGCGCTGGAGCGCGGCCGGCAAGTGCTGGTCCTGCTGCCCGAGATCGCTTTGAGCGGCCAGTGGCTGCGGCGCTTTGTCGAGCGCTTCGGCGCGGAGCCGGCGCAGTGGCACAGCGATCTCGGCCACGCCGAGCGGCGCGACACCTGGCGCGGCGTCGCCGAGGGCAGCGTGGCGGTTGTCGTGGGCGCACGCTCGGCGCTCTTCCTGCCTTTTCCCGATCTCGGCCTCATCATCGTCGACGAGGAGCATGACGCTTCGTTCAAGCAGGAGGACGGCGTCATCTACCACGCGCGCGACATGGCGGTGGTGCGCGCCTCGCTCGCCAAGCTGCCGATCGTGCTGGTCTCGGCGACGCCCTCGCTCGAGACCACGATCAATGTCGAGCAGCACCGCTATCAGCGCCTGCATCTGCCGGCGCGCCACGGCACGGCGCAGCTCCCCGAGATCCGCGTCGTCGACATGCGCCGCGCCAAGCCCGAGCGGCAGCGTTTTCTCGCGCCGCCGCTGGTGGCGGCGTTGACCGAGACGCTGGCGGCGGGCGAGCAGGCGATGCTGTTCCTGAACCGGCGCGGCTACGCGCCGCTCACCCTCTGCCGCAGCTGCGGCTTTCGCCTGCAGTGTCCGAACTGCACCGCCTGGCTGGTGGAGCATCGCTTCCATGGCCGCCTGCAATGCCACCATTGCGGCCATAACGAGCCCTTGCCGCCGCTCTGTCCGAGCTGCGGCGATGCCGGCAGCTTCGCCGCTTGCGGCCCCGGCGTCGAGCGGCTCGCCGAGGAGACGGCCGCACGCTTTCCCAAGGCGCGGCTTGCGGTGATGGCGAGCGACACGCTGATCGGCCCGCGCGCCGCCGCCGAGCTCATCGACAGCGTCGCGAGCCACGCCGTCGACGTGCTCATCGGCACGCAGGTGATGGCGAAGGGCCATCACTTCCCGCTGCTGACCCTGGTGGGCGTCGTCGATGCCGATCTCGGCCTCTCCGGCGGCGATCTGCGTGCCGCCGAACGCACCTTCCAGCTCCTGCATCAGGTCTCGGGCCGCGCCGGCCGGGCCGAGCGGCCCGGCGTCGTCTATCTCCAGACTTATATGCCGGAGCATCCGGTGATGCGCGCCTTGATCGCCGACGACCGCGATCGCTTCCTCGCCGAGGAGGCGGAGGCGCGCCGCGCGCAGGGCTGGCCGCCGTTCGGCCGCTTGGCCGCGCTCATCATCTCGGCGCCCGACGACGACAGCGCCGACGAGGTGGCTCGCGCCTATGCGCGCGCGGCGCCGCATATGCCGGGCGTCGAGGTGCTGGGACCCGCGCCGGCGCCGCTGGCGGTGCTGCGCTCGCGCCATCGCCGGCGCTTCCTGCTGAAGACCAAACGCAACGTCCACATTCAGGCGGTGCTGCGCGAATGGCTGGCGGCGGTGAAAGTGCCGAGCACCGTGCGCGTCCAGGTGGATGTCGATCCCTATAGTTTCCTCTGAGCGCTCGTTCCGGGATTGTTCCGAGATGACCGTGCCGCGCGCTACGGCAGCCCACTTATTGCGCCGTACCGAGGCGTGTGTTAGAACCCCCGCGCTTTCCGGGCGCGCGCTGCGCACGTTGCAGATTTTTGTCGTGAAAATCCGGCGGGAAAGCACGTCATTCAAGCATCCCCGACCCGACGCTCTCGTCCGAGGGAAAACGAGGATAGTTCTACGTGGCAGGGCAGGAAAAAGGCGTATCCGGACTGGCCGACCGCTACGCGGTGGCGCTGTTCGATCTCGCCGATGAGAAGAAAGCGCTCGATGCGGTGGCCGGCGATTTGCAGAGCCTGCGCGCCTTGCTGCGCGAGAGCGCCGATCTTCGCCGCCTCATCCGCAGCCCCGTGCTGTCGCGCGACGCGCAGGGCAAGGGCATCGCCGCACTGGCGGAGAAGGCGCAGCTCTCGCCGCTGACGCGCAATTTCCTCGGCTTGCTGGCGCATAACCGCCGGCTCTTCGCTTTGCCGGAGATGATCCAGAGTTATTTGAGCCGGCTTGCGGAGAAGCGCGGCGAGGTCACCGCGCATGTCGCGACGGCACAGGATCTCTCTCCGCAGCAGCGCGATGCCGTCGGCGAGCAACTGCGCAAGGCGGTCGGCCGCAAGGTCGCTGTCGATATCGAAGTCGATCCGAGTCTGCTCGGCGGACTCGTCGTCCGGGTCGGGTCGCGGATGGTCGATGCGTCGCTCAAGAGCAAGCTGCACCGGCTGCAGCTCGCCATGAAGGGGGTTCAGTGATGGAAATCCGCGCGGCGGAAATCTCGGCGATCCTGAAAAGCCAGATCGCCAATTTCGGCACCGAGGCCGATGTCGCCGAGGTCGGCCAGGTGCTGTCGGTGGGCGACGGCATCGCCCGCGTCTACGGCCTCGACAAGGTGCAGGCTGGCGAGATGGTCGAGTTCGCGAACGGCGTCAAGGGTATGGCGCTCAATCTCGAGACCGACAATGTCGGCGTCGTGATCTTCGGTGGCGACGTCGGTGTGCGCGAGGGCGAGACGGTGAAGCGCACCGGCGCCATCGTCGACGTGCCGGTCGGCCGCGGTTTGCTGGGCCGCGTCGTCGACGCGCTCGGCAACCCGATCGACGGCAAGGGGCCGCTCAAGGACGTGACGCGCGCTCGCGTCGAGGTGAAGGCGCCGGGCATCATTCCGCGCAAATCCGTGCATGAGCCGGTGCAGACGGGCCTCAAGGCGATCGACGCGTTGGTGCCGATCGGCCGCGGCCAGCGCGAGCTCATCATCGGCGACCGCCAGACCGGCAAGACCGCCGTCGCCATCGACGCCTTCCTGAACCAGAAGCTGGTGAACGCCGGCGACGACGAGAAGCGCAAGCTCTACTGCATCTATGTCGCCGTCGGCCAGAAGCGCTCGACCGTGGCGCAGATCGTCAAGACGCTGCAGGATTACGGCGCGCTCGACTATTCGATCGTCGTCGCCGCGACCGCATCCGAGCCGGCGCCGCTCCAGTTCCTGGCGCCCTATACCGGCTGCGCCATGGGCGAATTCTTCCGCGACAACGGCATGCATGCCGTCATCGTCTATGACGATCTGTCGAAACAGGCGGTCGCCTATCGCCAGATGTCGCTGCTGCTGCGCCGCCCGCCCGGCCGCGAGGCCTATCCGGGCGACGTCTTCTACCTGCACTCGCGCCTCCTCGAGCGCGCGGCCAAGATGAGCGACGAGCACGGCGCGGGCTCGCTCACGGCGCTCCCGGTGATCGAGAC
>DATIYL010000178.1:0-20280 GCA_035517635.1 Allostellaceae bacterium | reverse complement strand
AATCGTGAGCATGGCAGGAAGCTGTGCGACGCGTTGCGTCACGCGGGCCAGAGCTGCGTAATTGTCGCGCTCTAGACCTGTCCCTCCGATCATCGACTGCAGCCACCCGCCTCGCTACCTCCCCTGTTCCTCGCGCGGTCTCGCCCGATCCTCGATAGGCTGTGCCGCTTGCCCAGGCTTGAGAGTGCTGTTGACCGGTGGCGGCGCGTTCAGCGCCCGTTCGACGCGAGCGATCGTGTTATAGCAGGCGCTGTCGTCCGCCATGTCCGCGCTCGCGGGGCTGTCGTCATACCGCTGCAGCTCCTTGGCCGCTGCGGCCGTCTGCGGCGACCAATGCGTTCGTTGCGCCCGGTCGACCTTCAGGCGAACATCTTTCAGGTCGTCCTGACAGGTCGCCTGCGCTGCGGTTGCTGAAGCGATGAGCGCCAGGAGGACTATCGAAGCGACGCGCATGGTGGCTTACCTCCATACCGGGAACCACGTCGATCATGGCCAAGGTGCGCGTCAAGAACCGAAGCTAAAGATAGGCGAAGGAACTCGACCATGGGCGATTCAGCGAATCGGCGCAGCATGGTCAAGGGATCGTCCACGCGTCCCGCCGAGGCGCCGCGCCCCACTCGCGCGCCTCAGAAATCATGCGTGATCATCAGCTTGAGCACGAGGGCGTCGGACCCCTCGGTGAAGCCGTGGCCGATGCCGAACTCGACGCTGTTCGGCTCGCCATTGTAGTCGACGACGGCGAAGCCGGTCTGATCCTGCCGGTTGACCGGGTAGAAGCCGCTGACCTCGCCATAATCGGCGTAATGCTCGAGGGCGAGCGCCCAGGCCGCCGAGAGGTTGTAGGCGATGCGCTCCGCCGGCGCGAAATCGAGCCGGTGCACGCCGTTGAACCCGGTGTCGACGATCGGATTGATGATGAAGTCCCAGGGACCCTGATGCGTGCCGAGGATCGGCCGGATCTCGCCGGAGTTGCGGGTCTGCTCCCAATGCCGGGCGTTGAAGCTGAGCTCGAAATTGACGCCGTAGAACCACTCGCGCTCCTTGGCATGCGGCACGACGAAAAGCGTCCTGAGCTTGCCGCCGTTGAATTCGAGCCGTCCCTGATTGGTCAGCGTATAAAGCGGCAGATAGGCGCCGAGCTCGAGCCAATCGGTCACGCCATAGGCCCATTCCGGCACGCCGTTCCAGGCATGATTGGGCACGACGCCGCCGGGGAAGTCGGGTTGCTCGCGTCCGATCGGCGTATAGTTGTTGTGCAATTCGACGCTGAACTGGCCGGGCGGGTTGATGACGGCGTCATAGACCTGAATCTCGTCGGTCTGCGCGTGCGCCAGCGGACCGCCGCTGCAAAGCGCGGCTAGGAGCCCTGCGCCCGCGAGGGCGGCGCGCTTCTCAGGAGTCATGGCGACCTTATCTGGCCCGTTTACGCCGCGGCCTCGATTTCGCGAGCTTCGGTGGCAGCGTCTTCACGAAAGCAACGGCGAGCTGGATCCAGTCCCGCAACACCCGCTCGTCATGCGGCGGCGGATCGACGAAGACATAGCCTTCCATCAGCCGTCCCGTCATCTCCATCGGCTTTGCGTCCGGCCGCTTCATCGCCTCGGAATATTGGTCTCTGCCGACACGGACGAGGAGGCCGCGTTTGGACGTTCCCGCCAGCATATTGCCGTTCAGCATGAAGCAGAGCCCGCCGAACATCCTCACTTCGTGCACCGCGTCCGCGCCGGCGAGAAGGGCGCGCAGACGCGCAGCGAGATCTTCATCGAGCGGCATGGTCCCGGCCTTTGGGCATCCTTAGGAGCATTTCCTGTGGTTCCCTGGCCCATCCCTGATGACGGCGACCAAGGCTAGTCTTGGCGCCGCCGCTGCCGAGGTCAACGGGTGGTGGCCGGAGCCCACCGAAAAGCGAACCTCGGACAGAAACTCTAGCACGATCTTCCCGGCACCCGGCAGCCCACAGCGCGCAAATCCCCTTGTCCGCCGTGGCGACACGCATTACAAAACTTTCACGTGATCGCGGCCCGTCAGGCACGTCTAATCGCCGCCAACAAAACCGGCGGGGGCGCTGAGCCCCTCTTGCCGGAAATGAAGGTACGACAGGGAGGAAATGAATGGGCGAGGGAACTTTATCAGGCGATAAGTGCGGCCGCTGGGCGGCGCTGGTTGTGGCGCTGTCGCTGTTGGCGGCCCCGGCGGCGCAAGCGGAGGGTCCCATCGTCATCGGCGCTTCGGCCTCGCTGACCGGGGCGCTGGCCGTCGATGCCGCCTATCATCTGCACGGGCTGGAGCTGGGTATCGCCGAGGCCAATGCCCATGGCGGCTGGCTCGGCCGGCAGCTCGAGCTCAAATACTACGACGACAAGAGCGACCCCGGCACGGCGGTGCGCCTCTATACCCGCCTCATCACCGAGGACAAGGTCGACCTCACCATCGGCCCTTATTCCAGCGGCGTGACGCAAGCGGTGGCGCCGCTCGCCAACAAGTATCAGCGCCTGCTGATCGATCCCGGCGCTTCGCTCCCCGACATCTTCGTCGAGGGCAATCTCTGGAACATCCAGGGCATCGCCACCTCGACCGGGTATCTCGAGGGCATGCTGCCGCTGGCGCAGAGCCATGGCGCGCATAATGTCGCGATCCTGGCGCTGCAATCGGCCTATTCCTTGGCCTGCGGCAAGGCACGCCAGGCGCAGGCGGAGAAGCTCGGCATGCCGGTCGTCTACAACACGACCTATGCCTTGCCGCAGCCGGATTTCTCCTCGATCGCGCTCGCCGTCAAGAACGCCAATCCCGACGTCGTCGTCGCCTGCAGCTACTATCCCGACGCGGTCGGCCTCGCTCAGGCGTTGCAGCGCGTCGGCTTCGCGCCGAAATTCCTGGCCGAGACCATCGGCCCGGCCGAGGCGCAGTTCACCAGCGCGCTCGGCCCGATCGCCAACCGCATCATCTCGAACACGACCTGGTGGGCGAGCCTGAAGACCCCCGGCAATGCCGAGTTCATCGCCGCCTACAAGGCGAAATACCACGAGGATCCCGACTACCACGCCGCCGCCACCTATTCGGC
This sequence comes from Allostellaceae bacterium, assembly GCA_035517635.1. Classification (GTDB taxonomy): domain Bacteria; phylum Pseudomonadota; class Alphaproteobacteria; order ATCC43930; family CGMCC-115725; genus DAHUYF01. Next base: position 17,219 of record DATIYL010000178.1, on the reverse strand, counting down.
GATCGAGGTCCTCGGCGCCGCCGTCGCCGCCACCAAATCGCTCGACCAGACCAAGCTGCGCGACTGGCTGATGGAGCATCCGGTCGAAACGGTGCAAGGCACCTTCAAGGCCGGCCCCTACGGCATCGGCACGCAGTTCAAGCAGTACATGTTCCAGATCCAGGATGGCGGGCGTAAGCTCGTCTGGCCGGTCGCCCTGGCCGAGGGGCAGCCGCAAATCCCGTATCTCGGGCACTGAGACCGTCGGAGAGGGTGCCGCTTCGTGCTGCTGCTGCAGCTTGTGATCAACGGCATCCTTCTGGGCGGGATGTATCTGCTGCTCGCCCAGGGGCTGAATCTCGTCTTCGGCGTGATGGGTGTCGTCAACCTCGCGCATGGCGCCATCATCACCCTGGCGGGGCTGTTCACCTTCTGGTTCGCGACGACGACGCATCAGAATCCGCTGCTGCTGCTGCCGGTCGTCTTCGCCGTCATGCTCGCGGTCGGCGTCGTGCTGCAGCGCGTGCTCATCGAGCCGGTGGTGAGCGCCGGGCGCCGGGCCGAGCTGTTGAGCCTGATGGTCACTTTCGGTCTCTCCTATGTGCTGGTCGAAAGCGGGCTCAACCTGTTCGGCTCGCAATACGTCTCGCTGCCCGATCTCCAGACCACCTGGTCGATCGGCGGGCTCGCGATCAACGAGGCGCTCGTCGCCTCGGGCGTGCTCGGCGCGGCGATCTCGGGCGTGCTGCACATCTGGCTGCGCCGGACTGCGTCGGGCAAGGCGCTGATGGCAACCTCGCAGAACCAGATCGGCGCGCTCAGCTGCGGCATCGATGTCCGCCGCATGCGCGCCATCGCCTTCGCCATCGGCGCCGCGCTGGCGGCGGCGTCGGGCGTGCTGCTGATCCTGGTGATCCCGCTGGCGGCGCCCACGGCCGATACGCTGACCATCCTCGCCTTCGTCATCGTCGCGCTGGGCGGCCTCGGCGACTACCAGGGCGCGGCGCTGGCGGCGCTGCTGCTCGGCCTCGTCCAGTCCTTCGTCGGCTATTACCTCGGCGGTGATGCCGAATATGTCGTTCCCTATCTGCTGCTCATCGTCTTCATGATCCTGCGCCCGCAAGGCCTCGGCAAAGCCGGAAGGCCGATCTGGAGCGACAAGCGATGAGCCTCGAGGAGCGGCATATCGACACCGTCTTCCAACCGCCGCTGGCGGCCGCGCAAGAGAACGCAACCGCGCGCCGTCGCCGTGCGCTGGCGACAACGGCGACGGCGATCGTCGTCGCCCTGGCGCTCGCGGCGCCGCTGTTCACCTCGGGCTATCTGCTGCAGCTCGCCACCGACGTTCTGACCTCGATCGCGCTCGCCTACTCCTGGAACCTCATCAGCGGCTACACCGGCTATCTCTCGTTCGGCCAGGTGGCGTTCTTCGGCATTGGCGCCTATGCAACCGCGGTTCTGGTCGTGCACACGCCGATCCCCTGGTATGTCGCGATCGTGCTCGCCGCGCTGCTCTCCGTCATCTGCGCCACGGCGCTGGGTACGGTCATGCTGCGCCTGCGCGGCATCATGTTCGCGCTCGGCATGCTCGGCCTCGCGCGCATCCTCGGCGTGCTGGCGCAGAACATCCCGTTCATCGGCGGTGCCGTCGGCCTGACCTTGCCGGCCCAGCTCACGCCGATCCCGGTCTATCTCGCCATGGCGGCGGCGACGCTGGTCGGCTTTGGCCTCAACCTCTTCTTCTCGCGCTCGCAATGGGGGCTCGCCGCGATGGGCGTGCGCGATGACGAAGGCGCCGCCGCCGCCTTGGGCGTGCCGACGGTACGGGTGAAAGTGGTGAGCTTCGTGCTCAGCGCGCTGGTGCCGGCGGCGGTGGGCGGGATCGTCGCCTGGAACCGCAGCTTCCTCGACCCGCCCAGCGCCTTCGATCCGACGCTCGACCTTCAGGTGGTGGTGTTCACCCTTTTCGGCGGCATCGGCACGCTGTGGGGACCGGCGCTGGGCGGGCTGGTGCTGATGCTGGTTGGCGAGGAGCTCTGGGCTTATGTCCCGGACCTGCAGCTGGCGCTCTATGGCCTCCTCGTCATCGCCGTCGTGCTGACCTTTCCGGGCGGCATCGTCGGCGTCGCCAATCGCTTCGGCTGGCTGCGCCGCCGCCCAATCCTCGCGCCGGCCGCTTTCCCGGCGGCCGAACGGCCAGCGGCGTCCACGCGCACGGCGGCGGGCAGCGATGCCGTGCTCGAGGTGCGCGACCTGACGGTGCGCTTCGGCGGCGTGGTCGCGCTCGATCGCATCTCCCTCACTGTGCGGCGCGGCGAGACCGTCAGCATCATCGGCGCGAACGGCGCGGGCAAGACCACGCTCTTCAACGCCATCACCGGCTTCGTTCCGCCGACCGAAGGCGCCGTTCTCTTCGAAGGCGCGGCGTTGGCGCCGATCTCCGCTTTCGAGCGCGCGCGGTTGGGCATCGCGCGCACTTTCCAGATTCCGCGGCTCATGGACTCGATGACGGTGTGGGAGAATGTGCTGCTCGCCGCCGGCAATGGCCGGCGCGCGGCGCATGCCGTCGATCAGGCCGCCTGGGCGCTCGCCACCGTCGGGCTCGAGGCGATGTGGCTCGAGCCGGCCGAGAGCCTGACGCCGGGACGTCAGCGCCGGCTCGAGCTGGCGCGCGCGCTCGCGCTCGATCCGACGCTCATCCTGCTCGACGAGGTGATGGCCGGCATGACGCGCGACGAACAGGAGGAGATTCGCGCCGTGCTGCGCCGGCTCAAGGAGTTCGGCATCGCCGCCGTGGCCGGAGTCGAGCATGTGATCGCCGCGATCGCCGATCTCTCCGACCGCATGATCGTGCTCGATCAGGGGCGGAAGATCGCCGAAGGGCCGCCCGAGGCGGTGCTGCGCGATCCCGCGGTGATTCATTCCTATTTGGGAGAGCTGCAATGAGCGTTGCCGCGCCGGCGCTCGATACGGCGTCGTCCCCGGCGCTCAGCCTCGACAACGTCGTCGCCGGCATCGGGCCGCTCTCCATCCTGCATGGCGTGTCGCTCGCCGTTGATCGCGGCGGCGTCACCGTGCTGCTCGGCGCCAACGGCGCCGGCAAGACGACGCTGCTGCGCACGGTAGCCGGGCTCATCGCGCCGCGCTCGGGCAGCATCAGCCTTTTCGGCGAGCCGATCGCTGGGCGCGCGGCGCATCTCGTCGCGCGCGCCGGCATCGGTCACGTGCCGAGCGGGCGCGAGCTCTTCCCGCGCATGTCGGTGGCCGAGCATCTCGAGCTCGGCGGGCGGCTCTGCGGCGCGGCGCGGCGCGCCGAGCTGCGCGACAGCGTGCTCGGGCTCTTCCCCGAGCTCGGAACGCGGCTGCGTCAGCAGGCCGGCACGCTCTCGGGCGGCGAGCAGATGATGGTGGCGATCGGGCGCGCGCTGATGACCGATCCGCGCCTCTTGCTGATCGACGAGCCGTCGACCGGTCTTGCGCCGAAGGTCGTGCTCTCGATCTTCCGCACCTTGCCGCAGCTGCAGCGCCAAGGCATGAGCGTACTGCTCGCCGAGCAGAGCCTCCGCTCCGGCTTCTCGGTCGCCAATCGCGCCTATATCCTGCGCGACGGCCGCATCGTGCTCTCGGGAACGCCGGCCGAGCTCAGCGCCGATCCCAGCGTGGTGAAGGCCTATCTCGGCGGCTGATGGCCGCCGCTCACCGCTGCGGCCGCGTCGCCAGCAGCGCCTCGGCCTCGACCAGCTCCGTCACCGTGCCGTCGACGACAAAGGGCGCGAGCGTGGCGTGCAGCTCGGCTTCGAAATCCGCTTGCGCCGCGCCCAGCCGCTCCGGCGACGTCGTCGACTGCGACAAGGAGCGCGCCACCAGCTCGTCGACGGTTGCGCGCCGCTCGACGCGCTCCGTCAGCCGGCGGATATCGGCGAAAGCCGACTGGCCCAGCACCCGCTCATGGTCCCTGGCGTGGTGGCGCGGATCGGCTTCGGCATAGCGGTCGCGGATCGCGCGCCATGCCGCATACCAGGCGTTTTGCGCAGCATCGGGATGGCGGTCGCGGAAGAGCGCGACGCCGCCTTTGGGCTCCACCATCCGATCGAGCTGCGCCAGCGTCTTCTCGCGGTCCATCCAATGGAACGAGCGTCCCATGGTGACGAGCGAGAAGCGCCCGAGTTCCGGCCCCAAATCCTCGGAGCCGCCAAGGACGAAAGTGAACCGCCCCGGCTGGCCCCGCGCCGCTTCCTTCGCCGCCGCCAGCATGCCCGGCTCCGGATCCATGGCGACGACATGGGCGACGAAGGGGGCAAAAGCGATGGCGAGAAAGCCGGGGCCGCAGCCGAGATCGAGCAGGCGGTCCTCGCCCGCAAGGCCGAGCGCCCCGGCGACGGCGGCGATCAGCGCCGGCGGATAACGCAGCCTCCCGGCGATGTAGTGCGACACGGTGGAGCGGAAGCGGCGTTCGGGCGGGACCATGCTGGCGATGTAGGGCGCGCGCCGGCCGCTCGCAAGCGGCTCTGCGGGCGAAGGGCGGCCGCCGTCATCGCGTCTCGATCGGCGCGCAATTGGTCCGTCCCGACATGAGGCAGTCCTGCAGCTCGGCGGCCGCGCGCAGCCGCTGGACGAGGTAAATCGCGATCACCGCGAGCAGCAGGATGACGGCCAAGGCGCCGAGGCTGCGCGTCCGTCGATCGTCATCGTCATTGCGCTTCGACATGGTCTGCCAACCCTACCATGTAAAGCGCTCCCGAGTTGCAAAAGAGGAAGCCGCAGGGGATGGCTGATGCTCTTCGCGGGCGTCAGGTCCGCTCTGGTGCGCTCACCGGACTCCGACTGTGAGGCGGGGGACTTCGCGGTCGTGCTCAGACCTACCTCCAGCGGATGAATGCTGGAGCTTGCATCGAGTGTCAGGCGACATCCAACGGGCTTTTTGGTGCCTCAGTTGAGGCCGTAGAAACCCATGGCGCCGCCCGCCATGACTTGATGCCTGGTCTCCGGCGAGACGCCTTGCAGGCGATCCAGCATCATCTTCGGTGCGCCAGGGAAGAAGCCGTCGGGATGCGGGTAGTCGGTCGCCCACAGAATCTTGTGCGGCCCGATATAGTCGGCCAGCACGCTGATGCTGTTCTCCACCGGCTCGAACGAAATCCAGCAACTGCGCTGAAAAAGCTCGCTTGGCCGCGTTTTCAACCCGCTATCGTTGAAACCCCGATCATCGAAATGCCGGTCCATCCGATCCAGCCACGGAGCAATCCAGCCGCCACCGGACTCGAGGAATCCGATGCGGACCTTCGGATGGCGTTCGCACACGCCGCCCCAGATCACACTCATGCAAGCCAGCATCATCTCCATCGTATGCGAGATGATGTGGCGAGCGCCGCGGCCTTCGAAACGATCGATGCCGACGGTCGGCATGCCGCTGCTCGCCCCTTCGTGGAAGCCGATCGAAAAATCGAGATCTTCCGCCGCGGCCCAGAACGGCTCGTAACTAGGATGATGAATCACCTTCTCGTTATACGGATTCGGCCGAATGAAGCCACCGCGCATGCCCAGCTCCTGGCGGGCGAATTTCATCTCCTTTATCGCCAGACCGACGTCCTGCAGCGGCAGCATCGCCACGCCGAACAGGCGGTCGGGATAGGGCGTGCAATAATCGGCGAGCCAACGGTTATAGGCACGGCACGTCGCGGCAGCGAGCTCCGGATCACGTATCGCGCCCGAGAACAGACCGAGGCTGGGATAGAGGAAGGCGGCATCGATCCCGTCGGCATCCATATCAGGAATCCGCTGGTGCGGATCGAAGCCGCCCGGCTTGCCGTCCTTGTAGGCAAGCGTGTCGGCCTCAACCACCCCTTGGCGCGCGCCGACCGCGCCGATCCGACCGATGCCCCGCTGCCCGTCGCCGACCGCGTGCTCATCGATAATGAGGCGCTCCTTGCCGTTCTCACCTTTCACGATCCGCGGCGCCCGGTCGCGGAAGGCGGGATCCATGTAATGATCCCAGAGGTCGAGCGGCTCGAGAATGTGGCCGTCGGCATCGATGACCTTGTAAGCGCGTCCCATGGCTCAGCTCCTTTCGAGTTAGACAGCGCAGGCCTAAGAACCGAAGAACGACCCGTTGTCCTCAACCAAGGTGCTGGATTGCCTTCTTCTTATCCTCGTTGACCGCCGCTTCGAGGCCAGGGTGCCAGCCAAAATCGCTGCTTTCGCCCGCGTTTTTTCGCGGGTCGCGCCTACTGGGGAGCGAGTTGCGGCAGGCCTTCTTCCTTGCGGATGTCGTTGATGATCTGCAGCACCCGCTCACGGTACGGCCGGTACTGCACACCGAACTCCGAGACTAGCCGGGCATTGTCGATGAGATAGTTGCCCGAGAGCTCCCGGCCGCCCGTCTCCTTGTCAAAGGTGATCTGCGCATCGGGCAGGTAGCCGCGCACGATATCCGCGAGATCGCCGAGGCTGATCGCCTGGCCGCCGGTGTTGTAGACCCCGTATTGCGGCTTGTCGGTCATGATCACGCGGGCGAAGATCTCGGCGATCTCGTCGACATGGATCGGGCAGCGCATCGCGTCTCGGTAAGGGAATTTCACCGGCTTGCCGCGCGCCGGCTCCGTGATGCAGAAAACATGATCGACCGAGCCGACGATCTTGTCCGGCCCCGTGACATTGGCAGGCCGGATCGCGGTGATCTCCATGCCGTGCTTTTCGCGGTAGTCCTGCGCCTGCCACTCGTTGAAGATCTTGTGCATCGCGTATTGCACGTGGCCGTGGCGAAAATCATCCTCGGTCACCATGCGGTCGCCGTAGAATTTCTGTTCGCCGCTGACCGCCAGCGAGCTGGCATAGGCAACTCGGTTGCAGCCTACGAGGCGCGCGGCCTCGAACACGTTGTCCATGCCGAGGATGTTGAGCTTGAAGGCGACCCGCGGCGGGTGTGTGCTGCCGAGCCAATAGGCGAGATTGATGGCCCGCTGCGGCTTGGCCGCGGTCATTACCGCCATGACATCGTCGAACTGACCGACATCGCCCCGCACCACTGTCACCCGATTTCCGAGATGACGAAAATCGGCGGCCTGCGGATTGATATCCATGCAGACAACCTCTTCACCGCGTTGCGTCAGGAGCGGAACAAGCCGTCGCCCAATAAACCCGGTACCGCCGGCGATGAAGGTCGTCATGGCCGTTCCTCCCGAATCGGTTCTTGTCTTCTATAGAAGACGACCGTTTTTAATTGAAGCGACCAAGGAGCGCCTGTAGCATATTGCGACAACGACCGTCAATGCTTGAAAATCGGCCTGGGGATCGACGGCGATGGGAGGAGTTGTGCCTAGGCGCGCTGAGCGCGATAGGGATCCGCCGGAACGGGTTACGGATCCCGGGCCGTTTCCGGTCACGCAGATTGGTCCCCTGGGAAAGCCGGTCGGCGCGGTCGTCGCCGCGGCAAAAGTTCTCCGGGCGCTGCATGCCTCCGAGCGCCCGCTGAATGCGAGCGAGGTCGCCCGCGCCGCGGGCCTGCATCGCGGGACGGCCTACAACATTCTGCGGACGCTGCAAGCCTCAGGCTTTGTCGGCTATGACGAAGCGACACGGACCTACGCGGTTAGTTTACACATTCTCGAGCTGGCGTATGGGGTGCTGCGGCGGAGCGGTTTGATAGACATCGCCCGGCCGCTGATGCAGGCGGTGTCCGATGCCCATGCTGTATCGGTCTACTTGTCCAAGGTGTTGCAGCCGTCGTCGCTGCTGCTGTTGGATTGGATCGGCGGCGCGCTGCGTCCTGATCCGCACCTCACGGTCGGGCGACAGTACCGCAGCCCAGGCGGTGCCTCGGGCGTCGTAATCGCCGCCTTTGGTGGCAACAGCGAACAGGAAGTGGAGGCGGCGTTTTCCCAGGTCCACTGGTACGAGAAGCCCTCCTTTGAGGATTTTCTGACGCGGGTGAAAGACGCGAAGCAATCCGGCTTCGCAGTGGATCGCGGCACGATGTTCCGCGGCGTCACGCTCGTGTCGGTGCCGATCTTGTCGCGCTCATGGGAGTTGTCGCTGATCCTTACGGCGGCGGGACACTCGCATGACCTCGATGACGCAGCGGTGGGCGCGCTGAGCCGTGCGATGCAATCCGCGGCGGGCCGCCTCTCCGACAGTTTGCCGTTGCTGCGGCTCGGATAGTCGCCACGCTCGGAGAGGCTCGCACGCCCCACGCGGTCGCAAGACAGGGAGAACGGGATGGTGACGTTACGAGCTGTCCTGCGCAGAGTGCCATCGGAGGCAAGCACCGATTTCGACATCGTCGTCATCGGCGCCGCAGTGGCCGCGGACGGCTACCGGGAATTGGCGCTGGCTTAGGCGCGACAGCATAAATCGAGGGAGAGCGCGATGGATGTCGGCATGATGATGGTGTTTGCCAGCTACGGCTGGGACGACTGCTCCGACGCACGCGTCTGGGACGAGGAGATCCGGCTGGCGCGGCTTGCCGCCGATCTGGGCTTCGACTGTCTGTGGTCGGCGGAGCACCACTTCAATGACTATTCGTTTGTGCCGGACAATCTCCAGCTCATGACATATCTCGCTGCGCTGTGCCCCGGCGTCGACCTCGGCACCGCCGCCGTGATCCTGCCGTGGCACGATCCGCTGCGGGTGGCTGAGCAAGCGGCTGTGCTCGACATGCTGAGCAAGGGCCGGCTGCGTCTTGGTTTCGGCCGCGGCCTGGCGCGCCGCGAGTTCGCCGCCTTCCGTGTCAGCATGGACGAGTCGCGCGAGCGCTTCGACGAGGCGGCGCCGATGATCGTCAATGCGCTGAAGACCGGGTTCATCGAGGGCAACGGAAAGTTCTACCAGCAACCGCGCATCGAGATTCGGCCGCGACCGATGCATTCGTTCGATGGGCGCATCTATGCCGTGGCGTCCAGCGCAGACTCAATCGAGTCGGCAGCCAAGCTCGGCGCCCATCTTGTTATGTTCGCCGACCGCCCATGGGAGATGCGGCTGCCGGGTATCGAACGTGGCCGCGAGCTGCATCGCAAATATCATGGCACCGAGCCGCCGCGGATCATGCTCACCGAATTCTGCGTGTGCGGCACCGACCTTGCGGCAGCCGAGGAGGAAGCGCGCCGGTATCAGGGAAAATTCGTCGAAAGCAACTTCTATCACTACGAATTTCTCGGCGAGCATTTCAAAACGGTGAAAGGCTACGACGCCTATCAGCAGAAAGCGGAAATCGCGCGCAAGGGCGGCCTGGAAGGAGCGGTGGCCGGCTTTATGCAAGCGGCCAGCTGGGGCACACCCGACAAGATTCTGCGCGGGCTCGAAGAGCGTCGCAAAATCCTCGGCGATTTTGAACTCAATGTCGCCTTCCGTTTCGGCGGCACGCCGTACGAAGTTTCCGAGCGCGGCCTCAGACTGTTTGCCAAGGAAGTGTTGCCGGTGCTCAAAGCGCAATCTGCCGCCAAGGCCCGGGATGCCGCCGAATGAGACGCTTTGTTGCAGGGCGCGCACAGCACGCCTTAGCCTCAGACAGTGATGGGAGACCCCGAAATGTCGCCGCGCAGCTTGGAACCTGAGAAGTTCGACGCGATCATCGTGGGCGCCGGCGTCGGCGGCCTCTACGCGATCCACCGTCTGCACAAACTCGGGCTCAAAGTGCGCGCTTTCGAGGCCGGTGGCGGGGTTGGCGGCACCTGGTACTGGAACCGCTATCCGGGCTGCCGCTGCGATGTCGAAAGCCTGGAATACTCGTATTCCTTCTCCGACGAGCTGCAACGGGAATGGCATTGGCCAGAGCGCTACGGCACGCAACCCGAGATCCTGCGCTACGTCAATCACGTGGCTGACCGCTTCGACCTTCGCCGCGACATCGAGTTCAATACCCGGGTCAAGGAGGCCGTCTTCGACAGCAAGATGAATGCCTGGACGGTAAAAACGGATAAAGGGAAGATCGCCAGCGCCCGATTTTGCATCATGGCGACGGGCAATCTCTCGACACCTCGGCGGCCGAAATACCCTGGTTTGGAACGTTTCAAAGGCAAGTGGTACCACACCGGCTTATGGCCGCATGAAGGAGTCGACTTCACGGGCCTGCGTGTGGGCGTGATTGGCACGGGGTCGTCGGGCGTCCAGTCGATACCCATCATCGCCAAGCAGGCGAAGCATCTCTACGTCTTCCAGCGGACCGCCAACTTCAGCCTACCCGCGCGCAATGCGCCAATGGACCCGGACAAGGAGACAGCGCACAAGGCTGAGTATCCTGAACGCCGTCGCGCCGCCTTCGATACGCCCTTCGGGATTTCCGGGTACCCGCCGCCCGTGAAATCGGCGTTGGACACAAGCGAAGACGAACGGCTGCAGGCTTACGAGGCTAAATGGATGGAGGGCGGCAGCATCAGCTTCCTATATTCCTTCACCGATCTTTTGATCAGCAAAGAAGCCAACGAAACGGCTTCGGAATTCGTGCGCCGGAAAATCCGCGCCACGGTGAGGGATCCGAGGACGGCCGAGTTGCTGTGCCCTAACGATCATCCGATCGGCACCAAGCGGCTTGTTCTCGATACCGATTACTATGAGACCTACAATCGCGACAACGTTACCTTGGTCGATATCAGAAGCAAGGCGATCCGAGAAATCACTCCCACCGGGCTGTCTACCGCCGATGCCGACTACGAGCTCGATGCGATCGTTTTCGCCACCGGGTTCGACGCTATGACCGGCGCGATGAAAGAGATCGACATTCACACCGATGCGGGAATGTCGATCCGGCAGAAGTGGGAGCACGGGCCCCGTACCTATCTCGGGATCATGATCGCCGGATTTCCAAATTTATTCATGATTACCGGCCCGCAAAGCCCCGGCGTCAAAAGCCAGATGATCCTGTCTTGCGAGCAGCACGTCGATTGGATCGCCGACTGTCTGCAGTATCTGCGCGCTCGCGGCTGCTCGCGTATCGAAGCCGAGCAGGATGCCGAAGACGCCTGGGTGCAACACAACAACGAGGTCGCGAACCGTACGCTCTATCCGCTGGCGAAGTCATGGTATGTTGGAGCCAATATTCCAGGCAAACCCCGCGTCTTCATGCCGTATGTCGGCGGCGTCACGGCCTATAAGAAGCGATGTGATGAAGTCGCGGCCAATGGATACCAAGGCTTTTGTCTGGGTGCCTCCATTGAAGAGGCGCAGTTTGCGGCACAGTGAGGGTGCCGATGACGCTGTGCTCATCGTTGCCCCGATGCAGACCGACAGCCGGGAACGCTCCAGCGATGGCTCGGTTAGGCTAGTGCCATTCGGACCGGCAAAGTCCTACCACCGAACAAGGGATGTTATCGAAGCGAAGACGGAGACTCCCAATGAATCTCGAGGGCAAAGCCGGCATCGTTACCGGAGCCGGGCGCGGCATCGGTCGCGCCATAGCGCTGCTGATGGCCAAAGAAGGAGCTGGCGTCCTTGTCAATGATCCCGGCGCAGGCCGCAATGGCGAGGTCACATCCGAGCGCCCTGCCGACGAGGTCGTGGCCCAGATCGCCAAGACCGGCGCCAAAGCGGTTGCCAACTACGAATCGGTCGCCGACTACGTCGGCGCGGGTCGCATGGTGCGCCAATGTGCGGATACGTTCGGCAAGATTGATTTCGTCGTCAACGCGGCGGGTGTGTTACGCGAGCGCATGATCTGGAACATGACCGAGGACGACTTTGACACCGTCATCGCCGTGCACCTCAAGGGCACGTGGAACATGTCGCACCATGCCATCAAGTTGATGCGCCGCGAGCGTTTCGGCCGCATTGTGACCTTCTCCTCGGACGCTTTCAAAGGGTCGGTCGGCCAGTGCAATTACGCTGCAGCGAAGGCCGGCGTCATCGGTCTGACGCGCACGATCGCGCGCGAATGCGGGCAGTACGGCATCACGGCCAACGCGATGTGTCCGTTCGCGGCCACTCGCATGACGGTAAACGATGCCGTCATCGCCAACTGGAAGCGGCGCGTCGAGGCGGGACTGCTGACCCAGGCCGAGTTCGAGGCGCGAATGGCGATGCCTGGACCCGAGTTCGTGGCGCCTATGGTCGTCTACCTGTGCACGGACGCGGCGAAGGACGTGAACGGCCAGATCTTCCACGCTGAGAAATCTCACTATCATACCTACTCCTATGGCGAGGCCGCGCGCTCGATCTACAAGTATGAGAACAACGGCGAGTTCACGGTCGATGAGCTGATCAAGCTCATTCCAGCTTCGCTGATGGCCGGCATCCCGAACGTTGCTCCGGCGAGGGAAGCCTGAGCACATGAAAGAATGCAAAGAGTGGTGGCGTCCGTTTGATGAAGTGTGTCGGGCGACCTGCAAGCGCGGGACGTCGACCTGCGACGAGCGACGGAGAGCGAGCAGATGAAATTCGGCATTTTTTACGAGTTGCAGCTGCCGCGACCGTGGCACGCGAACGGCGAGTTGAAGCTTTACCAGGACGCTCTGGCGCAACTCGAGCAAGCCGACCGGCTCGGCTATGATTTCGCTTGGGAGGTCGAGCATCATTTCCTCGAGGAATACTCGCATTCGCCGGTTCCCGAGGCTTTTCTCGGCGCGGCGAGTCAGCGCACCAAGAACATCAGTCTCGGCCACGGCATCATCCAACTCACGACCTCGCATCCCGCCCGCGTCGCCGAACGCGTGGCCGTGCTCGACCTGTTGAGCAACGGGCGCTGCGAATTCGGCATGGGCGAGAGCGCGTCGATCACCGAGCTCGAGCCCTTCGGTCGCAGCATGGAGGACAAGCGCGAGGTCTTCGAGGAGGCGGTCCGTGCCATCTTCCCGATGTTCAAGGAAGGCGGCTCCGAGCACCACGGCAAATATTTCGACATACCGCTGCGCAACGTCGTGCCCAAACCGGTGCAAAAACCGCACCCGCCGCTGTGGATGGCGTGCTCTCAACTCGAGACCATCCAGCGAGCGGGCCGCAACGGCTTCGGTGCGCTCGGCTTCCAGTTCGTCAGCGCGGAGGCGGCGCACGCCTGGGTTCACGCCTACTACAATGCGATCACCAAGCGGCGGGAGAAGCTCGCCGACTATGTCATCAATCCCAACATCGCGCTGGTCAGCTTCTTCATGTGCGCCAGGACCGACGAGGAGGCACGCCGCCGCGCCGAGGGCGCTACGTTCTTCCAGTTCGCGTTGCGTTTCTACGGCAATCAGCCCGGCCGCCAGCGTCCGGCGCCCGGGACCGTCAACATGTGGGACGAGTACAACGCGTGGAAGCGCGCCAACCCGGACCAGCAGGAAAAAGCACTGCGCGGCGGCCTGATCGGCTCGCCCGAAACGCTGCGGCGAAAGCTCGCCCGCTTCGAGACCTCGCATATCGATCAGGTCATCCTGCTCAACCAGGCCGGCAAGAACTCGCACGAGCACATCTGCGAGAGCCTCGAGCTGTTTGCCCGCGAGGTAATGCCGGAGTTTCAAAGCCACGAGCCCGCGCATCAGGCGTGGAAGCAGAAGGTGATGAGCCGCGAGATCGAGCTCGAAGAGATCGACACCGGCGCGTTCCGCGAACGCTACGGCGCCCGCGCGATCGGTGCGCCGGTCAAGGTGGCGGCGAGCGGCTGACCGCCGCCGCGTCGTCGATCCGCCGGCAGCGTGTCCCAATTCGCCGCCGAAGCTGTCCCAGTCGATGACCAGCAAGCCAACCGAGACGACCCAGCACCCCGAACGGTACCTGTTCGCAGAGTATTCGTAGACCGCAGACGGCGGGCTGCCGCGCGAGCGGCGACGGCCAGACAAGGCAACCCCGCCCTGGAGTGCGCTCAGGGCGGGCCCGATCCGTCCGAACAGTTGCAGCCGCATTTGGCCCAGACCATGCTGCAGGTAAGCGGTTCGCGCTGAGGTCGGCCGGTGGGGGCAGGCAGCACACCGGGATCTGCAGCCGCACGCAATTGATCAGATTCCGCGCAAAAGCACGGCGAAGCCCTTTTTTGCCACTGTCGGGGTGGTTTCCGTGGTGGTGTGATTTGCGCGTGGTGCGACAATGGAGCGCAGATGATCGAGGCGGCGGCAGTTATGATGCTGTGCTTCATTGCGGGATACGCTCTGAAGGCGCGGCTTGCCGCTCGCGAGCGCCGCCGGCGAATGTTCCGCCGGATCTAAGCAGGAGAGGGCTGCCGATGCGTTGCCTCGTGGGGTTGGGAAAGCGCCGATTTGCCTGGCTCGGTCTCGGCCTTTTCGCAGCCCTGATCGCGGCGCCGCTCGCTGGCGCGAAAGCCGATGAGGCACCCTCCTATGCCGAGAACGCCAAGGCAACCATCGCGGCGTTGCTGAACGGCCGTGCCTTCGCGCCGGAGGAGGGCTGCAGTGCCGGCGGCGTTTGCACCACGCTGCTGGCGAAGCTGCGCGCCGGCGATTTCAGCGTGGTCACGCCGGTCGAACGCTCGGAACGGCCGGACCTGCCGAGCTATCTCAGCGCGCGCAAGCACTGCCCCGGTCTCGACCCGCTGCGGATCACCGCCGCCCATCGCATTTATGCGGCGACGCGCGGCTTCGCCGCTTATCGCATCGAGATCACGGGCCCGGGAAAACGCCGCGACGAAGTCCTGGTGTTCCGCGGCGAGCACTATGCGATGCTCGATGGGCGCCGTCCCGCCGCCGCCGCGGAAGGCGGCACGACGCTCATGCCCGGCACTTTCGTCGCCATGGCACTGCGCGGCTGCCGTCTGCTCTCCAGCACCCGCGCCGAGGACGGCGACTGGCTCGCCAAGCACAACGTCATCGGCGAGAGCGATCATGCCAGCAAGCTCTTGAAGATCGGCGACAGCTATTTCGTGCTCAACCTCGCGCCGATCGCCGGTCCGCAGCAGCCGCGGGCGAGCTGGTGGTACACGCTCGAGCTGTGGGATCTCGGCCCGCGTCTCGACGCCGACCGGCGGCACGACCGGCATGTCTATTCCTTCGGCTACAAGCCGGGCGCCGACCCGGCCGATGCGCGTCGCATCGCGAGACGTGCCTCGCCGGGCTGAGCGCCCTTTGTCGCCGCGCCCGGCGAGGCGCTATCTTCGGCGGCATGACCTGGTCCATCCTTGCCTATGACGCGGCGAGCGGCGCGTTTGGCGTCGCCGTCACCTCGCGCGCTTTCGCCGTCGGTGCGCGCATGCCTTATATCCGCGCCGGCATTGGCGCAGTGGCGACGCAATCCATCACCAACCCCTATCTCGGGCCGCGCGTGCTCGACGGACTCGAGCGCGGCCTCGCGCCCGAGGCGGCGCTCGAAGCGGCGCTGGCACAGGATCCCGGGCGCGAGCTGCGCCAGCTGCATGCCGTCGACCGGCACGGGCGCTCAGCCGCCTGGACCGGCCGGCATTGCGTCGCCTGGGCGGGACACGGGGCCGCGGCGGGCGTGAGCGCCGCCGGCAACATGCTGAGGAGCGAGCGCGTGCTCGCCGCTACGCTCGAAGGCTACGCCGCCGCCACGGGCAAGCTCGCCGAGCGCCTTCTCGCCGCGCTCGATGCCGGCGAGGCCGCGGGCGGCGACCGGCGCGGCCGCCAATCGGCGGCGCTGCTCGTCGCCACCACCGAGGATTTTCCCGATATCGACCTCCGCGTCGACGACCACGCGGCCCCGCTTGCGGAGCTGCGCCGCCTGCTCGATTACTATCGCCGGGAATTCGAGCCGCAGCGCGGTCTCTATCCCAGCAAGGCTAATCCGGCCGGGCTCACCGATCTCGACGCGATCGAGGCGCAATGGCGCGCCCGCGGTCTCGACCTTCGCTTCTCGCGTTAAGCGCCGCGAGCCTCTTTTCCGACCTTCGACAGCAGCGCGAAAGCGGCCGCCTCGTCGGTGATCAGGACGTGACAAAGGCCGGCGCGGATCGCCCCGCCGATGATGGGAGCTTTGTGTCGGCCGCCGGCGGCAAGGACGAGGTCCGGGATGTCGCGCAGATGCTCGAGCGGCGGGTTCACCATGCGCGCCGCGATGGGGTGGAGAATAGGGTTTCCCGCGGCGTCGAGATAATGCCCGCAGACATCGCCGACAGCCCCGGCGTCGCGCAGAGAGCGCCACTCCTCGCGGCTGATCACGTCGTATTCGAGGGCTTTCGACCGCCGCGACAGGTCGACCGCGCTCAGCAGGGCAATATCGACGCTGCGGGCCATCTCGAGCACGCTGCGTACCGGCTCGCTCTTGACGAGCGCATCGCGCAGCTCGCGCGTCTCGGCGAACATCGGTGCCGTGACATAGAAGCAGGTGGCATCGAGCGCGCGCGCGAACATGGCGGCGTTGTCATAGGGGTTGATTCGCGTGCTCCGGGCAAGCCCGCCGCAGAGCAGCACGACCCTATTCCCCTGGCCCTGGCGCCGCAGGATGCTTTGCGCGGCGGCATTGATGGTTCCACCCCAGGTAATGCCCAGGCTGGCGCCTGGCCCGAGGTGCTCGGAGAGATATTGGCCGGCGGCGGCGCCGACCACCACGCGCACATCGGTCCCGGGCTCGGGTGAGGGCACGACGATGGCGCGCCGCAGGCCATAAGCCTCGACGAGGCGGGTCTCGACCCCGGTGCAGGCGCTGAGCGGGCTATTGATCGTGATCTGGACAAAACCGCTCGTCCGGGCGTCGTTGAGGATGCGATTGACGCGCTTGCGGGTGAGGCCGAGGCGCTGCGCAATCGCTTCCTGGGTCTGCCCTTCCTTGAAATAGTGCCAGCAGATCCGCGCGGTCATTTGCGCATCGGCCGTCGCGTCGGTCCCGTTCTCCTCCTCGTTCTTCGCCGCCCGCATCTCAGCCCTCCGTCTCGACGCGCCGCCGACCATAGCCGACCTCGCCGGCACAGGTCAGTACAGTTGTATCGGCAGCGTCACAAATGTGAAAAAGTACATATGTACTATCATCGGCACAAATGGACAGAGCCAAGACTCACACCAGCGCACGTCTCGCTTCGGCCGGCCAAGCCGCGACCCCGGCGCGGCGCGTCGTCTTCGTCTGTTGTGACGGGCTGGGGCGAGACTGGGTGACGCCAGCCCACATGCCGCGGCTTCATGCGATCGCCGCTCGCAGCCTGTGGTGCGCCGATCACCGGGCGGTGTTCCCGTCGGTCACGCGCGTCTCCGCCGCATCGATCGCGACCGGCTGCCATCCGCGCCGCCATGGTCTCGACGGCAACCGGATGGGGCTCCTCGAAGAAGGCAGGATCGTCGTCCGTGACGTCGGGGCGCCCGATTTTCGCACGCATATGCGTCGCGCGACCGGCGGCACGTTGCGCGTCCCGACACTGGCCGAGCGCGTCGCTCATGCCGGCG